>DATJFH010000342.1:0-25528 GCA_035495815.1 Bryobacteraceae bacterium
ACTCGAAACGCGGCCGGGTTGAACCAGTTGCTGATCTGTTGCGCCTTGCTCCGGCCGTCCGGCTGCCGCCAGTCGACGCCGGTCAGGTCGGCGAAGTTGGCCCCCACGCCCACCAGCGCGTTATCGACGCCGCTGGCCACCGTCATCGGCGCTCCCGTTTGTACGGAGAAAATATAATTGTTCTGCCATCCGCCCAGAATCTGCCGCGTCAACATCCCGCGATTCCGCAGGGTCGGCAGTTCCCACAGGCCGGAGACGACCAGCCGGTGAGCCACATCGAAATCCGAGAGTCCGCGGTTCCGGCCGTAATTGTAAGGATCCGGCCCCGTCCCCGAGCCGTTCGCGTTGCTGCTCGACAGCGGATCGATGGACTTCGACCAGGTGTAATTCCCCAAAATCGTGAAGCCGTGGCTCCAGCGCTTCTGAACCGTCACCTGCAGGGAATGGTAGCTGGAATAGGCGCTGTCGGTGGCCAGTTGAAGTCCGCCGATAGGCTGGTAAATACGGCGCTGATCGACGTTCGAGACCGTCGAGCCGGGACCGTAAACCGCCGGATTGATCTCCGCCGACTGCAGCAGGTGCGTTCCCTTCGAGCCCACATACCCGGCCCGCAGCAGAAGGTTCGCCAGTATCTGGCGCTCCACGATCAGATTCCAGTTCTGCACGTAGGACGAGGGCATGTACTTGGACAGCACGGCCCAGGTGGAATAAGGCGTAAATGCGAAGCTCTTGTCCGGGACCAGCGGCGTCGGGTCGAGGATCGGCCTGCCGTTATACGGATCGGAGAGCTTCACCGGCCCGTTGAGGGAAACCGACCGGATGAACGGTTCGCCGCTTCCGATTCGATTGTTGGCGACACCCATGAGCTGATCGTAAAAGATGCCATAAGCGGTGCGGACTACGGTGCGCGGCGTAAGCTGATACGCCAGTCCCAGGCGGGGCGCGAGATTGTTCCGGTCGGGCTGCAGGACGGCGTCCTTCACGTTGGGATCGCCGAGGAACTGGAGTCCGGTGAAGGCGTTCGGAAAGCGCTCGCTCTTCGTGCCCGGTATAAACGTCATCTGCTTGCCGTCCCGCTCGCTGAAATCGAACCGGGGGTCCCACCGCAATCCGAGATTGGCGGTCAGCCGCGGGGTAAGTCGGATGTCTTCCTGGGCGAACAACGCAATGTAATTGGCCGTCAAAAGCTCGGACCATCCGGTGCGCTGAGCCCAACTGGAGGCCGTTCCCAGGATCAGCTCGGCGAACGCATTTCCGGCGTTCTGCTTGCCGCGGTCGCTCCAGAGCTGGCCGTTGAAGCCGGCCACTCCGCCGCTCTGGAACGGAGCGGTCTTGTCGAGGCTATAGCGCCGGAAATCGATTCCCGCCTTGAAATTATGCCGGCCCGTGGCATAGCTGACAGTATCGGCATACTGATAATTCTTCTGGACCTGCGTGTATCCCTGGCCGAGTGTAACCTGGCTCCAGCCGGTGATGTTCAGGATCATGTAGGGTTGATCGGGCAGCGTCTTGACCCGCGCTCCCAGCGCCTGCAGGGTGACAGCGCCCAGCTCCTGGGGAGGAAAAGAGTTTGACTCGGTGGTATTCATCGAGGCAGTGAAGTCATTCAGCCACCGCGAGGAAATGACGTAGGTGTGATTGACGGTGCTGTTCTGCGAGTAGCCCTTCTGCCCGGCGGCGACAAAATAGAGATTCCCCGGCGCGTAGCTCCAGGGCGAATCCACCCAGATATAAAAAGTGCGGAAGGAAAGGCGTTGCTTGGGAGAAAACTGATGGTCCATGCGCAGGATCATCTGGTTGTCGGTGTCTATTTGAACCGGCGTGCCGAAGCGGTACTGATACGACGATCCCACGGCGGAGGCTGGAAGATAATCCAGCAGTTTGCGCGCGGTCGGGTCAAAACGCGCGGTTGGAATGATGTTTCCGGGGAAGTACTGCGCCGGAGCGAGCGGATCGTGAATGGCGCCGGCGCCGTCCGGCCGCAGCCACTCCGAGAAATCCCCGCGCTTCATGGCTTCGCTGGGCGTGTTCCGCAGCGCGCCGGGCGTGGCCGTTCGCTGGCGCGTTCCCTGGTAGGAGCCGAACAGGAACGTGCGGTCCTTGCCTTTGTAGAGCTTCGGCAGGATCAGCGGACCGCCCACGCTAAAGCCGAACTGATTGCGCTTGATGGCGTCCCGCCCCGAGAAAAAGTTCGCGGCGTTCAATTCGTAATTTCGCAGGTATTCGAACATGCTGCCATGCAGATCGTTGGTTCCGGACCGGGTCACCACGTTGACTACCCCTCCGACGCCCCGCCCGTACTGAGCGTCGAACGTACTGGTCTGGATACTGAATTCCTGCACCGCGTCCGGGTTGGGGAAGGGAAGCGAGATGTTCGTGTAGCTGTCGTTGTTGTCGCCGTTATCCAGCACATAGTTGGTGCCGGTGCCGCGCGAGCCGTTGATCGCGGTGGTTACTGCGTAGCCGCCGAGAGTCTGGATCTGAGTGGTTCCGCCGCCCGCCTTCTCGGTTGACACGCCGGCGTTGACGGCTATCAGTTGCAGCACGTTTCGTCCGTTGAGAGGGAGATCCTCGATTCGTTTCTGATCCACAACCTGTACCAGGGTTGTCGAGGTGCTCTGCACCAGAGTCTGCTCGGCCGTGACGTGGACCTGCTCGGTGGAGGAGCGAACCGCCATCTCCGCGTTCACCTGGACGGTGGTGTTCACCTGCAGCTCCACATTCTGCTTCAGGGCGCCCGCGAAGCCTTCCTTTTCGGCGAGCACTTTATAGAGCCCTACCGGCAGAAACGGAACCGTGTACTTGCCGGCGCCGTCCGAATGGACTCGCCTGGCAAGATTCGTATTGACGTTCGTTACCGTAATCTGCGCGCCCGGAACCACCGCGCCGCTCTTGTCGTACACCGTGCCGTCGATGGTGCCTGTGGCTTGGGCCCAAACCGGAACAACAGTCAGAAACAGCGTCACCATGACCGAAATGCAAAATGATCGTCGATCCATTTTGTAAACCTCTCGAGGGTCAAGACTGTTCCTGAACAGTATCACCAGCAACACACTGCTTCAACTGAGCGCGGAGGTGCGGTTCAGGATGGTGGACACATTAGGCAGTTCCGGAAAAGCTATGGGTTTGAGGGCCGATCCAACGCCGCACCATCGATTGGCCGCCGTGGATGGCGGAGATGCGCTCACGCGGCGCGCTGGAAAGACCGGCGCCGGAAAGACGCTGTGTATCTAGACAGCGACAGGGATCTTGATGATCTTCTTTTGAATCGCGTACTGCACCAGCTGCGCCTTGTTGTGGATATCCAGCTTGCGCATGAGGTTGAACTTGTGGGCCTCTACGGTCTTTACGCTCAACTTCAGATTTCCGGCGATCTCCTTCACCGAATTGCCTTCAGCCAGCAGCTTGAGCACTTCCTTTTCGCGCGTCGTAAGCGTGGCGAAGCGCGGCAGCCGGTGCGCGGACTTGATGCGCGTGCGGAAATCATCCACCAGCTGCGACAGCATGCGCGGACTCAAATAGCTGCCTCCGCGATTCACGTCACGTATGGCGGCCAACAGGTGCTGGGAAGGGCTGTCTTTCAGCACATACCCGCCCGCTCCAACTTCCATGCACTCCACCAGGTAATCCTCGTCGTCGTACATCGTGAGAAACAGCACCTTCGTCTCGGGGCGATTCTTCCTGATCTGGCGGGTGGCTTCGAAACTGCTCAAGCCGGTCATGCCGATGTCCATCAGGATTACGTCGGGACGCGTTTCGGCGGCTTTGGCCACCGCGTCGGAACCGTTCGACGCTTCCCCGACCACCTCCATGTCCGCTTCCGCCAGGATCAGAGTCTTGATGCCCTGCCGGAATAGCGTATGATCGTCCGTGAGCAGAATTCGAATCTTTGCCATAGGCGCTACATCTCCCGCGTAAAGCCTAATACTTCGCGTGAGGATGAAGCCGGCGGGACCAGGCTAACCGGCGGCCGGCGCGGCTGCCCGTTTCACAGGCAATTGGACGATAACCCGCGTACCTTTACTAGGAAGGCTTTGTACTTCAAAAGCTCCCCCTAAGAGCGCCACCCGTTCCATCATCCCCAAAAGGCCGAATGAGTTGCGTCTCTCCAGCGCCTCTTCGACCCGAAAACCGACTCCATTATCCTCAACGCGAAGTTCAACGGAAGTATCGGTGGAACTCAGGTGAATGTTTACAGTGGTGGCCGACGAATGTTTGGCAATGTTGTTAAAGCATTCCTGCACCAGGCGATAGGTGATAATCTCCGCGTCCGCCGGCAAGCGGCTGATTTTAGGCGATAAATGCAGCTTCACCCGGGCCGGGTGTACCCGCCGGAACCGGCTGGTCAGCTGGCGCAGAGCCGCCGAGAGACCCAGTTGCTCCAGCACCGACGGGCTGAGGGCCGCGATGATCCGGCGTATCTCAATGATCGTCTTCTCCGTCACGTCGATGGTCTCGAGCAGCTTGCTGCGGACTTCTCCCAACGACGGTCCCAGCGACTTCTCCAGCATTTCCAGCTGCAGCCGGATGCAGAGCATGGATTGTCCCGCCTCGTCGTGCAGTTCCCGGCTGATCCGGCGGCGCTCCTCTTCTTCCACCTGCCACATGTGCTCGCCCAGCATCCGGACCTGTTCTTCGCGCGCCGCCAGGTCCTCCATCAACCTCGCCTTTTCGGCCGCCAGCAGGCACTGGTCCACGGCCGCGTCGAGCAGTTGCAGCTCCCGCGGCAGCCAGCTTCGCTCAGTCGAAAACCCGAGCTGGATTACTCCCGACATATGACCGTGCGCCACGATCGGGACCGACCAGTAGGAGCGATACCTGCCCGCCAGCCCGCGATCCAGTATCAGCTTTTCGGCCGCCTCCCCCTGCACGATATAGCGTGTCTTCGAAAGCTGCTTCAAAATCGACGGAGTGAGCCTGCCCGGCCACTGATCCGGCTCGCCGCCGACCTCCGCTTTGGCCTGCCAGGAATCGGAATGGGAGTCGAGCAGCAGAAGACGGCCTACCTGCGCCTGGCAGATGCGTGTCAGGTTCTCGAGGAACTGGCGCAGCAGCTCGTCCAGGTTCTTGGCCTGCAGCTCCGCCCGAAACAGGTCGTAGAACGCCTGCGTCTCCGCCTCGCGAACCTGGTAAAACGCATTATTGAGCGAAAGGACCACGCAGAAGTGCAGTTGCTCGCGCGTCCACTGGAAATTGGTGTATTCCTGCGGCAGCAGCTTCTTGAGCAGGGGGTCGAGCACGTTGTCATAGGTGCGCAGCGCGTTGATGATGTCGGCCGGGGGCACGTTCAACTTGGCCAGCCGGCGGCCGCTGTATTCCACCTGCTCGAAGAAATCGGCAGCCGGACGGTCCGCGCCAAGGATCCGGGCCGCCGCCCCGGGGGTGATTGCCGATAGCGCCTTCAGCTGTTTGTGATCGTATTTTTTGCTCCGCAGGCGAAGACGGAACTTTTCGTCGAGGAAACCGCAATGGGGTTTTATGAGCGTGGACAGCCGGACCAGGTGCGACCGCAGCTGATCGCTGAGTACGTCCGCGGCATCGGCGAGAATCGGTGGCGAATCGGACGAGGGCACGATTCCTGAGTATAAGGCTTATGAAGGAGAGTTTTCACCGGCGGATTCAAACCGCGTCTGCCAGGGTACGCCAAAGAGCTCTCGATATCCCGGGCAGCCCGGAATTTGTTTTATCCCCGCCGCCGGCTGGATCTCTTCGTTCTCGTACCCTTGTCATGCGGCAAATTGTCGGACCGGTGGCCAGTAGAAATCCGGCTCCGGCGAACCCCGGAAGCGTCCCTCGGGATAGAGGCGGACCGCGTCCCCTTCAGCCGCTCTCTTGAACTGGTCTCGAGGCTGCTCGCCGACCTCAGGCTGGCACTGCAGCCGGTTTCCGCGCTAGCCTGAAATCTGAGAATCGGCCATGACCCCGCCACCTGCTCCGCGCAAGCCCGAGATCATGAGTCCGGCCGGCTATTGGCCCCAATTGCGAGCCGCCATCGAAGCCGGCGCGGACGCCGTCTATTTCGGACTCCGGCACTTCTCCGCGCGCGCCAAAGTCGGCTTTTCCCTGGACGAGCTGCCGGATGTGATGGCCACCCTCCACCGCCGCGGCGTGCGTGGGTACGTCACCTTCAACACGCTGGTGTTCGAGCACGAATTCCCGGAAGCCGCGCGCGCCATTGCCGCCGTTGCTCGCGCCGGCGCCGACGCCATGATTGTCCAGGATTACGGCGTTGTCCGTCTGGCGCGCCGCATCGCTCCCGATCTCGAACTGCACGCCAGCACCCAGATGAGCATTACCGACGCCGGCGGTGTCCGCCTGGCGCAGGACGAAGGGCTGAGCCGCGTAACGCTGGCGCGCGAGCTGGCGCTCACCGGGATTCGCTCCATCCTGGCGGAGACCGGATGCGACCTCGAAATCTTTGTTCACGGCGCGCTCTGTGTCGCCTACTCCGGACAGTGCCTTTCCTCGGAAGCCTGGGGCGGGCGCAGCGCCAACCGCGGCCAGTGCGCGCAGGCCTGCCGTCTCCCCTACGATCTTCTGGTCGACGGCCGGGCGCTCCCGCTCGACGACGCCCGCTACCTGCTCTCTCCCGGAGACCTGTTTGCGCTCTCCCAGGTTCCGGAAATCGTCCAGATGGGCATCGCGGCGCTGAAGATCGAAGGCCGCTACAAGGACGCGGAATATGTGGCGCTGACCACGCGGGCTTACCGCGCCGCCGTGGACGCAGCCTGGGCCGGCCGGCCCGCCGCAATCGGCCGGAAGCAGGAGCTCGAGCTGCAGCAGGTATATTCGCGCGGCCTCGGTCCGTTTTTCCTGACGGGCACCGATCATCAGGCAGTCGTTCGGGGGCGGGCGCCCAGGCATCGCGGCCTGCTCATGGGACGCGTCACCGTGGTGATGCGCGACCGCGTCCGGATCCAGCCGGAGCCCGACCGCGAACTGCCTCCGCTCAAGGCCGGTGACGGCCTCGTCTTCGACGCCGCCGACTGGCGCAGCCCGCAGGAACCGGAGGAAGGCGGCCGTCTATACCGCGTCGGTGAGCAGCCGGACGGAACGGTCGAGCTCCAATTCGGCAACGGCGCGGTTTGTTTCGCACGTATCCGACCGGGCGACCTGGTCTGGCGCACCCACAATCCCGACTTGGATCAGATGGCGCGCGTCTTCACCGGCGCGGCGGCCCCCGTCGCCCGCCAGCGTGTCCGGGTCCGGGTCACCGCGGTGGAGGGCGCTCCACTCATCTCCGAGTGGAGTGTTGAAAACCAGCCGCGGATTTCCGTCCGGGTGACGTCAGAGGCGCCGCTGGGCCAGGCCCGGAATCGCGCATTGTCGGTCGATTCGTTGCGGGAACAGTTCGGCCGGCTGGGAAATACGCCCTACGAACTGGCCGGGATCGAGCTCGAGACGAGCGGGAATCCCTTTGCGCCCGTGTCCGTGCTCAACCGGTTGCGCCGCGACGCCGTGGAAGCTCTCCGGACCGAGCAGAGCCGGCCGCCTGCCGCCACGGTTCGCGAGCCGGCGGCCGCGTTGGCGGAAGTCGCCGGCGAGGCTCCGGGCCGGGAGTCCGAACCGGCTTCGGCGGAGCTTCACGTTCTGGTTCGCACGCCCCAGCAGCTCGACGCGGCGCTGCGGCTTTCGCCATCGAGCATCACGCTCGATTTTCTGGATTTCTACGGGCTGCGTCCTTCGATCGATCGCATCCGCGGCGCGGGTCTGGTCCCCCGGGTGGCCAGCCCCCGTGTGCTCAAGCCCGGCGAGCAGCGCATCGTGCAATTCCTGCTCGGACTCGATTGCGAAATCCTGGTGCGGGCCGGCGGAATGTTGCGGGCGCTGACGTCCGCCCCGCATCGCCCCCTGATCGGCGATTTCAGCCTGAACGCCGCCAACTCGGTCACCACCGCCGCCTACCTTGGAATGGGGCTCGCCCGGATTACGCCCGCGCATGATTTGAACGCGGCGCAAGTGGCGGATCTGGCGCGCAGGACCGGCGCAGGGAAACTGGAGGCGGTGGCGTATCAGCACCTGCCGGTCTTTCACACGGAGCATTGCGTGTTCTGCCGCTTCCTGTCGAAAGGATCGAGCTATCTCGATTGCGGACGCCCCTGCGACGAGCACCGGATTGCGCTGAAGGATCCGGCCGGACGCGCCCACCCGGTGATGGCCGACGTGGGCTGCCGCAACACGGTGTTCGGCGCCGAGGCGCAGGAGGCCAGCCGCCATTTCGAAACCTGGCGGCAAGCCGGCATCCGGCACTTTCGTCTGGAGTTCGTGCACGAGTCGGCCGACGAGGTAGCCCGCGTCGTCCGCGCCTTCAGCGCCGCGCTGAGCGGCGGGATCACGCCTTTGCAATTGAGCGCCGAGCTGGCGGAGGTGGCGCCGGCAGGTGTGACCGAGGGCAGCCTCTACGTTGCCGGCGACTATCTGCAGCTTCCGGTTCTGCAATAAACGCGCATGGCGGATTATGACAAGGTCGGTCTGCTGACGGTGCGTGACGGGAAGATCCTGCTCTGCCGCAAGAACCGCGCTACCTCGGCGCTGATCCTGCCGGGCGGGTGTAAGGAGCCGGGTGAAGCGCCGCTGGACTGCCTGGCTCGGGAGCTGCGGGAGGAGTTGGGGGACGTGCGGGCGCTCGATCCGCAATTTGTCGGCATCTACACGGACCGTGCCGCCGGCGCCGAAAACCGGACGGTGCGTGTCGAGCTTTACCGCGCGGACCTGGCCGGGGCGCCTGCCGCCAACTCGGAGATCGCGGAGTTGATCTGGTTCGGCGCGCAGGATGATCGCACCCTGCTGGCCCCCAGCATCGCCAACCGGATCCTGCCGGATCTGATCGCGCGCGGGATCCTGCCCTGGCCGAATTGACCGCCGGTTGATCTGCGTACGGGCCGAAGCGCCGAATCTATCCGGCCCGTCTCCCCCGTCAGAAGTACAGCTTCAGCGCGAACTGGATGCTCCGCGAAGTCCGTTGAAACGTCGGCTTCGACCCGGCAGTCGAAATCGTCCCCGCCCCGGTTCCTCCTATCGCTGCGTTCGGATTGTTAAACTGCGGTGTGTTGAACAGGTTGAACATCTCCCCGCGGAACTGCAGCGAGCGGCGGCGGTCGGCGGAGAAGTAGAAGTTCTTGAACATGGAATAGTCGAGCGTACGCGTCCCCGGACCCTCCAGTATATTGACGCCGCTGTTGCCGAACTGATATTGCGCCGGCGTGACGAAAGCCCCGATGTCGAACCAGCGCTGCAGCGTGCGCTGGTCGTTGGGCAGTACGCCGCTTCCGATGCGGTTCGCCCGCTGCCCGCCGCTTCCGTTGAGCGTGTTGATCGAACTGCTGACCGTAAACGGCAGCCCGCCGTAGAGGCTCAGAATGCCATTCGCCTGCCAGCCGCCGATCAGCGCCTGGGTGACGCCGTGAGAGTTCCTGCCGAACGGCAGCGCCCACGTCCACGAGCCCACGAAGCGGTGGCGCAGATCCGTCGCCGTACGGCCGCGCTCGGCGCGCAGGTTGTTCAGATTCTGGCGTCCGCCGATGAAGTCGCCGTCGCTAAGCCCATGCGCCCAGGTGTAGGAGAGCAGAAACGAAAGCCCGTGCGAGACGCGCTTCTCCGCGGTCGCCTGAAGCGCGTGGTAGGTCGAACTGCCCGAGCTGCTCACTTCGTTGATCGCGCTGAATCGCGGAAACGGCCGCCGTGGATTCACCGCTCCCGGACCCGGCGCCGGCTGGTTGATATCCGGAGCCAGGATGTTCCCCGTCCCCTTCGTCCCGACGTAGCTGGCCGCCAGCACGAAGTCCCCCCGCAATTCCCGCTGCAGGCCCACGTTCCACTGCTGCGTGTAGGGCAGCGCGAAATCATGCTCGGCCGAATACAGCACGGCGCCGTCGGTGGGAAAAGCGGTGGCCGTGCTGATGGGAAAGCCTTGTGACAGACGCCGCGCCCCCGCCAGGTCCGCCGCATTGTTGGTGAAGGCCACCGAGCCGGTGAAGGGTGGATTCTGGCTCGGCAGATTCGTCTCCGGCACCGATTCGCCCTGGTAGAACACACCGTAAGCGGCGCGAACCACGGTACGCGAGTTTAGCTTCCAGGCCAGGCCTACCCGCGGACCGAAGTTGTTCTTATCGGTGGTGGTGCCCGTGCGCTCCGGCAGATCTTTCGTGTTCGCCGTGAAGACGTCTCCGCGCGACGGCAGGAAGTTCGCCTGGCGGTCGTATACTTCCGCCCACGGGTACGCGAACATCTCATAGCGCAGTCCCAGGTTCAACGTCAGCGATGGGCTCAGCTTCCAGCTGTCTTCGGCGAACGTCGAAAATTCCGTGCGCCGGAACCCGCGCGAGCCGCCGAGCAGCGTGATGTTGCCGTTCGCCGGCAGCCCCAGCAGCGTATCGGCCGGGCCGAAGCCGGTGCCGGCGGGCGACGCCAGGTTCTGGGTATAAATTCCGGTGATGCTGTATATGCCCCGCGCGCTGGTGCTCTGCGTCAGGTTGTACCGCCGCCGCAGAATCTGGCCGCCGAACTTGAACGTGTGGGCGCCGCGGTACCAGCTCAGATTGTCGCTGTACTGCCAGTTTTCCGAAATGATCAGCGTGGGGCGGAATCCGCTGTCGCCAATGTTGGCGGTCAGGCTGCCGATCGAAATCTGCGGCAGCCCCGAGCGGATGACGTCGCTCCCGGAATTGATGCCCGGAATCCCGACCTGGTCGGCGACGTTGACTCCGTAGTTGGGCTGGTGCGAATCGATGAACAGCCGTCCGACCCCGGCCCGGGCCTCGTTGACCAGCAGCGGCGTAAACATGTGCGTGTAGCTGGCCACGAACTGATGCACCGGGAAGCGCGAAAGGCCGGCGCTGGTGCTGCCCCAGGCGGGAGCGGGCAGACCGCCCGGCACGAAGTCCCCGGTGAGATGCCTCGAAAAGCGGTAGAACGTCAGGTCGCGGTCGCTGAACCGGTGATCGATCTTCAGGTCCCAGTTGTTGCCGTCGCGGGTCTCGGCCGGATTAAGGAGATAGTTATTGCTGATGCCCGGCAGGTTCGGCGCGGGAAAAATCGCCAGAAGATTACGGCCGACTTTATCGATGCGACTCTGCGGAATCATGTTGTTCGGAAATTGCGTGCGCGTCTGGCCGGTGGTGGTCGCCGGATCGAAAATGCGATTGGGGGACGCCGAGAAATCCCCGTCCAGAAACGTCGGCAGAGGCACGGTGGAGCGGAAGGTCTGGGCCTGGCGGAAACGCAGGCCTTCGTAGTCGAAAAAGAAGAATGTGTTGGTGCGGTTCCGGGGGCGGCCGGGAAAGAGCACCGGCCCTCCCACCACGCCGCCGAACTGGTTCATGCGCAGCGGCGGCGTCTTGCCCGGCGCGTCGAAGAAATTCTTGGCGTCGAGCGAGGAATTTCGCAGAAACTCGAATAGAGCGCCGTGCACCTCCTGGGCGCCGCTCTTGAGCCGGATGTTGATGTTGCCGCCCCCTCGTCCGAATTCGGCGCTGGCCACGCTGGTCTGCACATTGAACTCCTGGATGGCTTCGATGGGCGGGTAGATCACGATGCCCTGGCCGTTGTGGACTTCGGTGTTGTCCATCCCGTCCACCAGCATCTGGTTCGAGCGGAAGCCCACTCCGTTCACCGTATTGGCGGTCACGCCGCGCATGGGCGTCAGGGACTGGCTCTGGACCTGCTGCTGCGCCGGCACCACGCCCGTGGTCAGGCTCAGCAGCGAGGCGAAGTTGCGGCCGTTGAGCGGAAGGTCGCGTACGGATTGGCCGGTGCGCAAGTTGCCCATCGTGGTGGTCTCGGTCTCGAGCAGGGTCGTCTCCGCTGCCACCGTCACCTCCTGCTGGCTGGCGCCGATCTGCAGCGAAAGATTCACCACGGCCCGCTGGTTGAGCGTCAGCTGAATGCGCGTGACCGTGCGCTGGAAGCCCTGCTTTTCCGCGGCCACTTCATACGGCCCGGGGGGAAGCGGAGGGGAGACGAACTGGCCAAGCTCGTTCGACGAGAGTTTGAATTCCTGGTGCGTCTCGGTTTGCCGGATCACCACCGACGCGCCCGGCAGGACTGCGCCGGAAGAGTCCGTCAGCGTCCCCGCAATCGTGCCTGTGTCTACCTGGGCAGGAAGAGTCGGGAGAAGACACAAAGCGAGCAAAAGAGTCCGAAGCTTCATGGGCGTATTCTCTCATTGACGCCGCCCGCGCGCCAGGAACCGCCCATTTGCCGGCCTCTCGGCCGCTGGTCTGCCGGCGGCCGTTGTTTTCGTCTCGGCCGTGACCGGATCCGGTGATCATTGTCGCCCTCGTCATGGCGGAGAACGCCTCGTGGTCGCCGCCGAGGTTCGATCTGCGGAAAACCCTGTCGCGAAAGAAAAGCTCCAGCGGCGTTTCCGCTCCAGCAGGGGCGCGAAGCGCGGCCCGTCGCGAACCCGTGCCGCCGCTCGGGCTGCTTCCGCTCTTTTGGACTGGCCCGGTTGAAGCTGATACGATAGAAATTCAATGATTCGTGGCTATCGCGGCGTAACGCCGAAAATCGCCGCGACCGCCTATATCGATCCCAGCGCTCAAGTGATTGGTGATGTCGTCGTGGGCGAGCGGTCCAGCATCTGGCCGAACACCACGGTCCGCGGCGATGTGCATTACATCCGCATCGGCGATGAGACCAACGTGCAGGACAACTGCTGTCTGCACGTGCAGCGCGACGAGTTCCCCCTCATCCTGGGGAATCGCGTGAGCATCGCGCACTCGGTGACGCTGCACGGCTGCGTGATCGAGGACGAGTGCCTCATCGGCATGGGCGCGATCGTGCTGAACGGCGCGCGGATCGGGACCGGATCCATCATCGCCGCCGGAGCGCTGGTTACGGAAGGAATGCAGGTGTCGCCGGGAAGCGTGGTGATGGGAATGCCCGGCAAGGTGCGGCGCCCGGCCGGACCGGAGGACCGCGCGCGCATCCAGCGGCACGCCGACAGCTACATCCTGTATCGCCAGATCTATTTGGACGAGGAAACGAAGTGATTCGCGCAGTCAAAGGGACCCGGGACCTGCTGCCGCCTTCGACCGCGGCGTGGAACCGCGTCGAAGCCATCGCCCGCCGTGTGTTCCAGGCCTACAATTATCACGAGATCCGCACGCCGGTCCTCGAGGAAACCCAGCTCTTCGCCCGGGGCGTGGGCGCCGATACCGACATCGTGACGAAAGAGATGTACACCTTCGAGGACCGCGACGGCGCCTCGCTCACACTGCGCCCGGAGAACACGGCCGGGGTCATACGCGCCTATATCGAACACCGTCTCGACCAGCGGCCCGGCGTGCAGAAGCTTTACTACATGGGTCCCATGTTCCGCCGCGAGCGGCCGCAGAAGGGCCGCTACCGCCAGTTCTACCAGATCGGCGCGGAAGCCATCGGATCGGAGTCGCCCGCCATCGACGCCGAAGTGATCGAGATGGTGGTGGAGATCCTTTCCCTGGCCGGGCTCGAGGGATTCGGAGTGCTCCTGAACTCGGTCGGCTGCTCGAGCTGCCGCCCGCGTTTCATCGAGAAGCTGAAAGAGGAGCTGGCCGGAGTGGCCGGCAGCCTCTGCGGCGATTGCCAGCGCCGGGCCGTGACCAATCCGCTGCGGGTCCTGGACTGCAAGGTCGAAGCCGACCAGCCCGTCATCGACAAACTGCCGTCCATTCTGGACTACCTGTGCGAAGCATGCCGCCCGCATTTCGAGGCCGTCAAACAGTTCCTGACCGAGCGCGGCATCGCTTTCGAAGTAAAACCCCGCCTGGTGCGCGGACTCGATTACTACATGCGCACGACATTCGAAGTGGTGCACGGCGCTCTCGGCGCCCAGAACTCCGTCCTCGGCGGCGGGCGCTACGACGGCCTGGCCGAGATGCTCGATTCGAAAGTCCCGGCTCCGGGCATCGGCTTCTCCATCGGCGAAGACCGGCTGGTGATGGCCGTGGAGGAGTCGCAGACGCCGCCCGCGCTGGACCTGTTTATCGCGCCGCTGGGGGATGCCGCGCTCCATCATGCCGGAGTGCTCGCCAGGGATCTGCGGCGCGGCGGCGTCAGTGTGGAGCTGGGCGCGGAAGGGAAGCTGAAACGCGTCATGGAGCTGGCCAACAAGCTCGGCGCCCGCTTCACGCTCATCGTCGGCGACAACGAGATCGCCGCCGGCCGGTATGCCCTCAAGAATATGCAAAGCGGCGCTCAGGAAAACGTAAGCGCGGCGGAAATTCCGCTGCGGGTAAAATGATGCAAAAAACAGATATGCAATCAAGTGTTCCACTGGACTTCCTCGGAAACCTCGAGCGGACTCACAGCTGCGGCCAGTTGCGCGCGTCGGACGCCGGCTCGCACGCTCTTGTCATGGGCTGGGTGCACCGCCGCCGCGACCTCGGCGGCGTGATCTTCATTCATCTGCGCGACCGGGATGGAGTGACCCAGGCCGTGTTCCATACGGACTCCGATCCGGCGGTGCATCAGAAAGCGGAAATGCTGCGCTCCGAGTACGTGGTGGCCGTGGAAGGACGGGTGGCCCTGCGGACGCCGGAGACCGTGAATCCCAATATTCCCACCGGAGAAGTGGAAGTAGTCGCCGAAAGGATCTGGATCCTGAACGAATCGCGTACCCCGCCGTTCCCCATGGAGGACAACGTCGACGTCAGCGAAGACGCGCGGCTCAAATACCGCTACGTGGATCTGCGCCGTCCCCGCATGCAGCGCAACATCATACTCCGTTCGCAAATCTCCTTCGCCGTGCGCGAGGTGCTGTACGGGAAAGGCTTCCTCGAGATTGAAACCCCGTTCATGACCCGCTCGACGCCGGAAGGCGCGCGCGACTACCTGGTGCCGAGCCGCGTCCAGCCCGGCTCTTTCTATGCGCTGCCGCAATCCCCCCAGATCTTCAAGCAGCTGCTCATGGTCAGCGGCTTCGACAAGTACTTCCAGATCGTGCGCTGTTTCCGCGACGAGGACCTGCGCGCCGACCGCCAGCCGGAATTCACCCAGATCGATCTGGAGATGTCGTTTCCCCAGGAGCAGCAGATCTTCGAGGTGATCGAGCCGCTGGTGAAGCGGGTCTGCCAGGTGGCCGGATTCGAAACGCCGGTTCCGTTCCCCCGCCTCAGTTACGCCGAGGCCATGCGCCGCTACGGCAGCGATAAGCCGGACTGCCGGCTGCCCCCCATGGATCCGGTGGAGGATCTGCTCCCGGAGCTTACCGCCCACGGACTGCCGCTGATGGCCGTGCGCATTCCCCGAACCGGCGCGCTCAGCCGCAAAGAGCGCGATGAGCTCAAGGCCTTCGGAACCGAGCGCGGGCTGCGCGTGTTCGACGACGCGAAACGTCTCGAGCGCGATTTCCCCGGCGCGATGGCGAAGGTGCGCGAACGCGCCGGCGCTTCCGAAGAGGATCTTCTGCTGCTGGCAGCGTGGGCCGGCGAGCCGAAGGGACACCGTCCCGAGGAGACCGTCTACCAGGCCTGCGGGCAATTGCGGTTGTTCGCCGCCCAGAAGTACAACGATCGGCACAAGCTGCTCGATCCGAAAAAATTCGAGTTCCTCTGGGTGATGGACTTCCCGATGTTCGAATGGGATGAGGAGGACCAGCGCTGGAACGCCGCCCACCATCCGTTCACCTCCGTGCACGACGACGATCTGGAGAAGCTGACCGCCGACCCAGCCCGCTGCCGCGCCAAGTCCTACGACCTGGTTCTGAACGGCGTCGAGCTGGGCTCGGGTTCGATCCGTATTCATCGCCGGGACGTTCAATCGAAGGTGTTCGCCGCCCTGGGATTCACGCCGGAGGAAGCCCATCGCCGTTTCGGATTTCTGCTGGATGCCCTCGAGTACGGCGCTCCGCCGCACGGCGGAATTGCGCTCGGACTCGACCGGCTGGTAATGATTCTGGCCGGTGAGACCTCCATTCGCGACGTGATCCCCTTCCCCAAAACAGCCCGGGGAACGGACCTGATGTGCGACGCTCCTTCGACGGTGCCGGAGCGGCAGTTGAAGGAACTGGGCATCGCGCTGCGCAAGCCGCTATAATCCGCCGGCAGCGCCCATCTGGAGTCAGATCCAGGCTCTTGGCTCCACGAATGACGCCGAATCCTGAATCGGTTCGAGCCAGAGGATGACCTGCGTCGGCGACGGACTCAGAAGAACAGCTTCATGACGAACTGGATCTGCCGGTTGGTGGAAAAGCGGGTCGAGCTGATGCGGCCGGCTTGCGGCGATCCGATCGAATTTCCAGGCGAGTTGAACTGCGTCGTATTGGCGGCGTTGAACAGATCGGTGCGCCATTGCAGGTTTACACGCTCGCTGATGCGGGTGTCCTTGATCACCGAGAAGTCCCAGGTATGGAGCCCCGGACCGCGCAGGACGTTGCGGCCGGAATTTCCGAAGGTGTAGATTGCCGGCGCGCGGAACGCGTTGATGTCGAAGTAGCGATCGAGGGTCCAGTTGTCCAGCCTGGCGTCGGCAATGCGGTCCGGACGCTGCGCGCTGCCGGTGTTCAGCGTCGAGGTCTGGTTCAGCACATCGAACGGGTTGCCGCTGGAGAAGGTCGAGATTCCGCTGATCTGCCATCCGCCCAGCAGGCGGTTCTTCCTCAGAAACGGAAGCTCCCAACCATAGCTGAGGACGAGCCGCTGCGGGATATCGGTATCGGTCAGGCTGCGATCGGCGCTGCGGTTTCGCGAGTTCTGCGCCGAGCCCAGGTTGCCGACCCCGGGAACGCCGTTGGAGAAATTCGAATCGACGTCGCCGATGTTCTTGCTCAGCGTGTACGATCCGAGCATGTAAAATCCCGATGAAAGGCGCTTCTGTACCTTGAGCTGGAAAGAATGGTAGGTGGAATTTCCGACGCTCTCTCCGACGTTGGTGGTCAGGTTGGGGGCCAGGGCGAACAGCGGACGGCGCGGGCCGATGGCGCCGGGGCCGGGCACGGGCTGGTTCGGGTCGGTGATCTCGAGCAGGTTGGTTCCCTTGGTTCCGACGTAGGCGGCGTCCACCAGCCAGTGCTGGCCGAACTCCCGCTGCAGGCTCAAGTCCCAGGTTTGCGCATAGGCGGCGACCGAGTTGTACATGATCCAGCGATACTGTCCGGAGGGGTTGTTGATATCGACGGCCGGCGGCAGCGGCACACCGTCGGAGAAGCGCCGTGGAGGCAGCTCCGTGGTGGTAAAGATGTTTTGCTGCGTCGAGGAGTTGGGAGGGTTCTGGATCGGATTCGTTCCATTCCCGCCAAACTCCTCGATGTAGGAGACTCCATAGCCGGAGCGGACCACGAGCTTGGCGCCCGGCACGCGCCATGCGAGTCCGATACGCGGCGCGACGTTGTTCGTATCCGTCTGGCGGAGGGCGCGGCCGAACAGGTTGTTCTCTCCAGCCAGGATGACTTTGCCCGTGGCCAGGTCGATGGCGCTCATCCGGTCGCCCACTTCGTGCCAGGGAGTGAACAGCTCATAGCGGACGCCGTAGCTGAGTGAAAGCGCCGAGCTGATTTTGAAGTCGTCTTGAAGGTACAGTCCCCATTCGTTGTTACGCCTGCCGGTGCGTCCGCCGACGTTTCCGCGGCTGATGTTGTCGGAGAGTCCCAGCAGGAAGGAGGCGTAGCCCAGACCGCCACCGCCGACGCCGGTCTGGCTGGTGAAGTTAGGTGTAAAGGCGAAGAGTCCCGTGGGCTGGGCGGAGATGAAATAGTTGTTGCGCTGGAACCGCTTGAGATCGACGCCGGCCTTCCAATTGTGACGGCCGCGGGAATAGGAAGCATTGCCGACCCATTGATAGACGTTTTGGATGCTGGAGTTGGGAATGCCGGTGGTAGGACCGAAGCCGGTGAGGCCGGAGATCGACAAAGCGGCGGACGAGACGCCATTCGAGGCGATGCGGCTTCCGGGCAGCGTCAGGTTGTCGAGCAGCGGGGAGCCGGCGCCGAGAGGCAAACCGAGGAAGTCGTAGCGGTTGAAGCCGAGACGTCCTTCGAGGACCAGGGCCGAGGTCACGACGCGAGTGCCGTTGACTGCCAGGCTCTGCGCTTTCACGTCCAGCGCGTTGCCGCGCCCTCCGCCGCCGAACGGGTTCTGCGGCGTGGTGAGCTCATTGGGGAAGATCTGGTCGGCGCGGTCGATGGAGTAGCGGCCGAACAGCGTGCCTTTGGATCCGAAGTTGTAATCGATCCGCACGTCGCCCTGGTTGCCTCCGCGCGACCACTTGGGATTGTTGATGAAGTTCAACGCAACGGCGTTTCCGCCGGTATTGGGCTGCGGGAAAAGCTGCTGGAAGCGCTGTGAAGCGGAATCGAAGCGCGAGGATGGAACCTTCTTGTCGGGGAACGGGTCGCGCACGATTCCGGCGCCCGACGGGCGCGCGGTGGTGGGATCGTAGATCTGGGGCAGCAGGCTGCTCGAAAAGTCGCCCTGCCGCATGGCCTGGGTGGGGACGCTGGCGAGGTAGGTCAGTTCCCGGCGCTGGCGGATGCCCTGATAGTCGGCGAAGAAGAAGAGGCGGTCCTTGAGAACAGGTCCGCCGAAGGTGGTTCCGAACTGGTTCTGGCGGAAAGACGGGCGCGGCTTGCCGCTGGCGTTGTTGAAGAAATCGTTGGCGTCGAGGGAGCTGTTGCGGAAGAACTCGAAGAGGTTCCCGTGGTAGTCATTGGTTCCGGACCGGGTCTGCACGTTGACGACGCCGCCCACCGCGCGTCCGAATTCGGACGAGAAGTTACCGGTAGCCACCTTGAATTCCTGAATGGCGTCGATGACCGGAAGCATGATGATGCCTCCGCTGTTCCAGGCGCTCTCGTTATTGTTGACGCCGTCGAGGATGTAGTTGTTGTACCAGCTCCGCATGCCGTTGGCCGTGAAGAAGGCCGAGCCGCGGAAATGGTTGATGACCAGGTTATTCTGCTGGTCGCCGGCCGAACCCGCGTTGGTTCCGGCCGTGAGCTGGATGAGCTGGACAAAGTTGCGTCCGTTGAGGGGCAGTTGCTCGACACGCTGGCGCTCGACTACTTCGGACGTCTCGGCATTGGTCGTGTTGACCAGAGCGGCTTCGGCGCTGACGACCACTTTTTCGGAAACGGCGCCGACTTTGAGCGTTACATCCACCCGGGCCTGCTGGTCGACCTGGAGCGTGATGCCCTCCTGGGTGAACGCTCCGAAGCCCGGATGCTCGACGGTGAGGCGGTATGAGCCGAGAGGAAGCGAGGGGAAGCGGTAGTCGCCGTCGGACGTGGTTTGAGCGCTGCGGATGTAGTTTGTGTTGACGTTGCGCACGGTGACGGCAGCGCCGGCTACGGCGGCTTCACTGGGGTCGCGCACGACGCCGTAGATCGTGCCGGAAACTGCCTGCGCGAAAACGGAGCACGGCAAAAGAAGCAAGAGAAGAAGCAACATGGAGTCCCCTTAAGTTCTCTAATGGCTGAAGCTTATCACAGGCGAGAGCCGCGCGCCGGGGGTTGAGGAAGTTACGGACAAGCCGCCTTTTTGCCGGCTGGAAGAACCGGAGCGGGTGGAACAGCCGTCCTCAACTTACGACAAGCAACAAGCCGGCGAACCATGCGTGGGTGGACGGCTATCTCGCGGCCAGGCAAGCAACTCCGGCATAGAGCTGTCATTCTGACTTCGAGCTGAAGAGACGGTCGCACGGCCAGGCCTACGCGTTATCATAAGAATGAAAAGTCACCCAGACATGTCCGGCAAGTCCGATTCCGAGATGAATATCAACAGTTGGCTCGAAGACGAGCTTTATCAGCAATATCTGCACGACCGTAGCGCGGTCGACGAGAGTTGGAAGGACATATTCGACCACAATAAGGCGGCGGGAAACGGGGCCGCCGCATCCACAAAGGCCAATCCGCCGGCTGCGCCCTCCGCCGCCGCGCCCTCCGCCGCCGCGCCCGGGACTTTGGAAAGCGCCGTCCCCATGCGGGGAGCTTCGGCCCGCGTCGCGCAGAACATGGAAGCCAGCCTGTCCATGCCGCTGGCGACTTCGCAGCGCACCATTCCGGTCAAGGTCATCGACGAGAACCGGCGCATCATCAACCAGCACCGAACGCTGGTCGGAAAGAGTAAAGTCTCCTACACCCATCTCATCGGCTGGGCCATCCTGAAAGCGCTGCGCTCGTATTCCGGGCTGAATCACGCCTACGCGGAGAGGAACGGCGAGCCTTTCCGGCTGGTGCGGGAACAGATCAACCTCGGCATCGCGGTGGACGTGGAAGGCAAGGACGGCGTCCGCAACCTGGTGGTCCCGAATATCCGGAACGCCGGTGAAATCGATTTCCAGCAGTACGTCTCGGTATTCGACGATCTGGTGAAGCGCGCCCGGAAAGGCAAGCTCACGGCGGCCGACTTTCAGAACACGACCATTTCACTGACCAATCCGGGTACTGTCGGCACGATGGGCTCGATTCCGCGGCTGCTCCCGGGGCAGGGCGCGATCCTGGCGGCGGGCGCCATCGATTATCCGGCCGAATACCAGGGCGTTGCGCCCGAAGTGCGCGCCTCGCTGGGCATCAGCAAGGTGATGACGCTCACCTGCACCTACGATCACCGCATCATCCAGGGCGCCGAATCTGGCATGTTTCTGGGCAAGATCCAGCAACTGCTGGAGGGCGCGGAGAACTTCTACGAAGAGGTCTTCGCGCATCTGAAGATGCCGCATCAGCCGGTGCGGTGGGCGCCGGACCGGCAGTCCGCGCTTCCGGGCCTGACGCCGCAAAGAGCGGAGGCGGCCAAGGAAGCGGCCGTGATCCAGCTCATCAACGCCTACCGGGTGCGCGGGCACCTGATCGCGGATCTCGATCCACTCGGCGTGGAGCCCAGCTACCACCCGGAGCTGGATCCCTCGACCTACGGTCTGACGATCTGGGACCTCGACCGCGAATTCCTCACCGGCTCGCTGGGCGAGGCCATCGGAGAAGGCGCGCCCCAGCCGGTGGCCACCCTGCGCGAGATTCTGGAGACCCTGCGGCGCGCGTATTGCGGCAAGGTCGGCTGCGAGTACATGAACATCCAGCACCCTCGAGAGAAGCGCTGGCTGCAGCACCGCCTGGAGCCGGACGCCAATCACGAGGCGCTCGAGAGCCACACCCGGGTGGAGATTCTGAAGCACCTGCTCGAAGCCGAGGAGTTCGAGCATTTCCTGCACGCCCGGTTCGTGGGACAGAAGCGCTTCGCGCTGGAGGGCGCCGAGACCGCGATCGCCATCCTGGACGAGCTGATCGACCGGGCGGGCATGCAGAACGTGCACGAGATCGTGCTGGGCATGGCGCACCGGGGACGCCTCAACGTGCTGGCCAACATCGTGGGCAAGCCGCTGACCCAGATCTTCTCCGAATTCGAAGGCGCGATCGATCCGGCCAGCACGCAGGGATCGGGCGACGTGAAGTATCACCTGGGGGCGAGCGGCGTGCGGTCGACGCCATCGGGGCGCGACGTGGTGGTTTCGATGGCGCCGAATCCGAGCCATCTCGAAGCGGTGGACCCGGTAGTCGAAGGCATCGTGCGGCCGAAGCAGGACCGGCTGGGCGACGTGGAGCGGGCGCGCGTCATCCCGCTGCTGGTGCACGGCGACGCCGCGTTCGCCGGACAGGGCGTGGTGGCTGAAACTCTGAATCTTTCACAGCTCGACGGCTACTGGACCGGTGGAACCATTCACCTGATCATCAACAACCAGATCGGCTTCACCACGCTCTCCGACGACGCCCGGTCGACTCCTTACTCGACCGACATCGCCCGGGGCGTGCAGGCGCCCATTTTCCACGTCAACGGCGACGATCCGGAAGCGGCCATCCGGGTGGCCCGGATCGCGTTCGATTTCCGCGAGCAGTTCAAGAAGGACGTGGTGATCGACATGTTCTGCTATCGCCGCCACGGGCACAACGAAGGGGACGATCCGAGCTACACCCAGCCGATTCTGTACCGCAAGATCAAGGAGCACCCGTCGGTGGCCACGCTGCACGCCGACCGGCTGGTACGCGACGGCGTGATGACATCGGAAGAGTGCGACCAGCTTCGCAAGCAGATCGCGGGGCGGCTGGCGGCGGCCTTCGACGCGGCCCAGCAGAACGCCGAGCGCTACGAACTGCAGGAGCTGAGCGCGGTTTCGACCGAGGAGATCGCCAGCCCGCGTCCGCGCACGAGCGTGGATCGCCAGGAGATCGACCGGGTGATCGACGGCATCACGCGGTTTCCCGCCGATTTTCACTTGCATCCCAAGCTGCGCGGCTTCGTGGACAAGCGGCGGCAGGCGCTGGCCGAGGGCGACGGATCTCGCGTGCAGGTGGACTGGGCCTTCGGCGAGGCGCTGTGTTTCGGAACTTTGGCCCTGGAGGGCGTGCCGGTGCGTTTGAGCGGACAGGATTCCGGCCGGGGGACGTTCAGCCAGCGGCACCTTGCGTTCTACGATTCGGAGACGGGCGCGAGGTACGTGCCGATGCAGGCCATCGCGCCGGAGCAGGCCCGCTTCGACGTTTTCGACAGCTCGCTGAGCGAATACGCCGTGCTGGGGTTCGAGTTCGGCTACAGCGTGGCCGATCCGCTGACCCTGGTGATGTGGGAAGCGCAGTTCGGCGACTTCGCCAACGGCGCGCAGATCATGATCGACCAGTTCCTGTGTTGCGCCGAATCCAAATGGGGCCAGCCGAGCGGGCTGGCGCTGCTCCTTCCGCACGGCTTCGAGGGCCAGGGTCCGGAGCATTCGAGCGCGCGCATGGAGCGTTTTCTCACGCTGTGCGCGGAGAACAACATCCAACTGGCGAACTGCACCACTCCGTCGCAATACTTCCATCTGCTGCGCCGCCAGATTTACGGCGGAGAGGACCGGCGCGGTGTACGGAAGCCGCTGGTGATCTTCACGCCCAAGTCGCTGCTGCGCCATCCCAGGGCGGTCTCGACGATCGACGATCTGACCGGCGGCGGGTTCCGCGAGATTCTCGATGATCCCGGGCCGCTCGATCTGGACCGGGTGGGCCGCGTCGTGATCTGTACGGGCAAGATTTACTATGACCTGCTTGCCGCCCGCGAGGAGCGGAAGGCCGGGCATGTGGCGCTGGTGCGGATGGAGCAGATCTATCCCTTCTCCGAAGCCATGATGAAGGATGTTCTTCTGCGGTATCCGCTGACGGCCGAAGTGGTATGGGCGCAGGAGGAGCCGCGCAATATGGGGGCGTGGCGTTTTCTGCGCGAGCAGATCCAGCCGCTGCTCGACGATTCGGGCCGCGAGCTGCGCTATGTCGGCCGGTCGGAGAGCGCCAGCCCGGCCACCGGCTCGCACAAGCGTCATCTCCAGGAGCAGGCGGAGATCATGGACGAGGCCATGACGATCGGTCCGGTATCGAAGAAAGGCCGCGTGCGGCTGGTGGCTAAGCGCAAGGCGAAGTGACACCGGCGCCGAAGCGGAGGGGCTACGTGAGCCAGCGAGCCGCCTGTTTCGCCCGGCGTTGCTATCATCGGGGTAGATGCGGGGCAAATGGGTTATCGTCGGCTCGGCGGCCGTTTTGGCGGTCCTGATCGCGGTAGCCGTGGCGGTCGTGCCGCGCGGCAGGTCCGCGAAAGCCACCTCATCCGAAACTGCGACGTCGCCGGCGGCCGCAGCCGCTGAAATCAATCTTTCCGGCAAGATCCGCGCCCAGCACGTCATCGGTGTGGCGCCTCCGCTCGAGGGCACGATTTCCGCCTTTCTGGTGGACGTTGGGCAGCAGGTATTCGAAGGCCAGTTGCTGGCCAGACTGACCAACGAAGGACTCGAAGCCGGCCAGCAGAACGCGAAGCGAGATCTGGAGATCACCCAATCCCGCGTCAGCAACCTCGAGAGCGCGATCATCTCCGGGCGGCTCGAAGCCTCGCGGGCGCGCGCCGACGCCAGCCGCGCCCGCAGCGAATACGACCGTCTCGACAGGGCTTACCGCCGCCAGCAGACGCTCTTCAACGAAGGGGCCACTCCGAAGCAGACTTTCGAAAAGTCGACTCGCGAGTTCCAACAGGCGCAAAGCGAGTTCGATACGCTGGACCGGGTGGCGGCGGCGGCCGAGGCGCAGGTATCGGAGCTCATCAAGAGCCTGGACGCGGAGAAGCGCACGCTCCGCGAGAAGACCGAAAGCATGGAGACCGCGACCGCGCAATCGGGAGCCACCGAGCTGGTTTCGCCGGCGGAAGGCATCGTAGTGGGCCGTAACGGCGAGGTGGGGCAGACGGTGGGGCCGAACAAAGCGGATTTCATCCAGATCGCCACCCAGCCGTCGCTGCTCGAAGTGATCCTCGAGCCGGATCCTCCAACCATGCGGCGAATCCAGCCCGGCCAGCCGGCGCTGGTCAGCCTGCCCGACCAGGGGGCGGACGGAATGCTCGGAAAGGTGAAGGGCAGCGACGGAAACCAGGTCCTGGTGGAGTTCACGAGTCCGAACCCGGCGATCAAGCCCGGGATGATCGCGCAGGTCCGGATCAAAATCAACTGAGCCGATCGCGGCAGCCCCCGGCTCTCGAGGATTCTCAGGATAGCGCACGGAACCGGAGCCGTTGTAGCCTGACTTTGTGGGGAAAAAAGAAGACGTCGAACTCCTCTCGATCGAGGGACGCGAGGTCCGTGTCACGCACCCCGGCAAGCTCTATTTTTCCAGAGGCGCGCAGGTCTCGAAGCTCGACCTGGCGCGCTATTATCTGTCGGTCGCGCCCGGCGCTCTGGCCGGAATCCGGGATCGCCCGATTGTTCTCAAGCGCTTCGTCAACGGGGCGGATGGCGAGGCGTTCTACCAGAAACGCGCTCCGGCCGAGCGGCCGGCGTGGCTGCGGACGGTGACGCTTTCGTTTCCCTCGGGCCGCACGGCGGAAGAGGTGGTGGTGGACGATTCGGCCGGCCTGGTGTGGATCGTCAACCTGGGCTGCATCGAACTGCATCCGCACCCTGTGCGATCCGGGGATCTCGATCACCCGGACGAGTTGAGGGTGGATCTCGATCCGGGCCCGGGCGTGGTTTGGGGGGACGTGCGTGCGGTCGCTCTCGAAGTGCAGTCGCTGCTCGCGGAGATGGGCCTGCGCGGCTGGCCGAAAACCAGCGGCTCCCGCGGCATGCATGTGAACGTGCGGATCGAGCCGCGCTGGTCCTTCGCGGAAGTGAGGCGGGCGGCGCTGGCGCTGGCGCGGGCGGTGGAACGGCGGGCCCCGGCCCTGGCCTGCTCGAAGTGGTGGAAAGAGGAGCGGCACGGCGTATTCCTCGATTACAACCAGAATGCGAAGGATCGCACCACCTGCTCGGCGTATTCGGTCCGGCCCCTGCCCGGCACGCGCGTATCCACGCCGCTCGACTGGAGTGAAGTGCCGGAGTGCGAGCCGGCCGACTTCACGATCTTCACGGTCCCGAAGCGGTTCGCGGAGATGGGCGACCCGCACGCCGCCATGGACGCAATGCCCGGCTCACTGGAGCCATTGCTCGAACTGGCGTCGAAAGACGAGGCCACCGGCCTGGGCGACGCGCCTTGGCCGCCGCATTTTCGCAAGATGAAGGGAGAAGCGCCACGGGTGGCTCCCTCCCGGGCCAGGCCCCCGGTGAAGAAGCCGCG
>DATJFH010000343.1:0-52579 GCA_035495815.1 Bryobacteraceae bacterium
ATTCTGGTGCGTGGAGTTCACGGACCGGGCGAGATTCACGTGGTGATCGTGTAAGGCGGCGACAGCGCCCGCGAGATGCGCGCGCAGATCGGCGATCACCTTGAGCACCGGGGCCCCGGCGAACGCCGGACTGCGGCTCGAATCCTTCCAGCGGAATCCGGGGGAGTACACGGCGACGAAATCCCAGACGTATTCATCCATGTCGAACAGGATCTTCGCGCCGGATTTCTGGCCAAAAGTCTGAGGTCCGCCCATTTGAGCCGAGAGCCGATGGCTCTTATCCCAAAATTGGGTAGCGCGGCGGTCCGGAATTCTGGCCAGCGCGCCGGTGCGGACTCCGACCGAATCGGTCACCAGAATCGGCTCCCACACGACGAAGACCGCGAGCGGCGCGGCTTCGAAGTCTTTCAGCACTGTCTGGAGTGCGGAGGCCCCCCGCAGACAGGTGCTTCATGTGGGCGAGAACAGGCCTACCACGCGCACTTTGGCGGCGGCGTCATCGAACAGCTGCTCGAAGGCCGGAAAGCCGGCGCGGTCCAGATCGATCAGCGCCAGCTGACCGGCGGGCGTGCGCGAGGGCGCGAACCAGAAATAAGCGCCGGCCAGGCAGAACAACGCCAGCAGAGCCAGCAGAAGAATGAGACGCTTCGATCGCAAGATCAATTGTAAGCGAACGGGTACAGCGCCCGGGGGCGTCCGCTCGGACCGTGGAGCCTTTCGACAGCCGCCTAAAATAGGCTGAGTGGGGCGGACCCCAGAATCGGCGCCTGGCGGGTTGGTTGCCGACTACGAATATTGGCGGTCGAGCACGGGTCCATCGGGCGGCCGGCTATGGGACGCGGCGGGTCCCGAGCGGAATTAGGGTTATACTAACAGCAAGGACGGTTTTGCCGGATGGCCCAAAAGAGGCGTTCTCTACTCTATCTACCGTTTGTAATCGCGCTCTGTTCTCTGCTCGGTGGCATTTACGGCCCTCGTGTCGAGGTTGCCGCGGCGGCGAACGAAGACGATATCCGAAACAGCTTGAAGACTTTCACCCGCATTTACAACGTGGTGGAGGAAAACTTCGCCGATCCGGTGAATCCGGACAAAGCCGTTTACAAGGGCGCGATCCCGGGCATGCTCAGAACGCTCGATCCGCACTCCAATTTTTTCGATCCGAGGGATTTCCAACTCCTGCGCGAAGACCAGAAAGGCCACTATTACGGCGTGGGAATGACGGTGGCCGAGCGCAACCGGAAGACCATCGTGATTGCGCCTTTCACCGGGTCGCCCGCTTATAAAGCCGGCATCCGGCCGGGCGACGTGATCATGACGGTGAACGACAAGCCGACCGACAATCTGACCACCACCGAAGTCGCGGATCTTCTGAAAGGACCGCGCGGCACGCAGGTGCAGATTGTCATCTCGCGCGAGGGCAACGACAAGCCGCTCACCTTTAACGTGGTTCGCGACGAGATCTCGCGAAAGAGCGTGCAGGACGCCATCTGGCTCAAGCCCGGCATCGCCTACATGACCATCGAGTCTTTCAACGAAACCACCAGCCCGGAAGTGGAGGAAAACCTCAAGCGGTTGAACGAGAATAACCTGAAGGGGCTCATTCTCGATTTGCGCGACAACCCGGGCGGGCTGCTTAACGAAGGAGTCGCGGTGGCCGACCGGTTCCTGCGGAAAGGCCAGGCAGTGGTGTCGCACCGCGGCCGGTCATCGCCGGAAAAGACTTACGTGGCCCGCCGCGGCAACGGCAATCACGATTATCCGATCGTCGTCCTGGTGAACCGCTACTCCGCCTCGGCCGCCGAGATTGTATCGGGAGCGCTCCAGGATCACGACAGAGCCTGGATTCTGGGCGAGAACACCTTCGGAAAAGGGCTCGTTCAGACCGTTTTCCCGCTGCAGGAAAACACCGGCCTGGCCCTGACGACGGCGAAATATTACACGCCGAGCGGCCGGCTGATCCAGCGCGACTACAGCCATACTTCTTTCTTCGATTATTACAACCACAAGGACCTCGATTCGAAGAATCTTCAGGACGTCAAGATGACCGACGCCGGACGCACTGTCTACGGCGGCGGCGGAATCTCGCCGGACGAGAAATACGTCACGCCGAAATTCAATCCGTTCCAGGTTCAGCTTCTGAGCAAATTCGCCTTTTTCAACTTCTCCAAGCGGTACTTCGGCTCGCACGAGGCGAAGCTGCCCAAGAACTGGGCGCCGGATGCGAATATCATGAACGAATTCCACGCGTTCCTGTTGAAAGAGAAGTTCCAGTTCACGGAAGCCGAATTCGCGGAGAACAACGACTGGATCAAGCGGTTCCTGCGAAAGGAAATGTACATCACCGCGTTCAGCGCGGACGAGGCCAACCGGATCAAAGTGGAGACCGACCCGATGGTGGAGAAGGCTGTGGACTCGCTCCCCAGAGCCAGGGCTTTGCTCGAATCCGCCAAGCGCGTGATCGTGCAACGTATGAAGTGACCGAGCGCGCCGCCTCAGCCACACCTCAAATCACGGTGCTCGACGCCGGCGGTCAGTATTGCCATCTGATCGCGCGGAAGATACGCGAACTGGGCGTCTACGCGGATGTTCGTCCCAGCGAAACGGCGGCCGCCGACCTAGCCGGGCGGAAGGGGCTGATCATATCGGGCGGTCCGAGCAGCGTCTACGACGCGGGCAGTCCCACAGTGGATCCGGCGATCTTCAACGGGGGGCCTGCCGTGCTGGGAATCTGCTATGGCCTGCAGTTGATGGCCTATCTGCTGGGCGGCACGGTGCTCAAAGGGGAGAAGGGCGAGTTCGGATTCGCCACGCTCGAGCTGGACGGCCCCGGCGAGGATCCGCTATTCCGCGGACTGCCCTTGCGGCAGCAGATCTGGATGAGTCACCGGGACGTGGTGAAGGATCCGCCCGCGGGATTTTCGGTGCTGGGCGCCACCGGCGCGTGCGCGGTAGCCGCCATGGTGGAGCCGGAACGGCGGCTGTACGGCGTGCAGTTTCATCCGGAGGTGATCCACACGCCCAAGGGCGCCGAGATCCTGTCGAACTTCCTGTTTTCTGTCTGTCACTGCGAGCGGGACTGGGATCCGAAGCACCGCATACCGGCGATTGAAGAGGACATTCGCCGCGTGGTGGGAGACCGCAACGTCTTCTTTTTCGTCAGCGGCGGCGTGGATTCCACGGTGGCTTACACGCTGTGCCTGCATGCCTTGGGTGGAAGCCGCGTGCGGGGCGTTTACGTGGACACCGGACTGATGCGGCAGGGGGAGACCGGGTTCGTGCGCTCGACCTTCGACGCCCTGGGGAAGGGAACGCTCGACGTCGAGCAGGCAGCCGGAGAGTTTCTGGGGGCGCTCGAAGGCGTTCG
The DNA here is from genome assembly GCA_035495815.1 of Bryobacteraceae bacterium. Taxonomy (GTDB): domain Bacteria; phylum Acidobacteriota; class Terriglobia; order Bryobacterales; family Bryobacteraceae; genus DATJFH01. Next base: position 3,365 of record DATJFH010000343.1, read on the forward strand.
CGACCCGGAGCTGAAGCGGCATATCATCGGCGAGCAGTTCCTGAGGGTACAGGAGCGCGTCATCGAATCCCGCGGGCTGCTGGACGGGCATTGGATTCTGGGGCAGGGAACGATCTACCCGGACACGATCGAATCGGGCGGCGCCGAAAAGGCGGAGACGATCAAGACGCACCACAACCGGGTCGCCGGCGTGCAAAAGCTGCTGCAGGCAGGGCGGGTGGTGGAGCCGCTGAGCTCGTTCTACAAGGACGAAGTTCGCGAGATCGGCGTCGAGTTGAATTTGCCGGCCGAACTGCTCGAGCGGCACCCGTTCCCGGGACCGGGTCTGGCCATCCGCTGTCTCTGCTCGGAGACGGGCGGCGCTCCGGAGCGTACGCCGGAGGGCTGGGTGATCCCGATCCGCTCGGTCGGGGTGCAGGGCGATTCACGTTCCTATGCTCCCGTGCTGGCTCTCGACCGGCTTGAACCGCCGGCGAGCCTTCACGAGACGGCGACCGAGCTGATCAACCGGATGGTGGGCGTGAACCGTGTGATCGCGCGGGTACAAGGGAAGGCGGCGATGGGCGAGCTTCGCGTACGCCCCAGCGTGCTCTCCGCCGTGCGTCTGGAGCTTCTGAGGCGGGCGGACGCGACGGTGCGGCGGCTGTCTGAGGAGAGCGGCTTCGAGGCTACAATCTGGCAGTTCCCGGTGGTGTTGATTCCGCTGGGTCTCGATTCGTGTCCGGACTCGATCGTGCTGCGGCCGGTCGATTCGGTGGATGGCATGACCGCCCAGTCCGCCCCGATTCCGGAGCCCCTGCTCGGTTCCATTACTTCCGAAATTCTTACCGAGCCTGGCATTGCCTGCGTTTTCTACGACTTGACTCACAAGCCACCGGGTACGATTGAGTGGGAGTAAGCCGGGCTTTACAATGGAATTGGTATGGTATAATTAGTACCGCGTTTGACTCTTGTGTTCCGTATTCGATGAGATTTGAGGGGGTTGCCGGTGCAGGCCAGCCGCAACCCCCTCTTGCTTTAAACGGAGGAGGGCGCGGAGGAATTCGCATAACAGCAAAAAGGAAACACAGATGAAAGAAAAAGGTACAGTGAAGTGGTTCAACGCAGCCAAAGGGTATGGCTTCATTCAAAGAGAAAACGGTGAAGACGTATTCGTACACTTCTCCGCGATTCAATCGGAGGGCTATCGAAGTCTGGACGAAGGTTCCAGAGTAGAGTTCGAAGTGACGCGCGGTCCCAAGGGTCTGCAGGCTGCAAACGTCACCCTGGGAGCCTGATCGGAAAAACGGTCTGAACGGGCTGGCAAACCGGTCGCCAAGGACGCGTCGCCGGTTTGCCGGGCCCGAAGGGGTGGCCCCGTTAAGGAAAGGTGAATGAGTAAAGAAGACAATATTGAAGTGACTGGCGTGGTGCTGGAGAAATTTCCCAGCGGCCTGTTCAGTGTACAGTTGGACCATGATCGCGTGGTGCTCGCCCACCTGGCGGGGCGATTGAGGCGGAACCGTATCCGGGTCCTCGCCGGCGACCGCGTGACCATGGAACTATCCCCCTACGATCTGACCAAGGGGCGAATCACATTTCGCCACCGGTAGTTTTTTTTCTTCCCCTCACTATTGAATTGAATCGGGCCGTCCGGGCAGTCACTATAAGTCACGCGAGCCCCGCGGCGACGAGTGCGCCACAGCGCGTTCCAGTACCCCTACGGCAAATACTTGACTGTGGGTGTATGTCTCGGATACTCTGCTTGTGACCATGCGGTTCGTGCTTATCGGCATTTTTCTAGGCGTATCGGGGTTGGTGGGGTTCTTTTCCCTGGCGAAGTACAAGCAAGTGGAACGCCTGGAGACCCATGTCACGGCAACCATACCGGTGGAAGGGTTGGAGCGAATCTGGTTCGCGCCGTCTGGAGACCTGGCCGGCATCGGTGTTCAGAAATCCAGGCTGTCGGTGCGCGTCTGGTCCCGGACCGGCGCGCCGGTGCGGATGCGGGAACTGGACCTTGCAGCCGCAAAGAGCTCCGCTAAACCGGTTTTCGCGGTATCCGCGGAAGGCACGGAGGTGGCCTGGGTAGACGACACCAGCCTCCGTCTGACTCGCATCGCGGGAACAGAGCCCGAATCGCGCAGCCTCACGCATTTCAAAAAAGCCGCGCCGATTACCGGACTGGCCTTCGCCGGACCCGGCAAGCTGGCAGCGCTTTATGGAAACGGCGAACTGGAGCTGCGCGAACTGGCCGGCGGCCGGGTTGTGGCCAGCACCCGGCTGGAGATGGCTGAAGCGGACCTGCTTCTCTCCAACGGACTCTATCTGGCGGCTTATTCGAGCGGCTCGGGCGCCGCGGTGGTCTTCGACACGACAGGCGACCGGTTTTCGCTGATCGAAAACAAGAAGTATCCGCAGGACAATCTGACGATGACGCTGTCGCCCTCGGCGAGGCTCGCGGTGGGCACGCGCGAAGCTGTGGAACAGCTGGGGAATTCGTTTCGCTCGCCGGGGCCGGTTCGCAGCATGTCGTTTTTGGATCGTAATCGAGTTCTGATCGGCGGCGACTTCGAAGGCGTCTATCTGGTGGGACCGAATCAGGGGCCGCAGCAGGTTGCGGGCGCCGGCAAGGAAACCACGCTGGTGGCGTCGTCCGGAATGAACTTCGCCTTCGGAGGTGGAAAGGAGATTTCGCTCGCTTCGGGACGGATGATCCAGAGCCGCGAATACCTGGGCATGGGGCTTCCGCGCCTGTGGGTTCTCCTGGCTTTGCTCGGATTGTACGTACCGTTGCTGATGTACTTCTTCTATGGGACCTTCGGATATATTTTTCGAAAGCTGACCAGCGTGAACATTGCCGAACCCGAAGAGGGCGGAAAGCTCGCGAACGAGGGTCCGATACCCGATGCCCTGGTAGAAGCCTGCCGCAACGGCGACTGCGTTCTGTGGGCAGGAAGTGGACTGGGTGCGCAGGGTGGGCTGCCGACCTGGACGCAGTTTCTGCGGGAGACGTTGGATTGGGCGGTGTCCGGAAACCACCTGACGGCGGACGCCGCGCGCGCGGGCTTGTCTGAGCTCGCGGAAGGCAAAGCGGGACTGGCGGCGGACCGGATTGCGTCCTCCATAGAGGACCGGCGTTCTCTCCACGCGTACCTGAGCCAGCGTTTTCGCGTCTATTCTGATTTACCCGCGGCGCACCAACTCCTTCGCGAGCTCGATTTTCCGGCGCTGGTGACCACCAGCTTCGATAATCTTCTGGATCGGGCGTTTCCTCACTCGGGAGGCCGCATCTATACAGCTGAAACCTGCAGTGAATTACTGAGGGCGGCGGCGCGGCACGAGTTCCTGCTGTTGAAGCCCTTCGGAACCCTGGATGAGCCGGAAACGATTCGCCTCGGCCCGGCCGAATGCGGGCGCGTCATCGGCGACAACCCGGCGGTCTCCGAGCTGATGGGGGAGTTGTTTCGGACGCGAGTGTTCCTGTTCATCGGCGCCAGCCTGGATGGTTTGGAGCGCGACCTGACGGCGCTGTCGCCTCCGGCGGAGGCGGGTCGGAAGCATTTCGCGCTGGTTCCCACCAACGCTCCGGGGTGGGAAGCGGCGGCGGAGCGTCTTACGCAGCGCTATGCGATCGCAACTCTGCCATATACGGCCTCCACCCCGCTGCATCCTGAGGTGGTGGACTTCCTGACGAAACTGAGAGGCCTGATTCACGAGAGGTCCTACTCGCAGGAGTCCTTCGAGGCGGCGGAGTAATCACGATGCGCGTCGGAATCGCCGGGCTGCTGCACGAATCGAATACCTTCCTGCCCCGTCCGACAGTTTACGAGGATTTCGCGTCCACCAGCCTGACGCGTGGCGCCGCCCTGATGGAGCGGTGGCGGGGCGCGAAACACGAGCTGGGCGGTTTCATCGAAGGCGCGCGCGAATTCGGATGGACGGCCGCTCCGGCGCTGGCCGCCTTTGCGGTTCCCAGCGGCGCGCTGACGGAAGAAGCGTTCGAGCGGCTCACCGGCGAATTGGCCGAAGCTATCCAGAGCGCCGGACCGGTCGACGGCATGTTGCTGGGCTTGCACGGCGCCACGGTGGCGACCGGCTTCCCCGATGCCGACGGCGAAATTTTGCGCCGGGTGCGGGCCCTGCTGGGGCCGGAGGCGCCGATCGTCACCACGCTCGATCTGCACGCCAACATCTCTCCGGCTATGGCCGCGCATTCGACGGCGATCGTTGCGTATCGTTCCAATCCGCATCTGGATCAGTGGGAGCGGGGCCTGGAAGCGGCCGCACTGCTCGACCGCATTCTGAAACAGGCAGTGCGCCCAACGCAGGCGCTGGAGTGTCCGCCGATGCTGATCCGCATCTCCAGCCAGCACACGGCCGGGCAGCCCGCGCAGGCAATTTACGACGATGTCCGGGAAGCGCTCACCTGGCCCGGCATTCTGACGGCGAGCGCGGCCATGGGATTCTACTACGCCGATGTGGAGGAGATGGGCGCTTCCTTTCTGGCGGTGGCGGACGGAGATGCGGCTCTGGCGCGCCGGGCGGCGCGATGGCTGGCGAAGCGGGCGTGGGACCGGCGGCGCGAATTCGCGGCGTCCCTGCCGCAGCCGGCGGACGCGGTGCGGTACGCGGCGCAATCGGCCCGGACTCCCGTCGTGCTGATGGACGTGGGCGACAACGTAGGCGGAGGCAGTCCCGGCGATTCGAGGGTGCTGTTCGATGAGGCGCTGCGGCAGGGCGTGGATAATGCGCTAGTGATTCTGCACGACCCGGCGGGGGTGCAGGAGTGCGTCCGGGCGGGAGTGAGAAGCGCGGTGCGGATCGGCGGCCTGACGGGTACGGTTCGAACACTTTCGGACGGCATGTACGTCGAGACACAGGTCCGGCACGGCGGCTGGACGCAGAACGATCAGGGCGTAACTGCGGTGGTGGAAACGCCGCAGCGGCATACGATCGTGCTGACCAGCCGCCGCATGGCGCCGATGAGTCTGGAACAGATCCTTAGCCTGGGGATCCACCCGGAGCGGAAGCGCATCCTGATCGTGAAAGGCGTGGTGGCCCCGCGGGCCGCGTATGAGCCGGTTGCCGGCGAGATCGTGCTGGTGGATACTCCGGGAGTAACGGCCGACGACCCGGGCGCGTTTGAATATCGGTCCCGCCGGCGTCCGCTGTATCCGCTGGAACCGGACGCGGAATACTGTTGAGTGATTTTCCTCTGCCGGCGCGGCCGGAGCCCATCACAGTTATCGTATGAGCGTTGCCAGCCCGGTTGCGGAGAGGGGTTGATTGGGAGCCAGCGGATTGCATGGCGCGCCGGACAACGCTGGTCCTGGAGATGGTTCAGGTTATCAGTCTTCGCGTGTTCACGGTTCCGGAGCGAACGTCATCGCAAACACACTTCCGTTGTGGGTACCTGCGTAAACCGTGTCCGGGTTTCGCGGATCGATCAGCAGGACTTGAACGTTCAGGTTCGTCAGCCCGGAGTTCGCGGCCACCCAATTTGTCCCGCCATCCGTGCTCCTAAATACTCCGGAGCCAGTCCCCGCGTACACCGTGCTGGAGTTTCGCGGATCGATCGCCAGCGCCGTTACATTATTCGGAAGCCCGGAGTTCACCGCCGTCCAGCTTGCTCCCCCATTGGTGGACTTGAATAGCAGGCCACTTTCAGCAATAACAGCCCTCGCGTATATCGTGCTCGGGTTTTGCCTATCAATCGCCAGGATTTCCGCATAGCGGAAACCAGTCAACCCGGCGCTAGTCCAGCTGCGCGGAAAGGCCGCCTCTCCTCCATTCGTGGTCTTGAATAGCGCGCTGCCAGTCAGAGAGTAACCAAAAACCCCCGCGTATACCGTGCCCGGATTTCGCGGGTCAATCGCCAGAGTGGTTACAGCGACGTTCTGATTCGGGAGGACAAAATTGGGGCTAACCGGGAAACCGGAGTTCACCCACCTCCAGCTTGCTCCACCATCCGTGGTCTTAATTACCCCATAGCCATTCCCGACGTATACGATGCTGGGATTTTGCGGGTCAATCGCCAGGCCACGTGTCAGATCGTAAAAGTTGCTCTCCTGGCCCCCCGTGTTCAGCCTGGTCCAGTTTACTCCTCCATCCGTGCTCTTGAAGACGCCGCCGCCCACCCAAAAACCGACGTCGGCTGAAGTAACTGCGTAGAGCGCGTATAGGGTGCTCGGAGTTTGCGGGTCAATCGCCAGGGTGCAAATATACACGTGGCCGTTGCCGTCGTTCGGCAGCCCGGCGTTCACCGCACTCCAGTTCGCTCCGTCGTTCGTGGTCTTGAATACTCCGACAGGAGTACCTGCGTACATCGTACCGGAGGTTTGCGGATCGATTCTCAGAACGGTAAGACCTCTCGGGGTGGTTGGTTCGGAGTACACAGCGGTCCAGCTTGCTCCTGCGTCCGCAGTCTTGAACACTCTGGTATCGCTCTCGATAGCATAAACGGTGTCCGGATTTCGGGGATCGATCGCCAGAGCGGAAATGACCAAGGGACCGCTGGTATCGGTGATCAGGCGGGATTTCACGGCGCTCCAGCTTATTCCGGCATCGGTGCTTTTGAAGGCCCCGGCAGAGGTACCCGCGTATACCTTGGTCGAATCTCGCGGATCAATCGCCACGGCGATAACACTGTCCGCCTGCCGTCCATAGCCAAAAAGGAGTTCATAGCCCACCACCGTCCACCTTGCTCCACCGTCAGTGGTTTTGTATAGCGCGGTGTCGAACCCAGCTGCATATATCGTGTCCGGATTTTGGGGGTCAATCGCCAGAGCGGAGAAAGGGTGGCCGAGGTTGCCGATATCGCTCTCCAGCCCGGAATTCACCGCGCTCCAGCTTGCTCCGCCATCCGTGCTCTTGAACACACCACGAGTGCTTGCGTATATCGTGTCGGGGTCCTGTGGGTTGATCGCCAGGGCAATAACTCCGCCGTCCGGTAGCCCGGAGTTCGCGGCATTCCAGCTTTCTCCGCCATCCGTGGTCTTGAAAACTCCGCCGCCACGAAGAGCATTCCCGGCATAAATTGTAGTTGGGTTCTGCGGATCAATCGCCAGGGAGGTGATACCGTAGCGGCCCCCCGCGTCAACCGGCAGCCCGGAGTTCACCGGACTCCAGTTCGTTCCCCCGTCGGTGCTTTTGAAAACATTGCCGTCAAGAGTTACCGCGTAAAGGGTGCTTTGGGTTTGCGGATCGATCATCAGAGTCGCGATACAACATGGCGGCCCGGGGTCCAGCGCGCTCCAGCTTGCTCCGCTGTTCCCGCTCTTGAACAGGCGAGCGCCGGACGCGGCGTATACGGCGCCCGAGTTCTGCGGATCAATGGCGATGGCGGTGACAGTTCCGCCCTGCGGCCCCAGGCTGGTCCATACGTTGGCGCCCGCGCGGAGCGCGCCTGCGCCCAGCATGGCCCAGGCAGCCATTACCGGCAGAAGGACAAATCGCGTCATATCGCATTTCCTCCAGTCGTGCATCCATCAGCAGTTCGCAAATCTCTTCCCGGTTCGGCCTCGTCTGCCTGGTTGCCGGCCGGGCGCAGCCGCATAGAGTGTTCGCATTGGGCCCGACTTTCATCCACTGATCGACTTCGGCGCAACCCATTATCGCCACCAAAATAAACCGTCGCCGGGTTCCCGGGGGTTGATCGCCACGGCATAGATACCGGCTGGAAACACTTTCCGCCAGTTTATTCCTTCGTCGACGCTCGTTCCAAAGGCCCCCAAACAGGTCGTGCTATTGCCGCATACATTGTACTCGGGGTTTGCGGTCAGTGATCAAGGCATAGACAGCAAATCCGTTCAGGCCCGCGTCATTCCAGCTCGCGTCTCCATCTTTACTCTTGAACAAGTGACGCTGGAATTCTGGAGATCCACAGCCAGTTGCCATGGTTCAGGGAGTCAAGGACGGGTTGTACAACCTTTCCGCTCCGTCGGAAGGAAAGGTATCATCAGAAACGATGGCGCCCGCGCAGGACAACACATCAAGCAACTGGACGAGACAACGGTGTTCCAGGTTTTCTATCCGGCCGACGAGTATCACCCGGACGACGTCAGGCGGAATCCGGACGATCCCTACGTGATGATCTACGCCATCCCGAGGAAGACCCGGGCCCAGTTCGCGGGGCTGGTCAAGAAGTAGCCGGCCAGCCGGCGGCATTGGTTCGGACAAATGTGCGTTCTGGCTCTCGCTGACGATATGACTGGCGCGCTGGAGGTGGGCGCGAAGTTCAGCGAGGCCGGCATTCCCGCGGTCGTATTCACGAAGCCCGCCGCGGCGAACTCGGCCTCTGTGGTGGTCTACGATACGGAAACCCGGCACTCCAGCCCGGAGGCCGCAGCGGCGGACGTCGAGCGCTTCGTCCTGAGCGCGGCCGTTCGTCCGCGGCTCGTCTACAAGAAAACGGATTCCACTTTGCGCGGTAACATCTCCGCCGAATTGGAGGCGTTGGCCCGCATCTATCCGGATTGGCGGATCGGCTACGCTCCCGCCTATCCAGCGTTAGGGCGCACGGTCAAAGATGGCGTACTGTACGTGGACGGCCTTGCGGTTGGGCAGACTGCATTCGCGCTGGATGCGCTGAATCCCATCCGCTCCAGCTCGGTCGCGGCGATCCTGCATCCTTCGTTGAGCTGTACCATTTTCGACGGGGAAACCGACGAGCACCTGCGAGAAGCCGCGTCCGCGATTCTCGCCGATCCTTCGATGCGGATCGCCGCGGGCCCGGCCGGGCTGGCCGGAATGATTTCGGAGCAGATCGATCTGCCCCGCGGCGCTCCGCCTTCCCTGCCACGCGTTCGAACCTGCCTGGTGATCAGTGGCAGCCGGCACGAGCGCTCGGCAATTCAGATGCGGCATGCTGAAACGGCCGGTTGGAGAATTATTGGGAGAGAGCATCCACCAGGCTCGGACCCTTCGCGAGTGGCGGAGGAAAACGGCAAGTACGTCGTGGAGCAGGCCGCCTCGGAGAATCCGGACGCCGTGTTTGTGATCGGCGGCGATACGGCTTTTGCCGTGGCCACCGCGCTTGGGCGTCCGCCCATGCTGTCCATTGGCGAGGTGGTTCCCGGGGTTCCGGTCACTCGTATCGAAGCCGCCGGCATACAAACGTTTCTGCCGGAGAGGACGCGCGATTTGTTATTGATCACCAAGGCGGGTGGCTTCGGCGATCCCGATTTGTTTCACCGCGTTCGGCGACAATTGGAGACTGATGCGTAATCAACCGATCTACGGAATCACGATGGGCGACGCGAGCGGCGTGGGTCCCGAGATCCTGCTCAAAGCTTTTGCAAAAGGAGAGATCCTCCCGCGTATTGCCGCCTATGGCGATCTGGAGGCGCTACGGTTCTATAACGAACACCTCGGATACGGCGTCGAGTTGCGGCGGATCGGGAGCCCGGCGGAATACGAGCCAGGCCCGCTGAACGTCCTGGACCACGGGATTCTGCGGGCAGGCGGCATCACGCCTGGAAACCTGAACCGGGAATCCGGGCGGGCGGCGCGGGAGTACGTGGTTTCAGCCACGCGCGCGGCGCTGGCGGGTGAGATCGCCGGCATCGTCACGCTGCCCATGAACAAGCAGGCGACTTGTCTGTCCGATCCCGGATTCACCGGTCATACCGAGCTGATCGGCGATCTGTGCGGAGTGAAGGACGTGACCATCATGCTCGCCTCCGACGACTTGATCGTGACGCACGTGAGCACGCACATGTCGCTCCTGAACGCGATCCGGAGCGCAAAGACGCCGCGGATTCAGACCATCATTCAACTCACCGTGGATGCGGTTCGCAAGCTCATACCCAACCCGCGAATCGCCATCGCGGGGCTGAATCCTCATGCGGGAGAGAACGGTCTGTTCGGAGACGAGGAGATCCAGGAGATCATGCCGGCGGTTGCCTGGGCTCAACAGCAGGGATTTCCAGTCGAGGGGCCTTTTCCCCCCGATACCCTTTTCTATCTGGCGGTGCGGCGGAAGAAGTTCGATGCGATTGTGTGCATGTATCACGATCAGGGCCACATCCCATCGAAGCTGCTCGACTTCGAAGGAGGCGTGAATGTCGCTCTGGGGCTGCCCATCGTCCGCACATCGGTCGATCACGGTACGGCGTTCGATATCGCGGGCAAGGGTATCGCTTCGACGCACAGTCTGATTCGCGCCATCGAGTTCGCTCAAAAGTTGGCGCATCCCGCTTGACGCGCCGACTTAATCGATCGCTTTGAAGATGCCAGTCGAGGTGACGGCATAAAGCGCATTCGAGGAAACCGCCGGGAGGCGCACATCGAGGTTGGTCAGACCTTGGCCGCGTCCGGACGTCGCCACGTACAGAGTGTTGAGATTGCCGGGAGCAAAGGCGATGGTGGTTCCAGTGCGGCATCCCCACCGTGACAGGCAGCCACAATTTGACGAACCGTCTCTCCCCAGTTCATTCAGGCTCATCATCAGAAAACGCCGACACGGGCGAAAGCGCGGGGACGCTGGACGTTCCGGGCTGAAGCACTGTTTCAATGACATCTTCGCTCCCGAAGGTGCGGCAATATTAAGCCGGGTCGAGATGAGGAACCGTACACCGTTTGGGGATACAGATTGCGATATAGAGCAGCGTCAACCGCCGGCGTGTGTGTTCGCTCCTCCCGCGGCCTGGGCGCGCGCCGCCACGTCGGCCAGCGCTTTCTGGCAGATCGCAATTCCCTGCGCCGCCGAGGAGTGCCCGAACTGCTGCGCCCTCTCGAAGCACTCCAGCGCTTCGCGGAAGCGATTGAAGCGCCCGCCTAATGTCCGGCCTTTATTAAACCAAGCTCCCGCAAATCGGGGTGAAATCGCGAGGACCTTGTCATAGCTGGCGAGTTCCTCTTCCAGGCGGCCCAACTTGCCCAAGACCACGGCCCTGCCAAACCATGTCTCGGCCGAACCGGGAGCGATCGCCAGGGCCCTGTCAAAGCAGTCCAAGGCTTCAGCCGGCTTGCCTTGCGCATCGAGTTCCGCGCCCTTGCCGTGCCAGGCTGCGGCATCCGGACTGGCCCCGCTCCCGGACGCCGCCTCCTTGCGGAGCTCTGCATTGCAAACGTCGATGGCTTGCGCAGCCCCGGCATGACCCAACTGCCGCGCTTTCTCGAAGCACGCCAGCGCTTCACCAAAGCGCTTGAACAGGGACACCAGCGTGACACCTTTGCTGTACCACGCCAGGGCGAAATCCGGAGAGATCGTGTGAGCTCGCTCGAAACCGGCGAGCGCCTCCTCTTCGCGACCCAGCTTTCCCAGAGCGACCGCCTTGCCGTACCAGGTCGCGGCGGAATTCGGACTGATTGCCAGAGCGCGTTCGAAGCAAGTCAGCGCTTCGGCCGGACGACCCTGCTCCGCCAATTCCGCGCCCTTGTCGTGCCAGGCGCCGGGATCCATGTTTCCCTCCGCCGCTTCCGGCCGTGCCAGTCCAGCATCCTTCGCCAGCGCTTCCCGGCACATGGCCGCGGCATTAGCCGCCTTGGGATGACCCAAATTCTGCGCCCTTTCGAAGCATTCCAGCGCTTCACGGAAGCGTTCCGCGTTTCCGAGCGTCGCTCCCTTGCTGAACCATGCCGATGCGGACCGCGGATTGAGGCTCAGCAGATGATCGTACGCCGCGAGAGACTCGTCAAAGCGACTCAGGTCCGCCAGCAGATTGGCTTTACCCAGCCATGCTTCTTCCATGCGGGGATCGAGTCCCACGGCCCGGTCGTGACAGGCGAGAGCTTCCTCCAGCTTCTTCAATTGTTTTGCTTTCACACCGCGGTTATGCCAAGCCAACGCGCTGTTCGGGTCGGCAGTAACCGCCGCCACGTAACTGGCGTAAGACTCCTGGCCGCGCCCCAGCGCTTCCAGAGCATCGCCCATTTTCATCCACGCGTCCACATCGCGTGAGTTGAGCTTCAGCGACTGATCATAAGCGTCCACGGCCTCATCCAGCCGGCCCAATTTCTGCAGCGATACGGCCTTGTTGTACCAGTCGTCGGCGCGGCCGGGATTGATCTTCAGTGCGCGCTCATAGCAGGCCAGCGCGTCGGCCGGCCTCTGCCGCGCGATAAACACATTGCCTTTGCCCGACCATGCCGGCGCGAAGCCCTGGTCTAAGGCCAAAGCTTTGTCGTAACTTGCCAGAGCTTCGTCATCTCTCTTCAAATCCGACAACACGTTGGCCTGGTTGTACCAGACTTCCAGCAGGTCCGCGTTGATTTCCAGAGCCCGCACCTGGCAGGCAAGCGCTTCCTCGAGCCGGCCCAGTTTCCGCAACTGGTTGCCCTTATTTGCCAGTGCCGCGGCAAAACGCGGGTGAAGGCGCATCGCCTTATCGAAGCAGGCGAGCGATTCTTCGTTGCGCCCCAGGTGGTCCAAGGCCACTCCCTTGCTGGACCACGCCATGACGTTGTGCGGGTTAAGCGCGATGGCCTTTTCGAGACAAGCCAAAGCCTCCGGCGCCTGCGCCAACATATCGTGGGTCGCGCCCTTGTTATGCCAAGCCAGATCCAGCTCCGGATCACTGGCCACTGCCTGAGCGTAGCAGGCCAGCGCCTCCTCCAGCCGTCCTGAATCCCGAATCACGTTCCCCTTGTTCGACCAGGCTTCGGCGAAGTGCGGGTTTATCTGAAGCGCCCGGTCATAGCAGCTCAGGGCCCTGTCGCGCAATCCGAGCGCCGCAAGGGAAACGCCCTTATTGAGCCATTGCGAAGCATTCAGTTCCACCCCGCCAATCGGACGAGGCGCCGCGCGGCCTGTCAAATGCTCATAGGCCGCCGCCAGCGGCTCCCGCACCTCAATGAAATCCCGCCACCGCGCCGCAGGCTGCTTGGCCAAACAGCGCTCGACGACCCCGCGTACCGCCGGCGGTCCGGCCTGCAGCGGCGGCGCCGGCTGGTATCTGTGCAGCTGTTCGAAGTCGTCCCAAGTCTGGCCGGAAAAGGGGAGGTGTCCGGAAAACATCTGGTAGAGCATCACGCCGAACGAGTAGATATCCGCATGCGCTCCCACGTGCTTGGAGTCCACGAACTGTTCGGGCGCCATGTGCGTGCACGTGCCGGCCGCGGCGCCGGTCCGGCTGAAAGAAGGTGTCCCGGGACTTGCGGCGCATTTGCCGAACAGCCGTCCGAGTACGCCCGTTTCTTCCTTGCCCCCGCCGGGATCGTCAAAGACCTTGGCCAGACCGAAGTCGGTTATTTTGAGCGTTTCATTCTCGGTTACCAGACAATTCTGCGGCTTGATGTCCCGGTGCGCCTCGATGCCCTTGGAGCGGGCATGGATCATGCCGTCGCAAAAAGCGATGGCGAAGTGCAATGCCCGTCGTGAATCTTCGGTCAACCGCGGGCCGATCCAAGCGCTCAGGTCTCCTCCGCTGACGTACTCCAGGAACAGAACCGGTTTCCCCTCGATTTCCTGGACGAACAGCGCCTGTGCGATGTTCGGATGCGCGTCCAACTGGACCCACGCGAGCGCTTCCCGTTTGAACATGGGCGCAATTGCAGGATTACGGGCAAACACGGCGTCCTGAAAAGTCTTGGCCGCCAGGACCTCATTCCATTCGTGATCGTGGACGATATATACAACCCCCATCCCGCCACGCATGATCTTGTGAATCTCCCAGCGATTCTCGAGGCGGTCCCCCACTTTCCATTCGCCAGCCATTAGCGCATCTCTCCGTCCTGTATTCGAATCCGCAGTGCGTCATTGCTCCCGCCCACCACTCGTCTCACTCAACCGGGTAGAGGTTTGGGAAGCCGGTCCACGATGGCGCCGGCCCAGCGCGCGACTGTTTCGTGCGAACTGGTGATCAACTCCTGGAATTTGCCGACGAGCTCGAGAAGAACGGGCGTGGTTTCCTTTTCGTCGGATGCGTCCAGCAGGAAATCGAGCGCGCCAAGGACTACATCGGGATCAGCGTGCTCCAAATACGACAGTATGGCGCCTGCGTCGCAGCGTTCGAGGTAATGAGAGACGAGACATTTGGCCGCATAGTGGCGCGTTCTGGTATCAGGGTGAATGAGGTTCGACGGCATCCACCGCATGATCGCGTCGTACTCGCTTGCTGTGAGCAATGACCTCGCCTGGGAAAACGTCAAGCGCGTTAATATTTCCTCGTCCTCGCTGCCGCCGATGAGGAACTCATATTCGAACTTATATTTGTAAAAAGTCCCGCAGATGGGGCAACGCTCGCGATTCAGCAGGCGGGCGGCGGCGGACGGGAGGTGAGTTGCCTCGTGCTCCCGGCCGAGCTTCACGAAGGATCTCTGATATTCCTTCAGATTTTTGCAGATGTCGCAGTCGGAAATGGCGATGTACTTCGGAGGGGCGTTGGGCTGTGGACGGGGGATTTTCTTTCGAGCGGCAGCCCGGCGGACTCGGGCTCTCTGTTCTTTCGCAGCGCTTTCGTAACGGTCGTCGCGGTACCAGTGTGCGGCAAGGGACGGCAATCCCGCCTCGGCAGCGCGCGCGGCACGTTCAGGGTTACGCTTCCGGCTTTCGCCGCCATCCCACTCGGAGCGATATCCGGTAAGCGGACTGGCGACAGGCGCCGCAAGCTCCGCCAACAGTTCTTCATCATCGAAACCGAGACTCCGGATCCAATTCACGCGGGCGGGCACGATCTCGGATCCGAAGGCCCTGTCGATCCAGGCGAGTTGGAAGGCGGCATGGGCCGAGGGAACCGCGAGCAAAATATCTCCATAAGCTCGAAACGCGCCCCAGATAGTGGGCTCGACGCGGCCACGAAGAAAAGTGCTGTCGGCGTTCTCGAGCATTTCTTTGAGGCGAGGGTACGGCTTCGCCACGCGATCGAGCATCCATTCAATCCGGGTCCGGCGCTCGCCGGGCGGACAAGCGGCAAGTTCGGACTGGAGGGCCTGGAGGGCCGTCGTGCCAAGCGCTCTGAATGCCCTCGCCAGCGGCTCCCATGCGAACCCGGAATTCTCCGGGACAACGGCTTTCACGAGGCTGCCGATGAGTTCGGTATCCTGCAGTTCCGCTACACAGAGCGCCGCGAAATGGACGTCGTGCTCTTCGTAGCGCCATTCGCGCTTGGGCCTCTCCAGTTTTTCCGTGAGCAGCGAACGCATCAATGCAGGGTGCGTGGCCCACCCCGCGCAGCGGCGGCGCAATAGCAGGTTGGAGAGGGCGGACAGGTTGCCCTCATTAACAATTGGGATCAGCAAATACTCACTTTCGGGGTGGGACGCCAGCCGCTCAATCGCGCCGATGCCTACTTGGCCATTGTTCCCCAGGGTACTGATGAGCCGCGAAGCGGATTCCGGCGCTTTTGCTTCCGCCAGCAGGTTGGCTGCGGCGGCGCGGACGGCGGAGCTGGAATGCGATTGCGATAACACACGGACACGTTCCGCCAGGCGAGGCGGAAAATTCTTGGCGGCCGCAGCGCGCAGCCACATGTCCTTGAGAGTTCTTTCGATCGCTGAAGCATCGCCTCGATCGATAATCCGGTCGATGAACCCGCAGGCCGATTCCATTCCCCGATCGAGGTAAAATCTCAACAGGTGATCGAGCACAGACGGGTCGCGCTCGAAATTCGCAGAGCGAGCCCGCGCCGGATCCAAGGCTTCCAAAGCGCTCGCCGCCGGCCAATAGATTTTTTCTCCGGCCGATGCGCGGGCTTCAAGTTCGATCGCCGCCTCGGGACCCGCGAGCGCACCCAGCCAGTTGAGACCCACGCAGGCCCAGTAGTTCAGGCCGTTGTCCTCATTACCTCGGATCACGCCTATCAAGACCGGCGCCGCGGAGGCCTTCGCCCGGTCGATGAACGTGCGCATGGCTTTCCCGGGGTCGTACGGAGAGGGGGTGAACTCATGATCCCAGGACTCATCATCCGAAAGTTCGCCGAGGAACTCGGACCACAGTTGATCGGCGGCCGGTGTGAGTGGGGGCGGGTTGCGCTCCGAGGGCGCAGTGGGTTCGGTCGGGCCAGGTGGCACTTTTTGGTTTGCCATGACGTTCAAACGTGCGCTGGTTCGTCGAGACTCTGATTATCGGACTGCGGTTGCGGTAAGGCAAGAGGTATTGGCGGAATATAGTCAGGGGTTGAAGATTGAGAGGCTCGCAGACGGTGTGCGCGATCCGGAAGCTCGCCTTTTTGAATCCGCCTCGCCGGAAGGGCGCCGGATTACCTTCCTTCGTCCACGTGCTCCGAGCCCTGGTGGAGCCGAGCAAACGGTGGGAGACCTTGATCAGCTCCAGAGGTTCGAAGCCAGGCCGCTCAGATGCTACTCGCGCTGGCCCGACGCAGACCCCTGAGTCGTACGTAGGGTGTCATCAGCGTGCAGCGGAACACGCCCGGCGGGCCGCCCATCTCGATGCCGCCGACGTATAGCGTATCGCCACGCACGTAATAAACGTCGAGGATGTAGAAGTAATCGTCGAGCGCATAGGTGTACGGATCGCGGGCGTAGTTATCGATGACCTCGCCGGTCTTGCCCACGTGCAGGTATAAGCGCGGCTCAATGAACTCCCCATCGGTGAGCGCGAACCGGCCCTGCTCGTCGTATGTGAGGTACATCGCCCTCGGCCGACCGATCTCAACGAGGGAACTTCCATCGGACAGGTAATAGGTGAGCGGCGTCATCGGATCGCCGCCAGTAGTACGGCGAGCAACCATCAAGCGCCGTGCGTGTCGGAAATGTGGACAGCGCGGCGATGACGAGTCGAGCGACGTCGCGATCCAGCCCCATCGCTCCGTTCACGAGTAACGTGTCGCAGCTATACTGGCAGGGCATGCTGGGCTGGCACATTACTGTCTTCCGTCAAACGAATTCTGGCGTCGAACCAGCGACATTCGATTCGAAGACCGGCCCGCGTATTGCCGTTTGGCAAGCTGACTATTCGGGGTTGAACTGGTTCAACGAACTCGCCAAACAGGACAAGGCGCTGGATCTCGGCGGAGCGGGTTATCCAACACGCTTTAGCGCGCAGGCGAAGCATCTGATGCCGACGATTCTCGCCGGTCCGCCGTCAGCCAGGGAAGTCTGGGTCAGTGATGCCACCGATATTCTGACGAGCCAGTGGGTTGGTCGGACGCTGGTCGACCATGACGAGGCTGCGAATTGCGGAGAGGAAGAATGGCTCCTGGTGGTGGCTTGGGACGAGAGTTAACATTCCGCGGTGGCAGCGTGATCCACCTTCACCGAAGGACTACAATGACAAGGTGTAGGGAGGTTCCACACATCATGAGACCCGGCGCGACAATCCTGGCCGTGGTAGTCACCGCCGCGGGCGCATCCGGCGCGGTCAGTTTCAATCGCGATATCCGTCCCATCATGTCGGACACCTGTTTCCGCTGCCACGGGCCGGACAAGAACGCCCGCATGGCGGGCTTACGGCTCGATATCCGCGACGAAGCCCTCAAACCGCGGCCCTCGGGCGCCACCCCGATCGTTCCGGGCGACCCCGCGCATTCCGCCATCGTGCAGCGCGTCTTCGCCAAAGACGCCCGCATCATGCCGCCGCCGTTCGCCCACAAGGAGCTGAACACGGCGCAGAAGAATACCATCCGGCAATGGGTGGCCGAAGGCGCGAAGTATGAAGGACACTGGGCCTATGCGCCGGTCGAGCGTCCCGCCGTGCCTGCGTCGAAATCCGAGAATCCGATCGACGCGTTCATCCAGGCGAGGCTCGCGCGCGAAGGGCTGGCGCCGTCACCGGAAGCAGACCGGCGCACTTTGATCCGCCGTGTCACGCTCGACCTCACGGGCCTGCCGCCTTCTCCACGCGAAGTAGAAGCGTTCGTGAACGATACCGCGGCCGATGGCTACGAGAAAGTCGTGGACCGGCTGCTTGCCTCTCCGCGGTACGCCGAAAAGCAGGCCATGCACTGGCTGGATGCCGTGCGCTACGCCGACACCTGCGGCTTCCATGGCGACAACCCGTTCCCCGCCTGGCCCTATCGAGACTACGTACTCCGCGCCTTCCGCGACAACAAGCCTTTCGACCAGTTCACGCGCGAGCAGATCGCCGGCGACCTCATTCCCAATGCCACCGTGGAACAACGGGTGGCGTCGGCCTACAACCGGCTGACGCGCACGTCCGCCGAGGGCGGGCTCCAGCCCAAGGAATACCTTGCCAAATATGGCGCCGACCGGGTACGCACGCTGAGCGCCGTCTGGCTGGGCAGCACTATGGGCTGCGCCGAGTGCCACGACCACAAGTTCGATCCGTTCACCAGCAAAGATTTTTACTCAATGAAGGCGTTTTTCGCCGACATCAAGGAGACCGGGCTGGTGCCCGACCGCGGCGCCAAAGCCTGGGGCTCGCAGCTCGCGCTTCCCACGCCCGAGCAGCTGGCCCGGCAGAAGAAGCTCGAAAAGCGCCTGGAGGAAGCCCGCGACAAGCTCGACGAAACAGCCGAGAGCCTGAAGGCGCGGCAGGCGGAATGGGAGAAGGAGACTCTGGCCGCTTACCAGGCGGGGCAGCTCAAATGGCGCTACCAGCGCCCGCTTTCCGCCACCTCCTCGAACGGCTCGATACTGAAAATCTACAACGACGAACCGGTCGAGAGCAGCTATTACATGAGCATCTCGCTCGTCTCCGAGAAGCGGCCCGGCAACGGCCTGGTGGTCGCCAGCGGGCCGGATCCGGACAACGATACCTACACCGTCACGGTGAAACCCGGAGCAGGACGGTGGACGGCGCTCGGCGTCGAGGTGGTGCAGGACGAGAGCCTTCCCGGGATCCGCGTCGCGCGCGGCGCCGACCGCCTGGTAGTGACCGAAGTCGAGGCCGAGCTCGGCCGCAAGAAGCTGGAGTTTTCACTCGCCGAATCGAGCATTGTCGCCGCGCCCTCGCCCGATTATCCGGCGATGGCGGCCATCGACGGCGATCCCAAGACCGGATGGGGCGTTTCCATCTACGGCGAAAACCGCAACCTGTTTCTCGCCTTGCGCTTCAACAAGGAGCTGGAAACCAAGCCCGATTCGGTGATCACGGTACGGCTGCGGCACGATTCCGAGACGCGGCGCGCCACGATCGGGCGCTTTCGTATCGCGCTGTCCTCGGGCAAATATTCCTGGCCGGAACCGAGCGATCCGCGCTCAAAGGCCGACGGCAAAGCCGTGAGCGGATCTTCCGAGAATTTGGGACTGCCTGCGGACGTTGTCAAAGCCCTGGAAACGCCGCCGGTCGAGAGAACACTCGTGCAGCAGGAAGAGCTGCTGGCGCAATTCGAATTCGGCGCGCCGGAACTGCAGCAGTTGCGGCTCGAAGTAGCCAAACTCGAAGCCGAGCGGAATCTCTTCAACGCGGCCATTCCCAAGGTCGTGGTCACCGAAGCCACCGAGCCGCGCGAGACGCGCATCCTGGCGCGCGGCAATTTCCTCGACGACTCCGGCGCAGTCGTCACTCCGGCCATCCCCGCCTTCCTTGGCGCGCTCGACACCGGCGGCGCGCGGGCTACGCGGCTCGATCTGGCCAACTGGATCGTCTCGCCCTCGAATCCGCTCACCGCCCGCACTTTCGTGAACCGGACTTGGCGGCAGTTCTTCGGTATCGGGATTTCCAAGGCCCTCGATGATCTGGGCTCGCAGGGCGAATGGCCCACGCATCCGGAGCTGCTCGACTGGCTGGCGTCCGAGTTCATGCATCCCGCCTGGCGGGCCGAGGGAGCGCACGCCTGGGACGTGAAGCACCTGATTCGCGCGATCGTGTTGAGCCACACGTATCGGCAGTCCTCGATGAACAGCCCCAAACTCGAGGAGCGCGATCCGGAAAACCGGCTGCTGGCCCGGCAGAGCCGCATGCGCGTGGACGCGGAGGTGGTGCGCGACATCGCGCTCGAAGTCTCCGGGCTCCTGGTAGACAAATTCGGTGGGCCCAGCGCCCGGCCTTATCAGCCGGACGGATACCTGGCCACGCTGAACTTCCCCAAGCGCGAATACGCCGCCAGCCGAGGCGAGGACCTCTACCGCCGGGGCGTCTACACCTTCTGGCAGCGCACCTTCCTGCACCCCAGCCTGGTGGCGTTCGACGCACCCACGCGCGAAGAGTGCACCGTGAACCGCACCAACTCGGATACTCCGCTGCAGGCGCTCGACCTGCTCAACGATCCCATTTATGTGGAAGCCGCCCGCGTTTTCGCCGAGCACATTCTGAAGCAGGGCGGCCGGACGGCTCCGCAGCGGCTGGATTGGGCGTTCAGCCAGGCGCTGAGCCGCAAGCCGACGGCCCAGGAGCGCGATACGCTCGCCGAGCTGTACGAAAAGGCGCTGGCCCGGTTCAAAGCCGCGCCCGCCGACGCCAAGCGGCTGATCCGCGTCGGCGACGCGCCCGCGCCCGAAAAGTCCCCTGCCGAGCTGGCCGCCATGACGGCGGTCGCCCGGGCAATTCTCAACCTGCACGAAACGATTACGAGGAATTGATCCATGAAGCCGTTCTCATCCATGAATGCCGATATCCGCAGGCGAACTTTCCTCGGCCGCGGAGCCGCCGGACTCGGGCTGGTGGCGCTGAACTCGCTGCTCAACCCGCGCCTGATGGCGGCGACCTCGAACGAGCCCTCGCGCTGGCGCGGCGTCGTGCAGCCGCTTCACCACACCCCGAAAGCCAAGCGGGTGATCTTTCTCTATCAGGCCGGCGGTCCTTCCCATCTGGAGACTTTCGACTACAAGCCGAAGCTGGCCGAGATGCACAAGCAGGCGATGCCGGAGTCCTTCACCAAGGGACAGCAGATCGCGCAGTTGCAGGGCAAGCCGCTGATCTGCTTCGGCCCGCAATACCGCTTTGAAAAATTCGGCAAGTCCGGGCAGGAGATCTCCGAGCTGTTCCCGCACATCGGCAGCGTGGCCGATCAGGTGTGCATCATTCGCTCCATGTTCACCGAGCAGATCAATCACGATCCTGCCCACACCGTGATGAATACGGGATCCATTATTCCCGGACGGCCCAGCATGGGCTCGTGGCTGCTCTACGGGCTCGGGGCCGACGCCGAAGATCTGCCGGGGTTCGTGGTGCTGTTGTCGGCGGGCAAAGGCGGCCAGATGCAGCCCATCGCGGCGCGGCAGTGGTCGGCAGGCATCCTTCCCAGCAAGTTCCAGGGGGTGAAGCTGAACTCGATCGGCGATCCGGTGCTGTACATCGAGAACCCTCCCGGAGTGAACGCGGAGCTGCAGCGCGATTCGATCGACGCCATCAACAAGCTCAACCGCATGGAGCACGAAGCGCTGCGGGATCCGGAGATCGTCACCCGCATCGCGCAATACGAACTGGCGTTCAAGATGCAAACCAGCGTGCCCGGCCTGGTGGACATGAGTAAGGAGCCGAAGCACGTTCTGGAAATGTACGGCGCGAAACCGGGGGATGGATCGTTCGCCTCGAACTGCCTGCTGGCGCGGCGCCTGGCCGAACGCGGAGTGCGCTTCATCCAGCTCTACCATCGCGACTGGGACCATCACGGCGGCCTGAAGCAGAACATCGCCTTCAAGGCGGAAGAGACCGACCGACCCACGGCCGCGCTGATCAATGATCTGAAACAGCGCGGCATGCTGGACGATACGCTGGTCATCTGGGGCGGCGAATTCGGCCGCACTCCGATGTCTCAGGGCGGCGACGGCCGCGACCATCACATCAAGGGCTTCTCCTACATGCTGGCCGGAGGCGGCGTCAAGGGCGGCGTCACCTACGGGGGCACCGACGACCTGGGCTACGCCGCCCAGGAGAATCCGGTAAGCGTACACGATTTTCACGCCACCATGCTGCACCTGCTGGGCATCGATCATAAGCGCCTGTCGGTGAAGTTCCAGGGCCTCGACGCCCGGCTGACGGGCATTTCCGGCGACGTGGTCAAGGACATTCTGGTCTGACGCCCGCCGCCAAGCCGGCGCCGTGGACGGCCTTCTGGCAGACCGTCGCGCGTTTTCAGCACGAGAAAGTAAACTCCGGGATCGCGCTGCGGAATGCGATCGGCATTGCCGTCCCGCTGGCGGCCGGCGTTGCCCTGGGCTCGGTGGGAAGCGGACTCATCGGCGCTACCGGGGCGCTGAACATCGCCTTTTCCGACAGCTCCGAACCCTATGCGCACCGAGCGCGGCGAATGCTGATCTCGACCGCGCTGGTGACGGCCGCCGTGTTCATCGGCGCCTTGTGCGCCCGGAGCCCGCTGCTGGTGGTAGCGGCGCCAAGCGTGTGGGCCTTCGCCGCGGGTATCGTGGTGGCGCTCGGAACCACGGCGGCTGACATGGGGGTGGTGAGCCTGGTGACGCTGGTGGTCTTTTCGGCGCAGCCCATGACACCCGGCCAGGCCGCTTTGTCCGGACTGCTGGCAATGGGAGGCGGGCTGTTGCAGACACTGCTGTCACTCACGCTGTGGCCGGTCCAGAGGTATGAGCCGGAACGCCGCGCGCTGGGGGCGCTGTATCTGGAGCTTTCGCGCGCGGCAGTGGACACAGCCGCTTCCACCGAAGCTCCGCCCTCCAGCGCGCAGATCACGCAGGCGCAGGTGGCGTTATCGGCGCCGGGAGGCCATTCGGTTGAAGTCGAGCGCTTCCGGCTGCTGCTCAGCCAGGCGGAACGGATCCGCCTGAGCCTTCTGACGCTCACGCGGCTGGCCACGCGCATCGGGCGCGAACCGGACACGCAGCGCGAAAGCGAGATACTGGGGCAGGCATTCGCCATATCCTCCCTGCTGCTGAATTCCGTCGGCGCGTTGCTCCTCGGAAGCGAGCCCGAGAACGAGGCGCCGCGCTGCCTCTCCGAATTGGGGGCGCTGGCCGAGCGTTTGCGCGCGATCGGATCGACCCGCGCCGGACCGGTGAAAGCGCTCGGAGTGGACGCCCGCTCGCAGCTCGACGCGCTCGCCGGACAACTCCGTTCGGTGGCCGACCTGGCGGCGTCCACATTGCCGGAAGGCATGGCCGTTTTCGATCAGCGGGAGGCCCGTCGGCCCTGGAGATTGCGGCTCAGCGGCACGATCGCCATCCTGCGGGCGAATCTCACGCTGAAATCGGCAGCCTTCCGGCATGCGGTCCGGCTGGCGGTCAGCGTTGCGATCGGATCCGGTCTGGCGCAGGCTTTCGCGTGGCGGCGACCTTATTGGGCGCCGATGACGATCGCCATCGTGCTCAAGCCGGACTTCACCGCCACTTTCGCGCGCGGGGTCCTCCGCCTGGCCGGCACGTTCCTCGGATTACTGCTGGCGACCGGCCTGTTCCATATGCTTACGCCCCCGCCGTGGGCCCAGGTGGCGCTCATTGCGGCGCTGGCGTTCGTCATGCGCTGGATCGGACCGGCCAACTACGGGATCCTGGTAACCAGCGTGACGGCGATGGTGGTGCTTATGATCGCCGCGACCGGCGTTCCCCCCGGCGAGGTGATCGCGGCGCGGGGCCTGGACACTCTGGCGGGAGGCGCCATCGCGCTGCTGGCCTACGCGGCCTGGCCTACCTGGGAAAAGACGCAGGTCTCCGAAGGAATGGCCCAATTACTGGACGCCTATCGCGACTACTTTCGCGCCATTCGCGACAGCCACCGGCAGGGTAAAGCCGCCGCCGGCGAGCTGGACCGGACGCGGCTGGCCGGCCGGCTCGCCCGCAGCAACCTGGAGGCGTCCATCGACCGTTTGGGCGCCGAGCCGGGCGTGTCCGCCGAAAGAATGACGCTGCTCAGCGCCATGCTGGCCAGCTCGCACCGGCTGGCGCACGCGATGATGGCTCTCGAGGCTGCGCTGTACGTCAGCTACCCCGTCCCCTCGCGGGATACTTTCCAGACCATGGCGAACCACGTCGAGCTGACACTGTACTCGCTGGCCGCCGCCCTGCGCGGTTCGAGGCTTCGGAAAGAGGAGCTACCGGACCTGCGCGAGGATCATCACGCCCTCGTCGGGACCGGCGATTCGCTGACGGAGCGCTTCGCGCTCGTCAACGTGGAGACCGACCGCATCACGAACAGCCTGAACACGCTGAGCGAAGAAGTTCTGCGCTGGTTGGGAAACCCGTAGCCACGCGAGCACGCTCCCATCAAGCCCTGACGTAGGATGAAAATGAAAGGCGGATACATGCCGAAAATGCGAGCGGTGCAGGTAGTGAGCGCCGACGGACCCTGGGAAATCGTGGAGCGGGACATCCCCGAGCCGGCCGCCGGATCGGTCCGGGTGAAAGTTCAGGCCTGCGGAATCTGCCATAGCGACAGCATGACGAAGGAAGGCCACTGGCCGGGAATTCAGTATCCGCGCGTACCCGGACACGAGGTCGCAGGCGTCATCGACGCGATGGGCGCCGCAATCAAGTGATGGAAGCTTGGAGACCGGGTCGGAATCGGCTGGCACGGCGGGCATTGCGGCTACTGTGATTCCTGCCGCCGGGGCGATTTCGTGACCTGCCGGTTCGAGAACCAGATTTCGGGTACTTACGACGGCGGCTACGCCGAATACATGGTGGCGCCGGCGGTGGCGCTGGCGCGAATTCCGGACGCGCTGGTTCCGACCGATGCGGCTCCGCTCATGTGCGCCGGGATCACCACTTTCAACTCCCTCCGCAACAGCGGAGCGCGGGCAGGGGACCTGGTGGCGATTCTCGGCATCGGCGGCCTCGGACATCTCGGAGTGCAATACGCCGCGCGCATGGGATTCCACACCGTCGCCATCGCCCGCGGCCAGGACAAGGCTCCGCTGGCCTCGCAACCGGGCGCGCACCAGTACATCGACAGCCAGTCGCAGAACGTAGTGGAAGAGCTGATGAAGCTGGGAGGCGCGAAAGTGATCCTGGCGACAGTCACCAGCGGCAAGGCGATGAGCTCGGCAGCCGGCGGCCTGAGGATCGGCGGAAAAATGATCGTTCTCGGAGCCTCGCCGGAGCTGCTCGAGATCTCCGGAATCGAGCTGCTTGGAGGACGCCGCTCCATTGCCGGCTGGCCGGCAGGCTCCTCGATCGACTCCCAGGACACCATGGCGTTCAGCGCAAGAGCAGGCGTGCGCCCCATGATCGAAGTATTCCCGCTGGCGAAGGCGCCCGAGGCCTACGATCGGATAATGAGCGGAAAAGCGAGATTCCGGGTGGTGTTGACGACTTGAGGTCGGTCACTCGCAAAGACGAATCCGCACTTCGGCGCGATGGTCCGGCCTCGATGCGCCGGGTCTGCCCTCCCGTGACCGGACACGAAATGGCTTTTGGCGGCCGGTACGTTCATGCTCCTCCCTACGTTCCGGGCCGGCGCCGGTGCCAGTCCGTGCGGGTCTGGTACAGCTTGCCGATCGCCACCAGCATGTTCTCCGAGAACGGCGTTCCCACCAGTTGCACCGCCACAGGCAGTTTCCCCGCGAATCCGCAGGGCAGCGAAAGCGCGGGATAGCCCACCAGATTGCCGGCCGCGATCAGGTTGTTCATCCCCGGTACGGCTGGCACAGGCCGGTCGCCCAGGCCGCGGTCGAGCGGATCGGTCAGCTTCGGCGCCGGGCCGTAGCGGGAGGGCGCCAGAATGATGTCCAGGTCCGCGAACAGCCGGCGAAACGCTTGCTTCATCTCGCCCCGTATGCGCATGGCTTTCAGATAGTCCGCCGCGCTGATCCCCAGACTGGCCTTGAGACCGGCGATCTGCTTGGCATCGGCCAGCTCATCGACCTTGCCGCTGCGGATCAGAGGCTCGAAGATCGAGCCGGCTTCGGCCCCCATGACGGTGGACACCACGGGCCCGTATGGAAAATCCGGCAGCCTGGTCTCGACCAGCGCCAGACCCATCGCCCTGAACTCCGCCACCGCTTTCTCGAACGCGGGACGCGCCTCCGGCTCCGCCCAGTCGGTGAAATCGCCCGGGGCGAAGCCGACGCGGATGTCCGCCATCTTGCGGACGAATTGCGGGGCGTAGTAAAAGCTCTTGCCGGCCGAGCCCGGATCGTCATTATCGCCGCCGGCGAGCGCCTGCAGAGCCAGCGCGCAGTCCTCGGCCGAGTGGCACATGGGACCCAGCTTGTCCAGAGTCCAGGAGAGCGCCATCGCGCCGTGACGGCTTACCAGGCCATAAGTAGGTCGCAGCCCGGTGAGGCCGCAGAAAGCCGACGGCGTAAGAATCGAGCCCGACGTCTCCGACCCGATGGCCCAGGGAACCAGCCCGGCCGCCACAGCGCTGCCCGAGCCGCTCGACGAGCCTCCGGACCACCGGCTGCGGTCCCAGGGATTGATGCCCGGACCGGTGAGGGAAGCGGCCGCGAATCGGTACCCCGGCCCGCCGGCCAGCTCCACCATGGACAGCTTGCCGATCAGGACTCCGCCCGCTTTGTCCATCTTCTTCAGCGCCGCTGCGTCGTAATCGAACACCTGGCCCGCGTAGGGTTTGGCGCCCCAGGTGGTCGGGACGCCCGCCAGGCTTAGCAGGTCTTTGGCGCCGAAGGGAACACCCATCAGCGGGCTGCGAAAGCGGTCGCGCTTGATGTCGTCGTCGATTTCTTTCGCCTTGCGTACGGCGCGCTCGGTGAGCGGCAGCGCCAGCGCGTTATAACGGGGCCCCAGCTTCTCCAGCCGTGCCGTGAAAGCGCGCGTCAATTCCAGGGCCGAGATCTCTTTCGATTTCAGACGCGCGTTCCACTCCGTGATGGTGGAGAAGAAGTGCTCTTCCGGGAGGTCGGCCATTTCGCTCAGGCCTTGAACTGGAAGGCCGGCTCGGCCGCCATGCTGATTTCGTGCTTGAGCAGGGCCTCGGAGTTGCGGGCCAGTTGCCGCCGGGCCTGCTCCAACTCGTCCGCCGCAGCCGGCGGTCTCTCCTGCGTTTGGGCCGCGGCCGCGCCGGCCACCGCCAGCGACGCCAGCTCTCTGCGCGAGATCTTCATACGGCCATTATAAGGCCGGCTACTTCGCGTACACCGCGCGCTCGAAATCCTCGAGCAGCGAGCGGGGGCCGTCGTCGAGCGCCGGCGACATCTGCGTCATCAGCACGGCGCACACTTTCTTCTCCCGGTCGATCCAGAAAAAAGTGTTGAGGCTGCCGGCCCACGTCATGGAGTAGGCGCCGCGGCCCCAGTCCACCGGTTTGGTATTGAGCGCAAATCCGAGACCGAACTTGTCCAGCCCGCCGGGAAGCGTCGCCGCGTCCCTGATCAGCTGCGGATCCAGGCTGGTAAAGGGCGTCAGGACGAGAGCGCCGATCTGGTTTCGTCCCATCTCCGCCACCGATTCCGTGCGGAGAATCCGCGCGCCTCCGAGGCTGCCGCCGGCCATCAGGGCTCGGGCGAATCTCATGTAATCGGAAGCGGTGGAGAAGAGCCCGCCGCCTCCGCTGAAGAACGTCACTGGCTTCAGGGGCGCGCGCGTGTGACGCTCCAGTGTCCCGTCCTTCTTCCGGTGATACGAGGCAGCGATCCGCGGCTGCTTTTCAGCAGGCACGTTGAAGAAGGTGTCGTCCATTCCGAGCGGCGCGAAGATCGCCGTGCGGAAGTAGGCTTCGAGCGATTGTCCGCTCATTTTCTCCACCAGCTTTCCCAGCCAGTCTACGCTGATGCCGTACTCCCACCGGGCGCCGGGATCGAACAGGAGCGGCGCGCCGAGAAAGCGCTGATCGCCGGTTCTCATCCCCGGAGCCTTGCCCGCCGCGACGTAGTCGTGCAGTTCGCGGTTCATGAATTCGTAACCGAACCCGGAGGTATGTGTCAGCAGCTGGCGGACGGTCAGGCGGCTCTTCGGCGGCCGCAGTTTACCGCCCTCGAGCACGCGCGCTTCAGCCAGCTCCGGAAGATAAGCCGCCGCCGGCGCGTCGAGCTTGATCCTTCCGGCTTCGACCATCTGCATGACCGCGACCGACGTAACCGGCTTCGTCATGGACGCTATGATCAGAATCGCGCTGCTGTCCATACCGAAGGCGCCTTGGTAAGTGATCGCGTCGCCGGTTGCCACCATCGCCACCACGGCGGGGACCCGATTCTGGCCGACGGCGTTCCGCAACAGGTCGTCCAGAGTCTTGCGATCGCCGGCGGCCGCCGCCAGGGCCGTCAGCAGCAGTGTGGCGGTCGCCAAAATATTGGCCGGCATCGGTTTCAGAATACACCGTAAAGTGGAATAATCTACTCATGACGACACGCCGTAATGCACTCCAGGCATTTGCCGGTCTGGCCGCCGCCCCCGGCATCCTTCGAGCCAAGCGAACCCCCGGCGACAAGCCCAATCTCCTGTTCCTCTGGACCGATCAGCAACGCGCCGATTCGATGGGCGCATACGGCAACACGCGCTACCGCGTTCCTGTGTGGAACAAGCTGGCCGCCGAGTGCGTGGTGTTCGACCGCTGCTACGACGCGCAGCCCGTTTGCACGCCGGCGCGCTCCTGCGTGATGACCGGCACGTGGCCGCACCAGAACGGGTGTCTGCACAACAACATCCGCCTGCGCGCCGACGTCAAGACCATGCCCGAGCTGCTGGACGATTCCAGCTACCGCACCGGCTACATGGGCAAATGGCACCTGGGCGACGAGATCTTCGCGCAACGCGGCTTCCAGGAGTGGCGCGCGATCGAGGACGGCATTTATCAGTCCTATTATTCGGAGGGACGCGACAAGACTGCCCGGAGCGCGTATCACCACTTCCTGCTCAGCCAGGGTTACAAGCCGGACGACCTGAAGCATAATGCCTTCTCGCGGAACTTCGCCACCAAGGTCCCGGTGGAGCATTCGAAGCCATCGTTCCTGGCGCAGGAAGCGGCCAAATTCATTATGAAGAGCGGCAACAACCCCTGGATGCTGTATGTGAATACGCTCGAGCCGCACACTCCCTTCTCCAGCGCGCTGAACGATCTGCATACGCCGGAGGAAGCGCCGCTGCAGAAAAATTATCCCGGCGTCCCGGCAGGGCCCGAGCCGGAGGCGTATAAGAAAAAGCGCGCCGGATTCGTCGCCGGGAAAGGCGAGGAGAAGGGCTTCGATCTCTCGAAGCCCGAAGGCTGGCATCGGATGCACCGCAACTACGCCGGACTCTGCTCCCTCGTAGACCAGGCGTGGGGACGCATTCTCTGGGCGCTCGAAGCGTCCGGCCAGCTCGAGAACACGATCATCGTGCACACTTCGGATCACGGGGAAATGATGGGCTCGCATTCCCTCATGGCCAAGTCGGTGATGTACGAGGAAGCGGTGCGCGTCCCGTTCCTGCTGCGCGTGCCGTTCCGCAATCAGAAGCCGCATCACATCGCGCAGCCGGTGAGCCACATCGACATGGTTCCGACGCTGCTCGACCTGATGGGGAAGAAGGACGTGAGCGGGCTGGCCGGTCAAACGCTGACTCCGGCGCTGCTCGGCAAGCGCAAGCCCGACGATGTTTTCATCGAGTGGAACCGGGAGGAGGGCGCGAACGGCGGCCCGCAGTGCCGCACGGTAGTGACTCCCGACGGCTGGAAGATGGCCGTTCATGACACCGACGCCTGCATGCTGTTCGACCGCAACAAGGATCCCCTGGAAATGAACAATCTGTACTACAAGCCGGAGCACGCCGCGACGGTGAAAAAGCTGCGGGCGAAGATCGAAGGATTCCAGAAGAAGAACAACGACAAGATGCCGATGCCGGAGATGGGCGGCGCGCCTCCCACCGGCGCCTGAGATTCGAATCCGGCGGCTGTGCAGCCCAGCTACAATTAAGTCATGTTGTTTGCCTTGGCGCTGGCGTTGGCCAGCCCCGCCGATTGGGTTCCGGTCCGCTGGAACTGGACCGATCCGGTCACGCTGGAACTTCTGCAGGGAACCCCCGTCAACTGCCTTCTGCTGAAGTGGGATCCCGCGCGGGCGCAAGCCATAACAGACTTTGCCGCGCAGGCCGCGGGGCGCCAGGTGACGACTTTGGCGGTGATTGAGCCGAAAGGCGACACGCTCGAAGCCGCCCGGCAGGCGGTCCGCGCCAAACTCACGGGGATCGTGCTCGAAGGCGAATTCCCCGATGGAACCGCCGCGCGCGTGCGGGACGCAACGGCCGATTCGAAGCCCGTGATCATCGAGATGACCACGCGCAGCCGCTTGAAACTCGATGGCGCCGCCCCGGTTCTGGCCACCAATCAGGGAGTCTGGGCCGGGGTTCAGGTCATGGAGGACGGCCACGCCAAGTCCGGCCCCTCGGGGACGCCGTGGATCGATACGAACAGCGGATTCATCCGTGCTGTCCGGGCCTGGGGTGAGACTCCGCTCTGGCTCGGCAACCTGCCGCCTCCGAACACCGTGGTCAGCGGCGAGCGGTATTTGCAGGCCATCGGGGACGCCGCCATGGTGGGGGCGCGCTGGGTCGTTGCGCTGGATGCCGATTTCGCCAAGCGGCTCCGGGAGAAGGACGCATCGGCGCTGAAACAGTGGCGCCGCATGGGACAGCATCTGCAGTTTTACGAAAGTCACAAGGAGTGGCGCACCTTCAAGCCGGGCGGCAAATTCGCACTCGTGCAGGACGTGAAGGACGGCGCGCTGCTGTCCGGAGGCATCCTCGACATGATCGCGGTGAAGCACACGCCTGTGCGTCCGGTGCCTCGCCAGAGGCTGAGTCCGGCGGCGTTCAAGGACGTGACGATGGCCGTGAACGTCGATGCCGAGTCCCTGACACCGGAGGAGAAAGACGTGCTGCGCTCGTTCACACGGTCCGGCGGCACGCTGCTTACGGGTCCTCCGGGATGGAAAGCGCATACCGCGCCCGGCGCCGATCAGATCACGCTCGAGAAGCAGGAGATGGAGCGGCTCGATTCCATCTGGAAGGAAGTGAACTCCATGATCGGACGGCGCAACCTCGGCGCCCGGCTGTTCAATGTGTCGACGATGTTGTCCGACCTGCTGACGTCGCCGGACGGTAAGGAGGCCCTGATTCAGCTTGTCAATTTCGCCGACTATCCGGTGGAGTCGGTGACGGTGCACGTGCTCGGCAATTACAAGCGGGCCCGCCTCTATTCGCCCGAGGAAGGAGAGCGCACGCTGGAAGTTTACAAGAACGACGAGGGAAC
Source organism: Bryobacteraceae bacterium (assembly GCA_035495815.1). Taxonomy (GTDB): domain Bacteria; phylum Acidobacteriota; class Terriglobia; order Bryobacterales; family Bryobacteraceae; genus DATJFH01. The sequence continues at coordinate 34,239 of DATJFH010000343.1, forward strand.
CGGCGTCGATATCGACAAGGTTTCCGTGTGCGCGACTTTACGGTTAGACTAAACCTATGACCCGACGAGAATGGCTAGCCTGTACGGCAGCGGCGGGACTCCTCAGGGCTGCTCCGGCGGCTCCTACCGCCCCAGTTTCGATCGCCAAATGCAGCTCTTATGACGGCGACCTGGTGTCCACCCTTTCCACCATGTTCGACCAGCTGGGCGGGCTGGGCCGGATCGTGCGCAATAAGACGGTCACCATCAAGCTTAACCTCACCGGCAGCCCCGGACTCCGCTTTCAAGGCAAGGCGCTGGGTGTGACTCACTACACGCACCCCAAGCTGGTGTTCGCCATGGCGCGCGTGCTCAACACGGCCGGCGCGAAGCGGATCCGCTTTGTCGAGAGCGCCTGGGCCAGCGGCGGTCCGCTCGAGGAGTACCTGCTCGATTCGGGATGGAACGCGCGGGCGCTGCTCAACCTCGTGCCCGGCGTCGAAGTAGAGAACACCAACAATCTCGGCAAGGGCAAAAAGTATTCGCGCTTCAAAGTGCCGGGCGGCGGTTACATCTATCCCGCCTACGACCTGAATCACGCCTTCGAAGATACCGACGTGTTCATGAGTATGGCCAAGCTCAAGAACCACGAGACGTGCGGAGTTACGCTGTCGCTCAAGAACTGCTTCGGCAACTCCCCGGCCTCGATCTACGGAGACGACGCCAGGATCGACGAGCCGAATGAGAGTCCCGCCAGCGGGCGCGGCGCAGTCTTCCACGCCGGCAAGCGGGGACCGGCCAAGAGCGCGCCGCAGGAGCTCGATCCGTCGAGCAATCGTCATGCCGGCTATCGCGTGCCGCGGATCGTGGCCGATCTTTGCGCGGCGCGGCCGGTGGACATCGCCTTCATCGACGGCGTCGAATCGGTGTCGGGCGGCGAAGGCCCCTGGATCAAAGGGCTGAAGCTGGTCCAGCCGGGAGTGCTGATCGCCGGTACCAACCCGGTCACGACGGACTCGGTCGCAACCGCCGTCATGGGGTACGATCCCCGGGCGGAAAAGGGAACCAGGCCGTTCGTTAATTGCGATAACACGCTGCTGCTGGCGGAAGGACACGGCATCGGAACCACCGATCTGAAACGCATCGAAGTGCGCGGCGCGCCGATCACCGAAGCGCTGTACCGGTTCGACTTATGAACAATCTCATTGCCCGATCCGCACTGGGTCTGCTGGCGGTCTCCGCGCTGGCTTCCGCCCAGACCCGAACCACCATGTTCCCGCCCGTTCGAGGGACGAGGGAGATGGTGGGCGCGGCCAACAATTTCGAAGTGGAGGCCGGCTTCCGGATCCTCACGCAGGGAGGCAACGCGGTCGACGCCGGTGTCGCCGCGATCCTGGCGGCCGCGGTTACCGAGCAGGCGCGCTTCGGCATCGGCGGAGAGATTCCGATCCTGATCAAGATGTCCGGCAAGCCGCCCATCGCCATCAGCGGCGTCGGCGTCGCCCCCGGCAAGGCGACCATCGAGTTTTATCGCAGCCGCAAGCCGGAGCCATGGGAAGATCCCGACCGCATGCCGCCGATTCCGACGCAAGGGATCCTGGCCGCGACCGTACCGGGTGTGTTCGACGGGCTGATCCTTGCGCTGAGCCAGTACGGCACGATGACGTTCGCGCAGGTGGCCGCTCCGGCGATCGAATATGCGGAGGGATTCCCCATCGGCGAAGAGTTCGCCGGGTTCATCCGCAACACGCAAAAGATTCTGGAGCTGTGGCCTACGTCGCGCAGCTTTTTCATGCCCACAGGCGCGCCTCCTACGCGGGGCGATATTTTTCGCGAACCGGCGCTGGCCAAGACACTTCGAGAACTGGCGCAGGCCGAGAACAAAGCGCGCGGAAAGCGCACCGCGAAGCTGAAAGCCGTTCGCGATCTTTTCTACCAGGGCTCGCTTGCCAAGCGCATGGCCGCCTTTTCAGAGGCCAACGGCGGGCTGATTACGCTGGCCGACCTGAAGAGTTACCACGCCGAAACCGATCAGCCCAAATCCACCACGTATCGCGGCTACCAGGTTCTGAAACCCGGCTTCTGGACGCAGGGACCGGTGATGATCGAGATGCTGAACCTGCTCGAGGGCTACGATCTCAAGGCGATGGGTCATAACAGTCCCGAGTACCTGCACACCGTCGTCGAGGCCGCCAAGCTGGCATTTGCCGACCGCGACCGCTACTACGGCGATCCGAAGTTTTCCGAGATTCCGGAGCAGGTCCTTCTTTCGAAGGAGTACGCCGCGACGCGCAGAAAGCTGATCGACCCGCAGCGGGCATCGATGGAGCACCGTCCCGGCGCGCTGGCTCCGCCGGCGAATATGCCGTCGGCCACATCCGGCGAACACGGCGCGGTGCAGGACACCACCTGCGTGAACGTGGTCGACCGCAAGGGTAATGTATTTTCATCCACTCCGAGCGGCGCGTGGCTGCCCTCGGTGATCGCCGGCGACACCGGCATTCCCTTCGGAACCCGGCTTCAGACGCTGCTGCTCACGCCCGGTCATCCCAACCAGTTGCAGCCTGGCAAGCGGCCGCGCGTGACGCTGAGTCCGACGCTGGTGCTCAAGGACGGCCAGCCGTTCCTGGCGCTCTCGACACCGGGTGGCGATAACCAGGACCAGGCGCTGCTGCAGGTGCTGCTGAACATCATCGATTTCGGCATGCCGCCCCAGGAGGCTGTCGAGGCGCCGCGGTTCCAGACCGAGCACTTTTACGCATCGTTCGGCGCTCACGAGTTCGTTCCAGGGAAACTGAACCTGGAGGGGCGTATGCCTCGGACGACGATCGAACGGCTGACGGCCATGGGGCACCGGGTAAGCGTGACCGGCGAGTGGAGCAACTCGTCGGCGCCGACGGTGATCAAGTTTTCGAACGGCGTGCTGGACGGCGGGGCGGATCCGAGGCGCAGCCGCTATATTTTCGGGCGGTGAATCGTGCGGCGATCAGTAAGTTTGTAACGCCGCTTTGTCTCCCATTTCGGTCAGCAGCTTCTTCATTCCGTCGAGGTTCATTTTAAGACCGACTTCGGCGTCCGGCGCGATGCGCTCGTTTATGATTCCGATCGGTCCCCTGTAGCCGCCGCGCCGGATCAATCGCATCATCTCCAGCTCTCGGTCGCCTCCGCCCACTGCGTATACCTCGCGGTCGCCCTTCCGGAGCCCCGCCAGGTTCAAGGCCATCAGGTGCGGACGCATCTTCGGGAAGAACTCCGGGAAGCGGTCGATCTGCGCGTGGGCGTGATGAAAATTGTAGACGAGGCCGACGTTGGGCAATTTCAAACGCTCGAGCACCGCCAGTTGATTTTCCGGCTCTCCATACCACCCGCCGTGATTGTACATCCCGACCGAACAGCCGATCTGGGCCGCCATGGACGCGAGTTTACCCACTGCCTTGGCCGCCATCTCCACCTTCTGCTCCTGAGTGAGCGCCTCGAAATTTTTAGGCGGCACGAACATGTACCACAACTGCGTGTGGATGCCGCGTCGTCGCAGAAAATCCAGCACGACTCCGACTTTGCGATCACCCGCCGGGTCGGGGCCGGAGGTCAGCCAGAAGGCCTGGAGTTTGACGTGATGGCGGGCCAGCGCGTCGGCTTCCTCGTCGAACGTCGGAATGTGCTTGTCGCGCCAGTCATAGGCAAGCATCCGGATGCCGAGCTTTTCCAGCATGGCCGCGCGCTCCTCCGGTCCGCGATTCTGCGAATCGAAGGGGACGATACACCACGCGATCAGATTGCTACGCGCAAAGACATCGACAGCTGGCGCCGATTGCAGGCAGAGCCCGATCGTCAGGCAGATGCCGAGTGCCTTCATTTTGTCCGGAACGGCTCGCTTCCGGCAATCAACAGCACCAGATCCCTCAGGCCGCCCTTCTCCTGATCGAGCGTCCTGACGATGCGGTCCACCTGCGGGCCGTCCGCGGGTTCGAGCTTACGGCCCATCGCGTACGCCAGCAGTTTCTCCGTCAGGCAGCGCGCGAACTGGCCCCGATGATTGCGCAGCAGGACGTCCTTGAAGCTGACCACGTCCTTGAATTGTTCGCCCGCGGCGAGTTCTCCGGACGCGTCGATGGGCGGCGACACCTTGCCCGGCCGCTCATAATTTTGGCGCCAGCCGCCGATGGCGTCGAAGTTTTCCAGCGCGAATCCCGGAGGATCGATCTTCTGATGACACGAATTGCAGGTCGCGATGGTTCGATGCTTCGCAAGCTGATCTCGAATGGTGATGGCTCCGCGGATATCGGGCTCGAGCGGCTTCACGTCCGGCGGAGGCGGAATCGGCGGCGTGCCCAGAATATTCTTCATCACCCATACACCGCGCACCACCGGCGAGGTATCGATGCCGTTTGCGCTGGCGGTCAGCACGCCGCCCATCCCGAGCAGGCCGCCGCGGCGGCGGTCGGTGAGCGACACCTTTTGAAACTGCGCGCCGTGGATGTTCGGGATGTCGTACAGCCGCGCCAGCCCGCCGTTGACAAAGGTGAAGTCGGCGTCCAGGAAGCGGTCGAGGGGCAGATTGTTTTCCAGCAGGTACCGGAAGAACATTTGCGCTTCCGTCTTCATTGACTTTTCGAGGCCGTCCACATAATATTGCTGGAATTCCCTGGGGCTGGGCGGCATGGAGCCGAGCTTGTACAACTCCAGCCAGCGGGAGATGAACTGGCCGGCGAACGCCTCGGATTTGGGGTCGCCGAGCATGCGCCGCGCCTGCGCGCGGAGCGCTTCGGGCTGACGCAGCTTGCCGGCGCCGGCGGCCTGGAGAAGAGCGTCGTCCGGCATGGACGACCACAGGAAGTAGCTCAGACGCGAGGCCAGCGCGTAATCGTCGAGTGGGCCGTCGTTCTCGCGCAGGTACAGAAAGCCGGGCGAGCACAGCACGCCGCGCAATCCGGCCTTAATGGCTGCGAGCGGCGGATCTCCCTTGGCGGCGCGAAGCTTGACCATCTTCACGAGCGGCGCGATTTCCGCGTCGGACGCCGGACGGCGGAACGCGCGCGAGGCGAAGCGGCGCAGGATCGGCTCCGCATTGGACAGGGACGGCTCGTAGCCGCCGAACAAGGCGACGTGCGAGGGCGGCGGCCATTGGTCGAAGTGCGGGCCTTCCAGCTCGATTTCGTACACGCGGACACGCGGCCCCATGTATTCGCGGAAAAAGCTCGCCCAGCCTTCGCGGCGGTTGAACGAGCGCGAAGTGCCTTCGGTGGTGAGCTCTGTTTTCGAGGCCCCCTGCTTCGAGACTCTCCTGGTCAGCGACTCGTTCACGGTTTTTTCGTTGACCGGACCTTCTTCGACGACATATTCGCGGATGAACCTCGGGAACTGATCGAAGTACTGGACGGTGAGCGGCTTTCGCAGTGGTTTTACGCGGCTGGGACCATTCGGGTAGGTGAGCCGGGGCTGGTATCCGCGATCGAGCCAGATGCGGGCTTCGAACCATTTGGGGGTATCGTCCGGCAGCTCGAAGGAAATCAGCTCCCGGTCCGAGGTGGTGCGGCTGCCGAGTTGCCCGTATGCGGCCGAGCCCGCCACCACGGCTACCCGCAGCGGCTCGCTCTTCTCCACCTCGAGGATACTCTGATCATACGGATAGTTTCGGTTGACGCCGGCGGCCTTGAAGCGCAGCTTGTAGTAGCCGTCCTGCGGCACGCCCTTTTCGAACTCGCTGAGCCAGAGGAAGCCGCCTTCGTCCGTCGTGTTCTTGCGGATGTTCTGATATTGCCCTGGCGCATCCTGTCCATCGTGACGGTTGCCGGTGGGATGGAACGGGGCCTTGAACGAATATTTGCGAATCTCCGGCTTCGGTCCCGAGACTGCCGCGCGGTCGATGAAGTTCTCGGCGGCGGAGAGATAGCCGGTGAGCAGGAAATCCGAAGTCGAGAGCGCCGAGCCGATATTGGTGAAGCCGTCATCCACCGCATCCGGGGGAAACACGTCCGTCGGATCGGCCAGCATGCCCTCGAGCGAAAGCAGGTGGCGTACGGTGCGGTCATACTCAAAGCGATTGAGGCGGCGCAGGACGGTGCGCGCTCCGGTGCTCCGGCTCTCGGCAAAGGCCCTGGTGAGGCGCGCGGTCACGGCGTCGATCACTTCCCGCCGGCGTTCATCGGTGGGTTGCTTCGCTCCAGCCGGCGGCATCGCGCCAAGGTTCAGGCGGTCGACGATTTCCTTCCAGCGCCGCTGCGTTTCGGGCGACGACAGGTCCGCGCTCAACGAATCGAATCGCCGGTCGGCCATGGCGGACTTTGCTCCGTGGCACTGCACGCAGTATTCGTTCAAGAAGGGACGGACGGACCGGTCATAGGCCGCGTCTTCCGCAGCCATGCCTGCCGCCGCCGCCGACAGCAGAACCAAGCGCATTGACAGATTGAAAGTCCGCATCGGCGTTCAGGAGAAGTTGGCCAGCGTGCCGGTGGCTTTGTTGAAGCGATCCGCTTCCACGCCAAACCGCTGCAGCATGCTGGTGAAGAGATTGCACAACGGCACGCGCCGGTCTTCCGGATAGGCCTTGTGCTCGCCATGACGGAAACCGCCACCTGCCAGCAGAATCGGCAGGTCCTTGTTGGAATGCGAGCTGCCGTTGCCCATGCCGCTGCCGAACAGCACCATGGTGCGGTCGAGCATGCGGGAGCCGTCGGCTTCCTTCAAAGTGGAAAGACGGCCCAGGAAGCGGGCGAACTGCGTGGTCTGGAATCGTTCGATGATGAGCAGGCCTCTTTGCAGGACTTCGGCCTTGCCATGGTGCGAGAAGCCGTGATAGGCTCCGCTGAGCCCCAGGTTCCCGGTATCGATGACGCCGGGGATTTCGAGCACGGCGACGCGCGTCGAATCCGTCTGCAGCGCCAGCAGCAGCAGATCGTAGAACGCCGACAGGCTCTGGGTGAAGGGGCCGTCCTCGGGCATCGGCATCTCGACGTGCGGCTTGGGCTTGTCCAGCCAGCCGCCCGCCATGCCGATCTTCTTCTCCACTTCGCGTACCGACGTCAGGTACTCGTCCAGCTTTTCGCGGTCGAGCTTCCCGAGCCCGCTCTGCAGCGCAGCCGCCTGTTCACGGACTGCGTCGAGGATGCTGTCGTTTACGTCGTAGCCGGCGGCCACTTTTTGGCGCGATTCGGCGTCCTCGCTGATGAAAAGCGCGCGGAACAGTTCGCTGGCCTTGGTTACGGGCGGAATGTTCACGCCGTTGCGCGTCCAGGACATCTTCGGCGCCATGTCGCCTTCGGCGCCGCCCACACTGGCCACGATGGACGGGAACCTCGTTCGCGCGCCCACGAACTCGGCCGCCCGCTGATCGACGGAGATGTTGCGACCCGGCCAGGCGGGGGCGTCCGAATCCTTAATGCCGCTGAGGAACGAGTGGACCGCGCGGTGCCCGCCGCTGACATCGTGATCGAGATGCGAGAAGACGGTGAAATCCTTGCGGTAGGGCTCGAGCGGTTTCAGCAGTTCGGGAATCTTGTAATCGGCGCCGGCGCCGTCCGGGAAGAAGGCCTCCGGCAGCATGCCCAGCGGATTCCCGACGCATACCATCCGCATGGGATGCGGCGCGCTGTCCTTGGCCCAGCCCAGGGGTTGCATGGACTCCATCAGCGGCAGGGCCAGGGCCACCCCGGCTCCGCGGAGGAAGTTTCGGCGGTCGATGAATTGTGATCGGGTTGGCAAGGCGAACCTCGGACGTCGGTAGACGCAGCTTCACTTGTATCAAGATCGTGTAACTCCAGTCAATCGTTGAATCTTCGGTTGACGAGGGTGCGGTCGGTGGCCGAGCGACATCTGTGGGGCGTCCGGCAACGGACCTTCCTTGGGCGCTATTCGAGGACCAGCCAGGAACGGTTCAGGCGCAGGCGATTCCCTACTTGACGAACCCGTGACTTTCGAGCAATCTTTTCCCTTCCGGACTGATCAGAAACCGCAGAAAATAGCGGGCTTCCTCCTGGTGCTGGCTGGTCTTCACAACACCTCCGTTCTGACGAATCGGGCTGTGCAGGCTGGAGGGAAGCAGCACGCCCCCCTTATCGCTCACCAGCGACCAGGCCACAATCGCCGCATCCGCGTTGCCGCTCTCCGCGTATTCCAGCGCCTGCCGGACGGTTTCCCCGTACACGATCTTCGGCCCTATCTTGGACCACAATCCGGAGTTTTCGACCGCCTGTTTTGCCGCCACCCCGTAAGGGGCATGGGTCGGGTTGGCGATCGCGATATGCTTGAAGCCGGCCCCCATCAAGTCCCCCATCGCGCCTGCCCGCCGGCCCCGCGACCAGAGCCCTAGCCGTCCCCGGGCGTATTCGACCACCGAATCTTTCAATAGATGCCCGCCGTTGGCCAGATCCTTTACTCTACCTTCATCCGCGGAGAGGAAGATGTCGTAGGGGGCGCCGTTGGATACCTGCTGGGCCAGCATTCCGCTCGCCCCAAAGGTGAATCGGGGCTTGAGATCCGAAAGCGCCGCCCAAGCCTGTACGATAGGTCCTTGTACTGCAATAAGATCGGAGGCTGCGGCGATCAGCAGTTCCTTGTTTGGGGATTGTGCATTTACAGGCGCTAAAAAACTTGACAATAACACACTAAACTTTAATAATGGAATAGGGCTAAAACGAGTCCGAAAGTAGCGTAGTGACGAGGAGAACAGTATGGGTAAAATCATCGGAATTGATTTGGGTACCACAAACTCCGTGGTGGCTGTCATGGAAGGCGGCCAGCCGACAGTGATCCCCAATCAGGAAGGGAGCCGAACCACGCCATCGGTTGTGGCTTTCACGAAGAGCGGTGAGCGGTTGGTCGGTCAGGTCGCCAAACGGCAGTCCATCACCAATCCCGAGAATACCATTTTTTCGATTAAACGCTTCATGGGACGCCGCTTCGAAGAAGTGACGGAAGAGATGAAGATGGTCCCCTACAAGGTTGTCCGGGGAGACAACGGGGACGCCCGGGTGGAGATCCTGGGCAAAAAATACTCGCCGCCCGAGATATCGGCCATGATTCTCACCAAGCTCAAGGAGGCCGCCGAAGCTTACCTGGGAGAGAAGGTCAACGACGCGGTGATCACCGTGCCGGCCTATTTCAACGACGCCCAACGGCAGGCGACCAAGGACGCCGGCAAGATTGCGGGCCTGGACGTCAAGCGCATTATTAACGAGCCTACGGCCGCGGCTCTCGCCTACGGCCTCGACAAGAAGAAGAATGAGACCATTTCGGTCTACGACTTCGGCGGCGGCACCTTCGACATTTCGATCCTCGAGGTAGGGGAGGGAATCGTCGAAGTGAAGTCCACCAACGGCGACACTCACCTGGGGGGCGATAACATCGACCAGCGCATCATGGACTGGATCATCGCCGAATTCCGCAAAGAGCAGGGCATTGATCTCTCTCGCGACCAGATGGCCCTGCAGCGCCTGAAAGAGGCATCGGAGAAGGCCAAAATGGAGCTCTCGACGCTGCTCGAGACCGAGATCAACCTGCCGTTCATCACGGCCGACGCGACCGGGCCCAAACACCTGGTGATGAAGCTGACGCGTGCCCGCTTCGAGCAGATGGTGGAGGACATTCTCAACAAGTCCATTCCGCCGTGCAAGCAGGCCATGACGGACGCCAACGTCACTCCGAATCAGATCGACGAAACGGTGCTGGTGGGCGGCTCGACCCGCACGCCGAAGGTGCAGAAGATCGTGCGGGACCTGTTCCTCAAGGATCCGCACCAGGGTGTGAATCCGGACGAAGTGGTGGCGATCGGGGCCGCGGTGCAGGGCGGCGTGCTGGGTGGAGAAGTGAAGGACGTTCTGCTGCTCGACGTGACGCCGCTGTCGCTGGGCATCGAGACTCTGGGCGGTGTTTTCACCAAGCTGATCGAGCGCAACACCACCATTCCGACGCGCAAGAGCGAGGTCTTCTCGACGGCGGCCGACAGCCAGACGTCGGTGGAGATCAAGGTCTATCAGGGCGAGCGCGCCATGGCCCGGGACAACCGGCTGCTGGGAGTGTTCCAGCTGGTGGGAATTCCGCCGGCTCCGCGCGGAGTGCCGCAGGTCGAGGTGACTTTCGATATCGACGCCAACGGCATCCTCAACGTGACCGCCAAGGACCGGGCGACCAACAACGAACAGAAGATCACCATCAGTTCGTCTTCGGGCCTGTCCAAGGAAGAGGTGGACCGGATGGCGAAGGACGCCGAATCTCACTCGGCGGACGACCGCAAGAACCGGGACGCGATCGAGGCCCGCAACCGGGCCGACGCGATGATCTACAACATCGAGAAGACTCTGAAGGAGCATCGCGACAAGGTCGGCGAGGAAGAGGCGAAGAACATCGAGACGGCCATTGCCGACACCAAGAAAGCGATGGCTGGAAGCTCGATCGAGGAGATCACCGCGGCCACCGACAAGCTGACCGCGGCCAGCCACAAGCTCGCGGAGGCGATGTACAAGTCCTCCTCGGCCCAGACACCGGGCGGGGACGGCGCGGCGGGCGCCGGCGCGGGAGCCGATCCTTCCGCCGAATCGAAGAAGAAGGATGACGTCGTCGACGCGGAGTTTGTCGACGTAGACGACAAGAAGTAACCACTGGAGCAGGACGGGCGCCGGCCGGGCGCTCGTCCTGCTGGATTCATGCCCACTACACAGGACTATTACGAGACCCTCAAGGTCGACCGCAAGGCATCGGCCGATGACATACGAAAGTCCTATCGCCGTCTGGCCCGCAAGTATCATCCCGACCTGAACCCGGGCGACAAGGCAGCCGAGGATCGCTTTAAGAAGCTGCAGGAAGCCTACGATGTCCTCAGCGATCCCAAGAAGCGCCAGATGTACGATCAGCACGGGTTTTACTCCGACTCCGGCTTTGCCGCCGGCGCGGGCGCGCCCAACCAGGACGCCGGCATGGGGTTTTCGGGGTTCGACTTCTCGGACTATTTCGCGCAGACGGGGGGCGGCGGAGGCCGGTCCTCGCGAAACGCGCGTCCGTCGGGCGGCGGGGAAACGGGAGGCGGCTTCCGGGACCTGTTCTCGCAGTTCTTCGGACGGAGCGCGCAAGGCGAGGAAGCGCCGACGCCGGAGCGGGGAACGGACCTCGAGTACGCGCTCAATATCGATTTCTGGCAGGCCATCCGCGGGACGCAGACGAGGCTGAATATCACCCATCAGGAAGTTTGCGAGGCCTGCCACGGAGCGAAGTCTGCCCCGGGCGGCGGGTCGGTGCAGTGCCCGCAGTGCGAAGGAACGGGCAGCGTCACTCAGATGGCCGGCTCCATGAAGTTCAATCTCACCTGCCCGCGCTGTTCCGGAGCGGGCAAACTGCACAGCGTGTGCCCGACCTGTCATGGGGACGGGCGGGTATTGCGGAATGAAGTGGTCGAAGTGCGGATTCCGGCGGGGGCGCAGAACGGGTCCCGGCTGCGGGTCGCCGGAAAAGGAAACGCCGGCACCATGGGGATGCCTCCGGGGGACCTGTATATCACCCTCCGGGTGGATCCGCATCCGGTGTTCGAGCGCAACGGCGATAATATCGAGATTCGTGTGCCGATCACCGTCAGCGAAGCGGGGTTGGGGACGAAGATCGAAGTTCCGACCATCGACGGCCGGGCGCTGCTCAAGATTCCGCCCGGGACGAACAATGGGCAGAAGTTCCGCCTCCGGGAAAAGGGCGTGCTAAACTCCCGCAAGGGAACCCACGGCGACCAGATTGTGGAGGTGTCGCTGGTGGCGCCGAAAGTTCAGGACGAGCGCACCAAGGAGATTCTGCGGGAGCTCTCGCGGCTCCATCCGGAAGATCCTCGTGCGCAGATCTGGGAAAAGGTGTAAATGGCAATGGGGAAGGGGAAATCGAAAGGCGCGTACATGATTTCGTCGGTGGCTGAGCAGTACCAGATCCACCCCCAGACGCTTCGTTTGTACGAGCGCGAAGGGTTGCTCAAGCCCTCGCGCAGCGACGGGAACACGCGCCTCTACACGGACGAAGATCTGGAGTTGCTCGAAGTCGTACTGCATCTGACCCGCGACCTGGGTGTGAACCTGGCGGGCGTCGAGATCATTCTCAACATGCGCGCCAAGATGTCCGAGATGCAGCGGCAGATCGAAGAGTTCGTCACCACGCTGAATCAGGAAATGGTCCGGCGCGCCAAGCCCGCGGGCAAACGGGAAGAGAGCCGGCAGGGTCTGATTCCGGTGGCGCGAGCCAGATAGGCCGAACCGTTCAAGGCCGGAACACGACCAGCTCTTCGAGTGAAATGTCGCTTCCTTTGGACCCGTTGATCGGCTCTCCACGGGTGACCAGCTTGACCGTGTGCTTTCCACTTTTCAGGCCGAAGGCGTGCCAGACGGCTTCGCCGTTCTTCTGATGATCCTCGTCCGGGTATGAATCGACAATGCGGTCGAGCTTGCCGTCGAGATAGACATCGGCGCGCCCACCGGTCGGAATGAAGGGACCCACCAGGATTGCGCCCGTTCCATCGAAGGTGATCTCGGCCTCCGCGCCTTTCGCGTGGGCAGTCTTGGTGACCAGCTTCACCTCGCGGCGGTCGGTGGTCTTATCGTTCCAGGCGCCGCGCCAGGTCCAGCGCGGGTCCGTTGTGTGGATACGCTCCACGGGGGAGCCGTAATCGTCCCAGAGCTCCAGCTTGGGCGCTTTGGGCGTCTGCGTTTTGATCAGCAGCTTGCCGCCTTCCACGCGGCCGCCGTTGCGCCTGACTAATTCGAGGGCCCGTTTCTCGGTGCTGGCGACGATGCCGCGGAAGGAAAAGTCGGTATAGTTGAACTTCTCGTCGGCGAGTTTAGGGATGCCGCTCTTCCACTGGTCCGGGATCTTTTGATAGCCCATCATCACTCCCAGCACGCCGCAGGCGTTGGATGGATTGCAGTCGGAATCTTGGCCGGCGCGCGTGGCGATCTCCAGGGTCCTGGTGAAATCGCCCTTTCCGTACAGGAGTCCGAGAACGATGTAGCCGCCGTTCAGCTTGGCGTCGATGTTGAACGGCTTCATCGCGCCCTCGGGGCAGGGCTCGCGCTTGTCCCACTTTTCGCCGAGCAGATGCCAGACTTTTTTCCAGTCGTCGGGATACTGTTTGGACCACGCCAGCACATCGCTGATGAGGCGGGCGTAGGGACTCTTCGGCGGCATGCAGGCGAGACCGGCCTCCACCACCTTGCGCGGATCGGTCTCGAAGAACGCCGCGGCATACATGCCGGAAACGAACATGCCGCCGTAAATCCCGTCGCCGTAATTCATGACGCGGCCGGCGCGCCAGCACAGCTCGTTCGAAGCGCGCGGCAGGCCGGGCGCCATCAGGCCGATGAAGTCCGATTCGATCTGAAAGTCGATGTCATTGGCGTGAGCATTGTACTTGGGCGTGCCGGCGAGGCTGGCGGCGACGCCACGTTTGAGCGCGCGGCGGGCGCCAAGGTTGGCGTGCCAGAGCTGATACCTGGCGTCCTTGAACATGGCGCCGAAATCCTCGGTGGTCGCGTCGAGGCCTTTGTCGTCCAGAACCTTGGCGAACGTCATGTCGACGTAGAGGTCGTCCTGCTCGAGGGCGTTCGAGACGCGGTCCGGCGTCCATTTGGGCAGATCGCCTTCGATCATCTTCTGGCGGTATTTGAACTCGGTCGGCGCGCCGAAGCTCACGCCGATCATCTGCCCCGCCCAGCCGCCTTCGATCTTGTCGCGCAGGTCGGCCAGCGAGATCTCTCGCGTGCCGTTCGATGCCGCGTAAAGCAGGCTCGCGGCGATGATAACGGGAATGAACAGCATCGGACGTCGCATGCGCGAATTATAGAACAACGGCTATGCCGATGCCGGACTGAAGGTTTGACAGGCCCGTTCCAGAACTCAGTTGCGTGGACCGATGCCCTCGGTGCGTCCGGCCAGCGGCTGAACCACCGGACCGCCGCAGACGGCCACGCCGGTCTTTGTCAGCGCGCTCAAGACGTTGTAGAGCAAAGCGTAAACTACCTGCTCGGTGATCGCCTGTTTTCCCGGCAAATGAAAACTCGACGGCAGCTCCTTCGCGATGCGAAGGCGAACGGCGTCCGGTATCGCTCTGCCGCTGCGGTCCCGCTGATTGGCGAGGGTGATCGGAGTCTGCATGATTACGCCGCTGCGTCCTTCGACGTAAAACTGGCAGCGGGAGAACCAGCCGAGGTTGGCCTGGTCGGCGGCGTCGAACAGCAACAGCGGCGCCTGGCGTCCGGTGGCGTTCAGATCGAGGATCAGACTTCGCGCTGTGTCCTCCGACTTCACTTCGAATCCGGCCTGCCTGGCGATGTTGATCACCAGGTCCAGATCGAGTTCGAGAAGGATCAGCTTGTGCGGTCCCGCCTGCAATACCTGCATTCAGATTAATATTCTAGCAGTACACTCCATGCGAAAAGACAAAAGTTTGGTGACGCCGGCTCCCGCCCTGGTCTTGTTCGATATCGACGGAACGCTGATCCGCAGAGCCGGTCCCCATCACCGGCAGGCCCTGGTCGACGCCGTCCGCGACGTGACCGGCCTCGAAACCACCACCGAAAACATTCCGGTGCACGGTATGCTGGACCCGGACATTCTGACCTCCATGATGCGCAATGCCGGAGCGAGCGGAGCCAGCATTCGAAAGGCGATGCCCGGGGTCATGGACAAGGCGCAATCCTTGTATGTGCGGCGTTGTCCCGACCTCTCGGAGAAACTGTGTCCCGGAGTGATAGAACTGCTCGCCGGACTGCAGGAGCGGGGCATTCCGCTGGCGCTGGTCACCGGCAACCTGACCCGGATCGGCTGGCGCAAGATGAGGCGTTCCGGGCTGGACCGCTATTTCCAATATGGCGCATTCGCCGAAATGGCCAGGAATCGATCGGGCTTGGCGAGGCTGGCCATCCGGCACGCCCGCCGACAGGGTTGGATTGACGGCGGGGCCGTGATTTCGCTGATTGGAGACGCGCCGAGCGACATCCTCGCAGCCCGGGCAAACGGGGCGATGTCTGTCGCCGTACATACCGGCATCTCTACACGGGAGGAACTCGAGGCTCATCAGCCGGATCTGCTGTTGGAGGACCTCCGCAACCTCAGGGTGGATTCCCTGGTGAATCTCACGCGTCCGTTATTGTCCGAATGCAAATTACGGACTTAGAGCCACTTAATAATTTCTTCAAATCGTAATGAGATTTTTATCTAACGGCTGCACTTTTCTAGATGAAAATAGTTTAACCTGGAAGTGAAGCAGCCAGTGTGGAGGAGCCGTATGAACTCCAAGGTCCTTTTCATTACCCCTCACGATCAGGATGCCGATTCCCTCACCAAAATGTTGGCCGGTTCGCGTCCTATCGTTCATGCCCGCAGCCTGAAAGAAGCCGCAGGCAAGCTTAGCGCCTCTGATTTCGGCGTTGTCCTGACGGAAGCCAACCTCGAAGACGGAACCTGGCTGGATGTGCTGGAACTCAGCAGCCGCTTCGGAATGCAGGTAGTGGTCACCGAAGCATGGGCGGATGCGCGCTTCTGGGCCAAGGCGATCAATCTGGGCGCATTCGATTTAGTGGTTCAGCCGTTCCGGGCGGTCGAAGTGAGCCGGGTGCTCGCCAGCGCCTGCGCTCAGCGCCAGATGGTAAAAGCGGCTGCCGTGGCCGCCCTCGCCGTATAATAGTCTTTCGATTTCATGTCCACATCCACAGACGCTTTTGTTCGTGAAAGTCAGGATCGCTTCCTCGACGAGTTGATGGATTTTCTCCGTATCCCCAGCATCAGCACGCTGCCGGAGCATCGCGGAGATATCGACCGCGCCGCCGGCTTCGTTGCCGAGAGCCTACGGTCCGCCGGGCTGGAAAACGTGGAAGTCATTCCGACGGGCAAACATCCGCTGGTCTACGGCGACTGGATGCATGCCCCTGGGAAGCCCACCGTGCTGTGCTACGGCCATTACGATGTACAGCCGCCCGATCCGTTGGAATTGTGGGTCACTCCGCCGTTCGAGCCGACCCTCCGCGACGGGAATCTGTACGCACGCGGGTCCGCGGACGACAAGGGGCAGATGTACATGCACGTCAAGGCGGTGGAAACGCTCCGTGCGGTGAACGGGACCCTGCCCGTCAATGTGAAATTCCTGGTCGAGGGCGAGGAGGAAGTGGGCGGCGAGTCGATCGCCAAGTATGTCGCGGAGAATCCGGAGAAGCTCAAAGCGGACGTGGCCCTGGTTTCCGACACTGCGCTTTACGCCGAAGGCGTGCCCACGCTGTGCATCGGGCTGCGCGGGCTGATCTACATGGAGGTCGAAGCCACCGGGGCGATGCGGGACTTGCACTCCGGCCTTTACGGCGGCGCCGCTCCCAACGCGGTCTTCGGGCTGGTCGAGCTGCTTTCCAAGGCGAAAAGCGCTGCCGGGGTGATCCGGATTCCGGGCATCTATGACGATGTGGAAGCCCCCGCCCCGGCCGAAAAACAGAGCTGGGAAAGCCTCCCCTTCAGCGAAAAGAAATTTTTGAAGAACGAAGTCGGCTCGACGCGGCTGACGGGTGAAAGCAAGTTTTCAGTTCTCGAAAGAGTCTGGGCGCGGCCGACGTTCGAAGTGCACGGCATCGCCGGTGGATTTACAGGCGCAGGCGCCAAGACGGTCATCCCGGCGAAGGCGACGGCCAAAGTCAGCATTCGCGTCGTACCGAAGCAGGATCCGGACAAGATCGTCGCCGCGTTCCGCGCCTTTATCGGGAAGAACACGCCGAAAGGAATCAAAACCGAGCTGCGCGTGCTGAGCGCCAGCCCGGCCGTGATGGTGAACCCGGATCATCCCGCCATCCGGATTGCCGCCAAGGCCTTTTCCGACATCCTCGAGAAGCCGACCGTATTCATCCGCTCCGGCGGCTCGATTCCGATCGTCGGCGATTTCGCCACTCATCTGGGAATCCCGACGGTCCTGATGGGTTTCGGACTTCCGGACGACGGGCTGCATTCGCCGAACGAGAAATATAAGGTCGAAAACTATTACAAGGGCATCATGACGATCGCCCATTTTCTGGACGAGTACGGAAGGGGCTAAAACAACCGTGGGGCAGTCTTTCCCAGCGTGCCCCGCCTTACTTGTGGATCTTCTTCCGGAGCCGTTTCGCCGCGCCTGAATCCGGCGCGTTCTGAAGAGCGGTCTCATAAGCCGCATCCGCTTCCGCCCGCCGGTTTCTTCCCGCTTCCAGATCGCCGATCTTCTCGTAGACCGCCGAGCTCTTCGGGTTCTGCTTTGCCGCTGCCTGTAACTCGCCAAGCGCCGACTCCGTGTCGCCGGATTTCAGCAGGACTTCCGCCAGCGCCAGCCTCGCCGCGAGGTATTCCGGACGCTCCTTGAGAGCCGCGCGGTACTCCTGCGCAGCTTCCTTCGGGTCGGACAGCGCGCCTGCCAGGCTCAACCGCGACGGCAGGTAGTCCGGCGCGCGCCGCAGATTCTCCCGCCACAGGTCGATCGCTTCGGGCAGCCGCTGTTTCTGGTCCGCCAGCAGCAGCGCCAGATTGTGGCGGGCCGCCAGCATGCCAGGGTTCTTCTCCAGCGCCTGTTTATAGAACTGCTCGGCCTCTCGCGGCTTTCCGGTCGACGACTTCAGCGAGCCCAAAGCATTGTATGGTTCCGCCGATTCCGGCGCCAGCTTCATGGCCAGACGGTACGACGCTTCGGCATCCTTGCGCCGGTTGAGCCGCTGGTAAACCAGGCCCAGGTTATAGGCCAGATACGAGTATTGAGGCGTCAGCCGGATGGCCTGTTTGTACGTCCGGATGGCGCCCGCCGAGTCGCCCGTTTCGATGTAGCAGAGAGCCAGATTGTGCAGCGGATAAGTCCAGTGGGGCGCCCGCTTTACAGCATCGCGGAAAGCCGGAATTGCGCGCTGGTAATCCGCCTGCTCCAGGTACGCGATTCCCAGGGCGTTATACGCATGCGCTCCGCCGGGATCGATCCGGACCGCCGACTCCAGCAGGTCCGCCGCCTGCGCGTAGTTCTTGTCGAACAGCAGGGCGCGCCCGCGCATGAAATCCTGGCGGCCCTCGAGGAACAGCGACTCCGGAGTCAGCCGCCGGGCGGCCCGGTAATATTCCTCGCCGCCCTGGAAATCGCGCTGATTTTGGGGAACCTGATCGCCCGTCAGGTAGCGCAGGATCACCTGCTGGCCCCGATCCTCGAGAGCGATACGCAGCCGGTTCTCCTGGATGCGGTACTGTTCGTCGCTGAGCTTGCCTTTGAGTTCGGTGAGAGCGGCGAAGGCGCTATCCGGCACGTCCGGCAGCAAGCGCCCCTTGTCGATCGCGTCTCCGAAGCGCGCGATGACCGGAGCGAGTGTCGATGGCGCCGCCTGAGCCGCGGCCAGGTAGGCTACTTCGCCGCCCGAATC
>DATJFH010000344.1:0-20185 GCA_035495815.1 Bryobacteraceae bacterium
GGCAGCGCTGCACGATGTGCTGGCTGGTGCAGTTGTACCAGATGCCGATACTGAGGAAGCCGGTGAATACGCCCGTGAACGGAAACAACTCGTGTTTCGGTGAGTGGAACACCTGGAACTTCTGGGGCAGATCGTGCGCGAGCTGGAACAGGCCGCCGACCTTCATCAGGCCGATGACGGGAACCAGGATGCCGCCCACGAGCAGAACGACCAGCTGCATGAAGTCCGTCCAGGCCACCGATTTCAGCCCTCCGTAGATGGTGTAGGCGCCGGTGAGAATCCCGAGCAGAATGATGGCCATCACCAGGTCCATTCCGAACATGGTCTGCAGCGCCAGACCGCCCGCATAGAGCGGCCCTGCGATAAGAGAAACGATGTAGCCGATCACGCAGAAGACGGCGAAAACGTATCGCGCCGCTGTATTGTAGCGGCGCTCGAGGAACTCCGGCATCGTGTAGAGGCCGGTGCGCATGTAGTAGGGAAGAAAAACCCAGATCAGCAGCGTGTACACGATCCACGCGTTCCATCCGAAGGCCGCGATGACCACGCCGTGCGAATAGCCCGCGCCCACCTGCGCGATGAAGTGGTCGCTGCTGACGGCGGTCGCCACCATGGACGTCCCGATGACGTACCAGGGCAGCCGTTTGTCGCCGATGAAGTAGGCTTTCGCGCTCTTGCGTCCGCCGCGTGAGACCAGAAACCCGACCGCGACCGTCAGCAGCAGATAGCCGGCGAAGATCGCGACTTCCCAGCCGGTCAGGTCAACCCGGGCTTCGTTCAATAGGAAACCTCGACGGAGAACCGCGCCGCGCCCCGGTTCAGCCGGATTGTGCCGCCGGGATCGAAGCCGGCGTATTCCGCGCCGTTCACCGTGACTTTCCGGATGGGGCGCCGCAGCGACAGCTCTAGCGTGCTCCAGGCGCCTTTCGGCGGCTCGATGGAAGCGATGATCCGGCCCGCTTCCGGCGATTCCACTTTGAGCGAGATGTCGCCGTAGTAGGTGGCCAGCCGCTCCGCGCGGATGCTCTTGCCGGGCTCGAGCCACGCCCGCGGCGCGCCCTTCAACAGGAACAGGCGGCCGGTCTCGATGTTTTCTTTCAGCTCCTCGAGTACCAGAGCGTTCCGCAGCATCAGCAGCGTGTCGGCGTTGGCCGCCGAATTCGGGAACGAGTAATCGGCGCCGACGTATCCGCCGTTCTCCGTGTTGTAGCCGATAAACGGGGATCCTTCCGAGGCCACATACACATTGCGCGACATGCCAAAAGCCAGCTTGGCGTAGAGGCCAAGCAGAAACTCGTTCACCTGTCCGCGGCGGAGACGGTAGTTGTAATAGCCGCCGTCGTAGACGTTATTGATCCAGCCGTAGGGTCCGCCGGTCTGATTGCGAGCGCGGGTGAGGCCGAGCACGAAGCCGTTCCGCTGCTGGACGTAATCGGCGAGCCACTGTCCCACGTCGTCCTCCGGGTCGAAAAAGTTGTAGTGAAATTCCATATCGACCCAGTAATGAAAATAGGTTCCCTGCAGGCGTCCGAGCGCGAGGTCGTCATACGGCTCGGGGCCGTAATCCGGAGTCTGTCGGAAAAGCAGAGTCTGCAGATCGACGAACGGCGGACGGCCCGGAATGCGGATGGCCGCGCGGCGCATTGCGTCGAGGAGCGTGCGGCGGAAATCGGCGGCTTCACTCAGGTATCTTTTCCCCCGGGCGGCATCGATCCCGCTGGCGGCCAGGACGCGTCCGAAATCTTCGAGACCCTGGCAATTGGTGATGTTGTGCCCCGGCACGTAGACGCGCTGCGTGCTGGCCTGTACGTCGACTCCGGGCTTATCCGGCGGCAGCAGGCCCCAGTACAACGGCTTCTCGCCGCCGCCAGTCATGGTGGAGCGGCGTTCGGCGACGATTTCGTCAGCCACCCGGTAGTAATCCGCCTTGAAGCGGTCGAACAGGTCCGTGCGGCCCGTGAGGCGCCAGGTTTCGAGCAGATGGTGCAGAGGCATGGCGCGGCGGTTCTGATACTTCCGACCGGCGCCCTGCGGCGTCACGCTCATTCCGACGAACCAGGGCTGCATGCGCGTGGCGTAGTCCTTGAACCCGTACATGGCGAAGACGTGCGTGGCGAAGCCGTTCTCAAACGGGTAGGTCGAATCGTTGTAGCGCAGGCCCGAGCCGTAGGTGAATTTGGGACCGTCGGCCAGCACGAAATTCTGGAGCAGCAGCGCGCGCCAGACGTCGTTGACGCGGGGCTCCGGCACGTCAATGATCGCCGCCTTGGCCAGCATTCCTGACCAGAAAGCCCGCACTTTGCGGTGGACGGCTTCGAAATGGTCACAGGACGCGGGACCGGGCAGGTGGCCTGAATCCGGCAGGTACGGAATCTCCAGGCAGACCCGTGTCGTGGCGCCGGGCTCCAGCGAAAATTTGTGCTCCACGCGGCCCGCGGAATCGTCGAACGAAGCGGCTGGATCGCTCTGCGCCAGAAGAACCGATCCGTCCGCATTCAGCGCCCGGCTCTTGGAGAAACGCGGACGGTGGCCATCGTTCAGCACGATGTGTTCGGCCAGTAGGGCGGTCCGTTTTGCTTGCGAAACGTTCGTAATCTCGAACCTGACGTAGGCGATGTCCCAACCCGCGGATTCGCGCTCCGGACGAGAGGCAAGCGCGGTCTCGGTGTAGCGGATGCCTTCGCGCTCATACGTGGCCGTGACGATGGGCAGATATCCGTCTTCGTAGCGGATTCCGGAATAATGGTCGCGAACGCGCCCGAAGAGCTCCGAAGCGGCGCCCACCCGGAACTCGATCGTCAGATTATGGGCCAGCGGCTGGACGCCGGTTTCACCCAGGCGATTGGTCAGCCGGCCTTTGATCAGATTGGCGGCGATGGCGCCGTTCCAGTAGATGGAAAACTCGTCGTGATAGCCGTCCGCCGGCTGGTTCGGATCGGAGTAGGAGCCGAGGACGGTGCGGTCGAGGATCTTGCCCGGATAGAGCGCCGTCAGCGCGTCGAAGGAAGGCTCGCCTGCAGCCAGGATGCGCCTGGCAAGCGGGTCGTCGGGACCGGCCGTCATCTCCGCTTCCCACTTCTTCCCGGACTGCATGGCGGCCCGCTCGGCTGGAGTAAACTCGATGTCTTTGATCCAGGAATCGGTGAGCGCCACGTAGCGCCGCTTCAGCGCCTGGGATTGAGCCGGGTCGGTGATAACGGCGCGGTCAGCGCCGCGGGCAGAGACGGCCACGAATAGCAGCGTCCAGAATCGTTTCATGCCGTTGAAGGACGATGATAACGAAACGGCTTCGGACTTTACAACGTTTTACACCGGAAAGGAAACGCCGGAAGCGGACCGCGGAGTCTCGAAGAGCAGGAGATCTTACCCAAAGACCATGAAAAAGGCGATTCTCGGTTTGCTGCTTTCATCCACATTCGTCGCGGCGTCCTTGCATGCCCAGCGCTCGGGCAATCCGCCCTCGGCCGCGGACATGGCGCAGCGCAAGGTGAGCATGCTGACGCGGCAACTCACGCTTACCGAAGCCCAGCAGCAGCAGGCTGCCACCATTTTCAACAGCGCAGTCCAGGCGCAGTCTGCCGCCCGGGAGGGTTTGCGGACAGCCCGTCAGACCATCAGCGACGCGGTGAAGACGAACAACATAGCGGCGATCGATCAGGCGTCGGCGACCATTGGGAACTTGACGGCACAGATCACATCGTCGGAGGCGAAGGCCGACGCCGCCTTCTATCAGCTCCTGACACCGGATCAACAGTCCAGGTTCAGGCAGTTTCCGGGAGCCGGACCAGGCGGCTTCGGCGGATTCAGCCGCGGGCAGGGGCGTGGTCCACGAGGGAATTAGAGCAGCGCGCCCGGCCCAGCGGCATTCTACGCCGGCGCCGCGGAGCCCTTCAGCCGGAACATGACCTGCAGTTTCCGGCGCCAGTTTGCTCCCACGCCGATCCTCTCGATATCGACTGCGGCTGAAAAGAACTGCAGAATCGTTTCGCTGGTAGGGTGGAATTCCAGAGCCGGAGAGATCAGCAGCATCCGCGGCGGCTGTTTTCGCAGGGGGATTCCGGGGAAGTAGCCGTACGCGGAGAACTCGTCGCGGTCGAGCCTCCACTTCACCCGCATCCAGTAATCCAGAGCCTGCAGCGGAAGGTGAAGATCCTGCGAGGCCTTCAGTTCGAGCGCCGCCAGCCGTCCTGAATAATCGACGGCCAGCAGATCGATCACGCCGCGCTGGCTGCCGAGCCAGGCCGGCGCCTGACTGTAGACCGGCGACTTGCGCAGCGAAGCGTCCACGATATCCAGCCCGGTCCGCACCTGTGCGGCCAGCCACTCTTCCGGCTCCTGGTCATGCAGGGGGCTGCGCGGATCGCAGCGCATGAGCGCCAGTTCGGAAGCCAGCAGCCGGATCTCCGGCAGATTCCACTCGCGGGCAGCCGCGCGCTTTCCCAGGCCGAACAGCAGCTCGTTCCCGCAGGTGCGGGCGAATTCGACGCCGTGCGCTCGCAGGCTCACGGCGCCGTTATTGTTGGCTACCTGTTCCACGTCGGGCAGGTCCCGCAAAAGGTCCACCCAGACCTGCGCCTCGGGCGGCGGCCGCCGCACGATCTCCAGCTTGGAATCCAGATTCCCGTAGTCCCCCGGGTCTCGGCGGATCGCATGTCCCTCGGCCGTGTATGCGTACACCTCGTAGGCGGCCAGCGCCGGGTCCAGATACGCGATTCGCTGGCACGTCGACGCTTCCCCGCCGGCCGGCAGCAGCAGGATCAGCCTCTCCACTTTGAGTCGCGGCTCCCGGCGGCGCAGGTAGTCGAGCCAGATCAGGCCGAAGCTCAGGATGCCGGAGGTCTCGATGCAATCCGGGGCGGCTCCGATCGCGGCGATTCCGGATGATCCGCGCCGCAGAAAAGCCCGCGGGAACACCGGCGACAGGCTGTGCTGCAGATCCTGCTCGGCGCTGACCTCCGCCAGTTTCCAGGCCGGGAACTGGCGCGTCAGGAAGCGTCGAAAGTGCTCGCGGAACACGAGGCGGCTTCCACGGCGGCCCGCTTCCTGAGACTCGGGGCGGGCCATGTCGATTAGAAACATCGGCCCCGCCTGGCGCGCGAAGCGCTCTACGACCAGCTCCAGCCGGCCCCTGCGCTCCTCGCAGACGTTTACGATCCGGCGAGTCAGGTTGCGGGTATCGCTCCAGGCCTGAATCGTGAGCCGCTCGTCGCGGCGGTCCAGCGAATAGCTGCCCTCCTTGAGCGGCAGCAGCTCTTCACCCGGTTCTAATAGATGAGGTTGTTGGGAAGCCTTGAGAAAACGCTCAATGGCCGCGTGCATGCCGGCGGCGTCGCGCGCGGCAGCCGCCGAAGCGGCGGATCTCATGCGGTTTGCTATCATTCTACTGCGTCCATGGAATCCTTGCTCGGCTGGGTCACCGAATACGGGGCCGTGTCCCTTTTTTTTTGCATGATGCTGGGCATTATCGGACTGCCGATCCCGGACGAGACGCTGCTCGTCTTCTCCGGATACCTGATCTTCAAGGGCCGGCTCGAGCCGGTGTTCACTCTCACCATGGCATTTCTGGGAAGTATGGCGGGCATCACGGTGAGCTATTTTCTGGGGCGCATTTACGGGCTCAAGCTCATTCACAAATACGGGCGATTGCTTCATGTAACGGAGGAGCGGTACCTGAAGGTGCACAACTGGTTCGAGCATGTCGGGCGCTGGAGCCTGTTTTTCGGCTATTACATCGCCGGGGTGCGGCATTTCACCGCCATGGTGGCCGGGGCCTCCGGGCTGGAGTATCCGCGCTTCGCCGCTTTCGCCTATACGGGAGCGCTGACATGGGTAACCACATTCCTGGCGCTTGGATATTTTGTCGGTGAGCGGTGGGAGAGCGCCTCCGAACAGATCCACCACTACGTCCTGGCCGGCGGCGCGGCGATCGGCGCCATGGTGGCGCTTTTCCTGCTCTGGCAGTGGGTGGCGGCGAGGAAACGGAGTTGAGACCGGACTTGGCAGACAGGCTCGCGCAGGTGAAGGCCCGCATCGGGGAGGCGGCCGCGCGCGCCGGCAGAGAGCCCCGGGAGATCACATTGATCGCAGTAACAAAGGTCTTCCCGGCGACCGCGATTCTGGAGAGTTACGAACTCGGCGTCCGTGATTTCGGCGAGAACTATCTTCAGGAATTTGAAGAGAAATATCCGCAGGTGCGGGCGCTGCCCGGCGCGCGTTTTCACCTGATCGGCCATCTGCAGTCGAACAAGGCCCGGCGCGCGTCCGAGTTGTTCCACAGTATTCAGACCGTGGACACGGAAAAGCTGGCCCGGCGGCTGGACGCCGCGGGCAAGCCGCTCGACATCATGCTGGAAGTAAAGCTCTCGCCGGAGGAGGCGAAAGCGGGCGTGGATCCATCGGGGCTGCCCGCGCTCGTGGCCGCCGTACGCGGCTGCGCGAATCTGCGGCTCCTGGGGCTGATGACCATGCCGCCATGGTCCGATGACGCCGAGCGGTCGCGCCCTTATTTCCGCCGGCTGCGCGAGCTGGCCTCCGAGCAGGGGCTGGAGCAGCTCTCCATGGGAATGTCGCACGATTTCGAGGTCGCGATAGAAGAAGGCGCGACGCACGTGCGGGTCGGCACGGATCTGTTCGGCCGGCGAAAACGTCCTGAGACAGCAGGGTTATAATAGACCAATGCGAACGGGGCCGATGCGGTTCTTGACCGGATTGTGTCTCTGGTTGTGGATCCCGGCTTGTTTCGGGGCTGACCAGAGGGCCGGCGCTTCGAAACTGTGGTCCCTGCGGCCGCTCACTCGCCCTGAGGTTCCGGCCGGCAGCGCGAACCCGATCGACGCATTTTCGGAGCGCGTCTTTCGCGAGAAGAAGCTGCAGCCCACCGGCCAGGCCGGCAAGGCGACGCTGTTGCGGCGCGTCTATTTCGACCTGATCGGCCTGCCCCCAACGCCCGCCGACCTCGATGCCTTCCTCCGGGACGACTCGAGCGGCGCATATGAAAAGGTGGTCGACCGTCTCCTACGCGATCCCCAACACGGCGTGCGCTTCGCCCGTCACTGGATGGACGTCCTGCGTTACGCCGATGTCGATGGCGGCATGGCCGCCGAGCCGGGCATCTATCTATGGCGCGATTGGCTGATCAACGCGCTGAATCGCGACACGCCCTACGACGAGTTCGTCCGCGCCCAGATCGCCGGCGATCTATCCGCCAAGCCGGACGACCTGTTCGCCACCGGTTTTCTGGCCCGCGCGGCCCACTCGGTGACCGACCGGCAGGAAGATCTGGCCTTCAGCGCGGTGGAAACGATTTCGTCCGCGTTCATGGCGATGACGACCGGATGCGCGAAATGCCACGACCACCTGTTCGACCCCATCTCCCAACGGGATTACTACGCCATGAAGGCGTTGTTCGACCCGCTGGTTCTGCAGAAGAATACGCTGGCCACGGCCGGTGAAATCTTTGCGCAGGCCCGGACACTGGAAGCCTGGGAGGAGAAGCAGAAATCGATCCAGGCCCGGATGGACGAAATTACGAATCCGTATTACCCGGCGCTTTTCGAGGAACGCCTGCGGCATTTGCCTCCGGAAATCGCGCTCATTTACCGGAAACCGAAGGCTGACCGGACGGCTGCGGAACGGGCGATGGCCGATAATTACGAGCCGACGGTGACCATCGACCCGCGCAAGTTCCGGGACGTGATGACTCCGGAAGAGACGGCGCGGTACGAAGCGATCCGGAAAGGGTTGACCGAACTGAAGCGGGATCCGCCCGCGCTGCCCGTGTTCTGGAGCGTCCGGGTTGGCCCCGAGCGGATCGGCCGCAAGAGCCACATCTACCTGGGCGGCGACCGGACCAAGCCGGGAGAGCCCGTCCAACCGGGATTCCCCTTTGCTCCGGAAGGGCTGAAGGTCGAGGGCGACGGACGGCAGGTGTTCCTGAAATGGCTCACCGCGCCGGAGAATCCGCTGTTTGCCCGCGTGGCTGTCAATCGCCTCTGGCAGTGGCATTTCGGCCAAGGACTCGCAGCCACCTCGAGCGACTTTGGATCGAGGGGCGAAGCGCCGTCCGACCCGCAGTTGCTGGACTGGCTGGCCTCCGAGTTCATCGGCCGGAAATACAGCATGAAGGCCATGCACCGCCTGATCGTCACGTCTGAAACGTACCGGCGCAGTTCCGCGGCGAGCCCGTCGCTGCTGGCTGCGAACCAGGCTGCCGATCCGAAAAACAAGTATCTCTGGAAATATCCATTGCGCCGGCTGGAAGCGGAGGCGGTTCGTGACGCGATTCTATATGCAGCCGGTGATCTGGATTTGACGGTGGGTGGAAAGTCCTTTCGCGGCGAGGACATTCAGGAGCGGCGCGGGGCCAGCACCGGAAGGACCGGCAATTACGACGAGCGCCGCAACCGGCGCGGCATATACCTGGGCCGCGGGCAGGATTCGTCGATGAACATGATGCCCAATTTCCTCGAGGTGTTCGACGCCGAGGACGGCCAGGCGCCGTGCCCGCGGCGCAATCATACAGTGACGGCGCCGCAGGTGCTGCTGATGTTGAACAGTGAGCTGACGCGGGAGGCGTCGAAGAAGCTCGCGCGTCGTCTGCGGAGCGCGACGGGCGGAGATCCCTCGGCGGCGGTGGAGGAAGGATACAAGATTGCGCTGAACCGCTCGCCATCGGGCGCGGAGCGCGATTACGCCATCACGTATCTTTCGGGCGGCGCGGAGCGGCTGGAAGGCTTCGCCTGGATGCTGCTCAACCTGACCGAATTTATTTTCGTAAAGTGAGAAACATGGAAGCGAGGTCAACAGCGTTTTACCCCTGGGGACGAATGGCGCGCAGACGATTCCTGCGGCATTCGGGATTGGGCTTCGTGGGCTCGGCGCTGAGCTACCTCTGGGCCGAGGACGGAGTCATCAAGGCGGGCGGAGGACCCCATTTCCCGGCGCGCGTCAAATCGGTGATCTTTCTGTTCATGTGCGGCGGTGTGAGCCACATGGATACGTTCGACCCGAAAGACAACAAGTGGGCCGGCAAGATGCTGGACGTCATCGGGTCTAACAACGGCAAGCCACAATTGAGACCGGTGCTCCACTGCCCGCGTACTTTCACGCGATACGGCGAGTCCGGCATCCCCGTTTGCGAATGGTTTCCGCATGTCGGCGGCGTGATCGATGAAATCGCCGTGCTTCGATCGATGTACTGCCACGAGATCGGGCATTTTCCCGCCGCCATCGAGATGGCGACCGGGCACAGGCTGCGCCAGTTCGATCATCCCAGCCTCGGCGCCTGGATCAGCTACGCCCTGGGAACGGCGAACCGGAATCTGCCGTCGTTCGTGAACATGGGGCGTCCGTCTTCGCCGGTGCAGACGGCCGGGGGCTATCTCGGCGCGGAGGAGTCCGCCACGCCGTTCCAGGCGGGCGAAACGCCGATCCGGCATCTGAATCTGCCGGCGGGAGTGACCCGGGCGGAACGGGACCGGCAGATGGAGGTTCTCGAGCGGTTGAATCGGGAATTTCACCAGCAGTACGCTTTCGAACAGCAGATTGCCGCGCGGGCGAGGAGCTATGAGCTGGCCGGGAGCATGCAGCTGTCCGGGCCCGAGCTGGTCGATTTCGCGAAAGAACCGGAAGCGGTCCGGGCGCTGTACGGGGTCGGCGAGAAGGATACCGACGACTTCGGCCGCCAACTCCTGCTGGCCCGGCGGCTGGCCGAGCGCGGTGTGCGATTCATCCAGATCTGCCACGGCGGCATCGGCAATGGAAAGTGGGATGCGCACGACGACATGAACGACCATGGTCCTCTCTGCCGGCAGACCGATAAGCCGATCGCGGGCCTGATACGGGACCTGAAGCAGCGCGGAATGCTCGACAGCACCATGGTGGTCTGGGCGACCGAATTCGGCCGGACTCCCTATTCGCAAAACACCGTCGGAAGAGATCACAATCCACACGGATTCACTTGCTGGATGGCGGGCGGCGGCGTGAAGGGCGGCGTCATTCACGGCGCGACTGACGAGATCGGCTATAAAGCCGTGGAGGACCGTCACTATGTCACGGATTTGCAAGCCACCATTCTGCGCCAGATGGGACTCGATTACCGCAAGATGGAAGTCGTTATCAATGGCCGGCCGTTACGCATGATCGAAGAGGGAGACGGTCCGATTCAAGCCGTTCTGGCGTAGGTCCGGAGAACCGGAACCGCGCCGCGCGCAGCTTCTCCAGCCTGACCTGCGGCGGTCGGCTTTCGCTCCGTTACACTGGGAGCGTGATTCCCACCAAGAACGGCCAAACCCACGTGCAATCCTTGCGCGACGGGCGCGAGGTCTACAATCTGGGTGCGCTCGTGGAGGACGTGACTACTCATCCGGCGTTCCGCAATGCGGTCGAAACCATCGCCGGTCTTTACGATTATCAATGTTCCCCCGAAAACCTGGATAGGATGACGTTTTCCTCCCCGTCGACCGGCAGGCGCGTCAGCCGCGGCTGGCAGCTCCCCGGCTGCTACCAGGAGCTGGTGGAGCGGCGCGAGGCCCTTACCGAATGGGCGGAACTGCACCTGGGGTACATGGGCCGAACGCCGGACCACGTCGCTTCCTGCATTTCGGGCATGTACATGGGGATCGAACAGTTCGAATCCTGCGACACTGCCCGGGCCGGCGCTCTGCGCGATTATTACGCCTATGCGCGCGACAACGACCTGTTCCTCACGTACGTCATCATCAACCCGCAGGCGGACCGTTCGAAGAGCCTGCACGAGCAGGGCGACCACGTAGCGCAGATTCGCGAACGGGACTCCCAGGGAATCATCGTCCACGGCGCCAAGATGCTCGGAACCGGCGTAATCATGGCTAACGAAGTCTTTGTCACCAGCATCCAGCCGTTGAAGCCGGGCGACGAGCCGTATGCGTTGTCCTTCGCGGTTCCGGTCAACACGCCGGGCTTGAAGATTCTCTCGCGGAAGTCGTACGAGCTGAGCGCGGGGTCCGTTTTCGACAATCCTCTCTCCAGCCGGTTCGACGAGAACGACGCTGTGCTGTACTTCGACCAGGTGCGTGTTCCCTGGGAGCGCGTGTTCGTCGCCGGCGACATCGCCATGTGCCAGAAGCAATTCCACGCCACTCCAGCGCACGTCTATCAGAACTATCAGTGCCAGATCCGGATCATGGTGAAAATGCGTTTTTTCGCCGGCCTGGGACGGAAGATCGCGGCGGCGCTGGGGACGGAGAATCTTCCGCAGGTCCGCGAGACGCTTGGCCGGCTTGCGGCGGACGCCGCCATGGTGGAGGCGCTGGTTCATGCCATGGAGCTGAAAGGCGAGCAGTGGGGAGCGTACTTTATTCCTGACCGTCATCTTGTTTATGCGGCACTGGCGCTGACGCAGCAGCTCTATCCGAAGACGATCGCAACGCTTCGCGACCTGGCGGGAGGCAGCATGATCATGCTGCCGTCGGGAGTCGAGGACCTGGCCGACGCGCGCATCTCCGGCTACGTGCTCGGCGCGCAGGGCTCGCCTGCCCTCAGTCCGGCGGAGCGCGTGAAGTTCTTCAAACTGGCCTGGGACGCCACCGGGAGCGAGTTCGCGTCGCGGCAAACACAGTATGAGATGTTCTACGCCGGCGCCGGATTTGTGACCCAGGGACACTCGTTCCGGACCTACGACTGGGATCGCGCAACGGGGTTGGTGGACCGGACGCTGGCAGGTTATGATCTGGGGGAAAGCTATGGCGATCACTAAAGAGCACAAGGAATTCTTCGCGGTGGATCTGAACGGCGGGTGGGAGGCGGTCCCGGGCTATCCGCAGGGAATACACCACAAGATCCTGGCGGGCACGCTCGACGAAGCAGCGAAACGCGGCAACCGGACGCGCCTGCTGCGCATCGGTCCCGGCGTCTTCACCACCAAGCCCTTCATCCACGAATACTGGGAGGAAGTGTATCTGGTCTCGGGCGACCTCATCGTCGGCAACGACGAGAACGGCGAGAACGGGGAGCAGTTCCTGCCCAACACCTACGCCTGCCGCCCGCCCGGCGTGCTGCACGGGCCGTTCAAATCCGTGAACGGCTGTATTCTGCTCGAGACGCATTACTACGATCCAGCCTGACCCGATGCCGACTCTCAGGTTTAGACTGAACACGCACGCCGGGTCGCAGTTCGCGGAAATCGAGATCCGCCAGGCCATTCTGGCCGGCTGGACGGGACGCGACCGCGCCGCCGTGGAGCGGCACATGGAAGAGCTCGCGGTTCACGGCGTCAAGAAGCCGCCGTCGATTCCCGTCTTCTATCGCTGCTCGGCCGCCCGTCTGAATACGCTCGACGTGATCGAAGTGACCGGCGAGGATTCAAGCGGCGAGGTCGAATTCGTGCTGATCCAGTCACAGGGCGCGCTCTGGGTGGGGACCGGGTCCGACCAGACCGACCGCAAAGTGGAAGGCTACAACATTACGGTGTCGAAGCAGATGTGCGACAAGCCGATGGCGCCGGAGTTGTGGCCGTACGCCGAGGTAAGGCCGCATTGGGACAGGCTGGTGCTGCGGTCGTGGGCGGTCAATGAGGGAAAGCGGGAGTTGTACCAGCAGTCCACGCTGGCCGCGATGCTGCCGCCGGCGGCGCTGATAGAGCTATACACAGGGGGCGGCGCGCTGCAGGAGGGCTTCGCCATGTTCAGCGGGACGGTGGCCGCGCTGAACGGACTCAAGCCTTCCGAAAGGTTCGAGTTCGAGCTCGAGGATCCGGTACTGAAACGAACGCTGCGGCATGGGTACACGATCCGTACGTTACCGGTGATCGGATGAAGCGGCGCGATTTTCTGAAAGTTGCCGCTGCGCCGTTCGCGGCCGCCGGCGCGGCCAAGCGGCCCAACATCATCATCATTCTGGCGGACGACGTGGGCTACTCGGACCTCGGCTGCTACGGGGGCGAGATCCACACGCCGAATCTGGACAAGCTGGCGCGCGGCGGTCTGCGCTTCACGCAGTTCTACAATGCGGCGCGCTGCTGCCCGTCGCGGGCGTCGCTCATGACCGGCCTCTATCCGCATCAGACGGGCATGGGCAACATGGTGGGCGCCAGGCGCACGGAGAGCCTGGAGGGCTATGAAGGCCAGCTCAACAAGCGCTGCGTCACCATACCGGAAGTCCTGCGGACAGCAGGTTACACCACGCTCATGGGCGGAAAGTGGCATCTCGGGCAGCCCGGCCCGGCCGATCGCGGCTTCGACGAGTTTTACGGCATGGTGCACGGCTTCGACAGCTTCTGGGACGCCTCCAGGTACACGCGTCTGCCCGCCGGACGCGCCGTGCGCGAGTATGCGCCCGGCAAATTCTACGCCACCGACGCGATCACCGATTACACGCTCGACTTTCTCGCCGCCGCGCGCGGCCGCAAGCAGCCGTATTTCCTGTACCTGGCGTACAACGCCGCGCACTTCCCGCTACACGCGCCGAAAGAGGCGATCGACAAGTACGCGCCGGTCTACGAGAAAGGCTGGGACCATATCCGCGAAGCGCGCTTCGCTCGAATGCGGCAGTTGGGGCTGCTCGGAAAGAGCTGGGAGTTCACCCCGCGCAGCGTGATTCCGCCGAACCGCGTTGCCACCCCTCATGGCTGGGCGAACAGGCAGAACCCGGCCTGGGACTCGCTCGACGCGGACCGCCGCGCGGACCTGGCGCGCCGCATGGCTACCTATGCCGCCATGATCGAGATCATGGACCGCAACATCGGCCGGCTGATCGACGACGTGACCGCAGCCGGAGAGATCGACAATACGCTAATCCTGTTTCTCTGCGACAACGGCGCCTGCGCGGAGTGGGATCCGTACGGGTTCGACGGGAACAGCGGGCCGCAGAACATCCTGCACAAGGGCGCCGAACTGGCGAAGATGGGCCAGCCCGGCACGTATCACAGCTACGGCTCGGCGTGGGCGAATGCCTGCAACACTCCGTTCCGTCTCTACAAGCATTACAACCACGAGGGCGGAATCAGCACGCCCCTGATCGCCCACTGGCCGGCGGGCATCGCGCGGAAGAACGCCCTCGAGCGGGAGCCCGGCCACCTGGTGGACCTGATAGCGACCTGTGTCGAACTAGCCGGCGCGGCCTATCCGGAAGAGCAGGGAGGCGCCGGGATCCTACCGATGGAAGGACGCAGCCTGCTGCCCGCGTTCGCCGGCAAGCCCATCCGCCGCGACGCTTTGTATTGGGAGCACGAGGGGAACCGGGCCATCCGCACGGGCAAGTGGAAGGCCGTCGCGGTCGACCCGGGCGGCAGGTGGGAGCTGTACGATCTGGAGAAGGACCGCACGGAGATGCACGACCTGGCGAAGGCTCAGCCGGAGCGGCTGCGGAGCATGGTGGCGCAGTGGGACAAGTGGGCTCTGCGCACGCATGCAGTACCGTGGCCGTGGTCCCCGCCGTATCCGGCAAACGGATAAACCCCGGATATCAGTAGCGATCGAACCCGTCACCCCTGCCAAAGACGCGCGGATCTTTCGGATCCCGCGCCGGATTTCCCGGGCCGGCGCGGAGCGTGCGGCGATCGATCTTCAAATCCGGGGTCTATCGCACCGGAATCGTGATGGTGTTGCTCTCGTACTCGTTTTGGGTGACGATTATCGGGACATCGCCGGCGGTGACGCCTTCCGGAATGTCGACATTCACCTGATACAGACCGACCAGCCCGGGGCTGAGGCCGGCGAATCTGACGTTGGCGGTAATGCCGCCGATGGTCACCACCGGCTGTACGTTGACGGTGACATCGGGAGGCGGCGGCGGAGATCCGGCTCCACTGGCGACCGGCGGCGTAGTGACGCCCATACCCACCAGGTAGAGGCTCACGGTCTCACCGGGACGGGCAGGGGACTCCGCCGTGATCTCACTCAGGTCCGCATGCTGGGCTCTGCCCAGCAAGCCGGGCGACGCCGCCGTGACGGTGATGGTGTCGGGCAGAGTGAACGCACCGTTGCTGTTCACCAGGATGGAGTATTGACGATCCACCTGGAGCTCGCTGGGAATCTGGGCGCTGACCTGGCCGTCGCTCAGGAAAAAGACGGGGGCGGAGAAGGCGCCGACCAGGACCGACGTGTTATTGAAAGTGGTCGGCAGCGGGATGAGGCCCGGCTGCGTGGTGATGGGAGAGAGAGAGCCTCCGGCGATCTGCACCAGCGTGCCGGGAGCGAGCGCCCCGCCCGCCTCTCCGCTGGCGGTATTGACCACGCCGTTCGGGATCAGCGCGGGCGCGTTGTTGCCGCCGATGCTTCCGGTCAGCCGGGCGGTAGTGTTGGACAGGCCCTGTGCGGCGCCGTTCACGGTCACCGTCATCTGATTGGCGGTGCGTCCCGGCGCCCAGGTGCCGGAATACTGGGCGGCTCCGGGGTTCGAAAGATTTAGAAGCAGCGGCGGATCTCCATTGGAGAAGGTCGCCACCACCTGAGCATTGGCCACCGCGCTGCCGCAGTCGTCGGTCACGCGGACGCTGAGCGGCGTGGGCCAGCCCGCCGGCGAGGCGAACGCATTCACCAGCGAAGTGCTGGTAATGGCCAGCCGGCTCGGGGCGCATCCCGAAGCGGAGCGCTGTTTCTCCACGGCCGAGGTGGAGGACAGAACCGCGCCCGCCGGAAGGACGACAAGAGTCACGTTGGCGGTGCGGATGGTCTCGTTCGAGAAAGAGACCGATATGTCGCCGGTGTAGACGCCCGGTTTCAGGTTGATGGAGTTGATGGCGGCTGTGATCACGCCCGGGGCGCCGGTGGATGTGGATCCGTTGGTCTTGTCGATCGAAAGCCAGGCGGCGCCGTCATCGGAACTGGCCGCCGATTGGAACGGAGTCGGCACATCCAGTCCTCCGTGGACGGTGATGGTTTGGGGCAGCGGGTTCGGTCCGCCGGAGACGGCGGTGAAGTAGAGGCCTCCCGGAGAGAGGTCCGGTTCCGGAGGCACGCCGCCTCCCTGCACATTGAGCACGACAACCAGATACTTGGGCGAATTGAGCGCCTGTGGATCACTGATGCGGATCAGGGCGTATTGAGGTCCGGCCTTCTGCAGGCGCGGATCGGCGGTGACGACGAACCTGCCCGGCGAGTTGGGTGTGGCCTGGCCCGACGTGGGAGACAGCGAGACCCAGCCCGTACCTCCGGTCTGAACCTCGGCGGTCCAGTTCACGGTTCCGGTTCCGGTATTCAGCACGGTGATCTCGCGTGTGTTGCGCAGCCCGTTCCCTTCGCGCGCGTCGAAACGCACGCCTTCGGTGTCCAGCGAGATGATAGGCCCGTTCGGGGATTGGAACATGGAAACGGGCACGGTCACCTTTCCACCGAGCGCCGACTCCAGCTGGATCTTCGCCAGCGCCGAGCCGATCCGGAAGCCTTGCGAATTGACGATCACCCGCAGGGGCGTGCCGTTGGGCGACGTGCGGCCGGAATCCGGCGACACGCTGAGCCAGGGGCTATTGGTGATCACTTTGGCGGTGAAGTCGATAGGACCTCCCGTGCCGATATTGCGGACCAGCAGTTCCTGCTCGAGGAATCCGGTCACCCCGGAGACTCCGACGAAGCGCAGGAAGGTGGGCGACGTGCTCAACTGCGGAGGCGTTTCATCGACCGTGAACTCCACGTCCACGACCAGCGTTTGTATGGTCCCGTATTTCACCAGCACGCGGCCCTTGTACTTCCCGGCCGGCAGTCCGGCCTGATTGGTGAAGATAGCCAGGCGAGCCGGGGTGGTGGCGGTGACGAAGCGGGCGCTGAGCCAGGGCGGGGCGGGAGTGCCGGTAGCCCCGCTGTCGATTTCGATAATCGCCGGCAGCGGCTCGAGATTGGCGGCGACCACCGAAACATACTGCGGGGGCGGATTATCACCGCCGGTCGGGGCCTGGAAGTCGAGGACGGTCTTCGAAACCTTGACGGCGGGCGCGGACGAGGCCGGAGACGACGTGATGCTGAAGGCTCTCGAAGCGATTCTCTGGGCAGTGTCGCGGACCTGGATGCCGAAGCTGAAATCGCCGGTTCCCGTGGGCGTGCCGCTCAACGTCCCGGTAATGCTGTCGAAGCTGAGCCCCGGAGGCAGGCCGCTGGTGGCGGAATGTTCCTTCGGGGAAGCCGCGCCGCCGAAGACCGACCAGGAGTAAGGCGGCTCGCCGCCGGTGGCCGAGAAGGTGACCGAGTACGGTCGTCCGACAAAGGCGGACGGTACGCCGGAAGTGGTGATGGTGAGCTGGCCGAGGATCCGGATCGTGAACGTTCGGGATGCCGAGCCCCCGCCGCTGTCGCGGACGGTGATCTGAACCGGGGTCGAGCCGAGGACTTGAGGGATGCCGGTGATGCTGCCGGACGAACTGAAGGTCAAGCCGGGCGGAAGCGATCCGGAGCCGATGGAGAACGTGTAGCCTCCCCGGCCTCCGGTCGCGCCGACTGTGGCGTTATAGGGCAATCCGACGATACCGCCGGGCAGCTGCGTGGTCGTGATGGCCAGGCCGCCTGTATTGACGAGACTAAACTGGGCCGGAGTGGCGACACCGGTGACGGTGGCGGTGGCGTTGTAAGAGCCCTCGATGTCATTGGCGACCGGGATGGGAGAGGTGGCGACGCCGCTCGCGTTGGTGGACACGGTGGCGGCGACCGAGGCGCTGGCTCCGGACGTTGGCGCGGCGAAAGTCACGGAGGCATTCGGAACCGGGTTATTCCCCACGTCGCGAACGGTGGCCTGAAGCGGGCTCTGGAATGGGGAGCTGACCACCGTTGACTGGCCGGACCCGCCGGTGGCCGTGATACTGAACGGCGCTCCCGGGTTGTTGGTGAGGTTGAACAGCGCGGGCGCGGCCACACCGGCCGTGGTAGCGGCGACGGCATAACTTCCCGCGATCGAATTGGCCGTGAAGGCTGGGGCGGTGGCGACGCCGCTCGCGTTGGTGGTGACCGTGGCCGAGCCGCCGAACGTTCCGCTGGCTCCGGCGCCGGGGGCAGTGAAGACGACGGACACTCCGGGAACCAGATTGGAGTTGGCGTCGCGCACCGTGGCGGTCATGATCGTGGGGAACGCGGTGTTGATGGTGGCGCTCTGGGGGGTTCCGGTTGTGGAAGTAATGCTGGCCGGGGCGCCCGCGCCGTTGGTCAGGTTGAAGGCGGCCGCTCCGGCGACTCCCTGGGTTGTGGCGGTAACGGTGTAACTGCCAGCGGTCCCGTTGGCGGTGAAGGTGGGGGCGGTGGCGACACCGCTCGAATCGGTGGTCACCGTGGGCGAGCCGCCGAAGGTTCCACTGGCTCCACTGGCTGGCGCGGCGAAGGTCACCGAGACTCCGGGAACGGGGTTCGAATTTGCGTCCCGAACGGTGGCTTTGAGCGCGGTGGGAAACGCTGTATTGACGGTGGTGGTCTGGGGCGAGCCCGCGGTGGTGAGGATGGCGGCGGGAGGTCCGGGGGTGTTGGTCAAGGCGAAGGCAGCCGGGCTGGCTACGCCGGCCGTGGAAGCGTTGACGTTATACGTTCCCGCCACGGAATTGGCGGTGAATGTGGGGGCGGTGGCGACGCCGCCGGAATCGGTGGTGACGGTCGCCGAGCCGCCGAACGCGCCGCTCGCGCCGCTGGCCGGCGCGGTGAACGTAACGGAGACATTGGGGACCGGATTACCGGACGCGTCCCGCACGGTGGCTTTGAGCGCGGTCGCAAAGGCGGTGTTGACAGTCGCGCTCTGGGGTGAGCCAGCGGTGGTGGTAATGCTGGCCGGAACGCCTACCGTATTGGTGAGGGCAAACGCAGCGGGCGGGGTATCGAGGGTCGGGAACGAGGCGGTTACGTTGTAAGGCCCGCCAACCACGTTATTCGCCGTGAAAGCGGGCGCGATGGCAACGCCGGCCGCATCCGTGAGACCGGTAGCCGGATTGGTTGGAAAAGTTCCGCTGGGGCCGGCGCCGGAGGTAGCCGCGGGCGGGGAGAAGGTAACCGTGACGCCAGGAACGGCATTACCGTACGAATCGGTGACGCGTGCCCTGAGCGCGATTGGAAACTGCGTGTTGATCGGGGTGGACTGCGGTGTTCCGGCAGTAGGGGCGATGGACACCGGATTGCCCGCCGTGTTGGTGAGGCTGAAATTAGCCGTACTTCCAACACCGGCAGTGGTAGCGCCGACGGTATAGGAACCGGCGACTGTGTTTGCAGACGCGGTGACGATGGCCTGACCTAGCGAGTCGGTAGCCACGGTGCTCGCGGGACTGAAAATGGCTCCCGCGCCGCTGGCAGGTCCTGCAAATGTCACGTTTGTCCCGGCTTTCGGGTTGGAGAACGCGTCCCGTACGATGGCCCGGAGCTGCGAACTGAACGCCGAACCTACCGTCGTGCTCTGGGGCGTTCCGGATCCTACTACGATACTGGTGGCGGCCCCGGCCAGGTTGGTGAGGCTGAAGCTGGTGCTGAGCGCCGCGCCGGTAACCGACGCCAATACGTTATAGGAACCGGCGACGGTGTTGGCGCGAAAAGTGACGCTGGCAAACCCACCACCGTCCGTAAACACGACATTTGGCGTGAGGAATGTCCCGCTGGCGCCGCTGGCGGGGGCGGAGAAAGTGATTTGGGCGCCTTCGAGCGGCTGCTGGCTCGCCGTGACTCCTCCAGTGAATAAATAGGTGACCCTCACTTGCAGCTGTGTCGTGAAGTTGGTGTTGACCGTCGTACTCTGGGGGGTACCCGCGGTCGGGTTGATTTGGCTCGGAGTGTTAACGGAAAACGCATAAGGGACGCTTATCGAGCCGCCGCCGGAATCGGTCAGATCCGCCTGAAAATTGTAAAACGCGTTCGCCGCCGGCGTGAACGAGATGTTCGCAGACCCCGGAGAGGTGGTGTTGGGGGGTACCGACCTACCTGAAAGCACGGGTGTGCCGTAGGGCGGCGTGCCACCGCCGGCGGTCAGAGTCTGGTTGTACGGGCTTCCCACCGCGCCGCTGGGCACGAAATCGGGACTCAAGGTCAGCGGCGGATTGATGACGAAGCTCCTCGGAGCAGACGTGCCTCCTCCGCAACCGTTGTTCGTGATGGTGACCTGGACGGTTCCTGGAGTGGCAATCTCAGACGCCGCAATCGTCGTGGTGGCGAGAGTCGTGCTTGGCGTCGAAGTCGGGTTCAGGCTGGCGTTGTTGTGAACCACGCCGTTGAAGGTAATGTCGGCCCGGCCGTCGTTGCAGAAGTTGGTTCCCGTGAGGGCC
>DATJFH010000345.1:0-11560 GCA_035495815.1 Bryobacteraceae bacterium
AACCGCACCATCACGCAGATGCCGCTCAACGGACGAAATTATCAGCACCTGGCGATTCTGTCGGTCGGGGTGCTGCCTTCCCGATCGCAGAACTTCGTCGATGACGCATTCAGCGCCAACGGCGCCGCCCACGATCAGAACGTGTTTACGCTGGACGGGGCGGACAATAACAACTACTTCAGCGGAATCGTGGTGGCCTCCAATCAGTCGGTGAAGCCGTCCATCGATGCGATTCAGGAGTTCCGCCTGGAAACGCATAACTACAGCGCCGAGTTCGGGCGCGGGGGCGGCGCCGTGGTGCAGGTCAGCACGAAATCGGGCACGAACCAGTTTCACGGAACGCTGTTCGAATTCCTCCGCAACGACAAGCTCGACGCCAATAATTTCTTTAACAGCGGGCGGCCGAAGCCCCCCTACCGCCAGAACCAATACGGAGGCACTCTCGGTGGACCGGTACGGCGCGACCGGCTGTTCTTCTTCGGAAGCTTCGAGGGAACCAACATCCGCGAAAAACTGACCCGCCTGAGCGCCGTGCCCACACAGGCTCAGGTGGCTGGGAACTTCGCGGGCGTGGCCAGCATCTACGATCCGGCGACGCAGGCGGCCAACGGATCGCGCGCGCAGTTTCCGAATAACCTGATTCCGGCGAACCGGATCGATCCCGTGGCCATCCAGGTTCTGCGTCTATATCCGGCGCCGAACCGCCCCGGCGCGCAGAATTTCCTTTTCAACGCGCCGCGCAATCTGGACGCCTACAAATACGACGGCAAGGTCGA
The DNA here is from genome assembly GCA_035495815.1 of Bryobacteraceae bacterium. Taxonomy (GTDB): domain Bacteria; phylum Acidobacteriota; class Terriglobia; order Bryobacterales; family Bryobacteraceae; genus DATJFH01. Next base: position 777 of record DATJFH010000345.1, read on the forward strand.
TTGGCGCATCTCCGACCGCGATTCCGTATTCGGGCGATTCAGCCAGCTCGATTGGTTCCGCCTGGAGCCGGGCAGTCTGCCGCTGCCGGCGAGCGGTGGAGACACCAACGTGCGTACGTCCAACGCGCATACCGGCGTGGCCAACTGGACGCGCGTGTTTCCCAACGGCACGATGGTCAACGAAGCCCGATTGGCCTATAGTCGGCTGGTGGGAACCATCAACACGCCCACCCAGGAACAGCTTTGGAAGCAGTTCGGATTCAAGGGCACCTTCGACCGCCCCGATATCAACGGCGTGCCGCTCTTCCAGCCCGCGGGGTACCGGAACATCGGCGACCGCAGCTTCGCGCCGGATCCCCGCAAGCAGGATGTGCGGCAGTTCGTCGATACGTTTTCCTGGAACCGCGGGAAGCACGCTTTTAAAATGGGCGCCAACATCCGCCAGATCATCCAGTACACCGGCATCACCAACTTCGCGCGCGGCGTCTATTCGTTCAACGGGCAGTTCACCCGCTCGGTCGCCGGCACTCAGGCGAACGGCGACTCGATAGCGGACGCCATTCTGGGGATGACCAGCACGGCGTCGCTGAGCGCGGTGCTCGACAACCGCCGGATCGGCTGGGCGGACGAAGCTTACTTTCAGGACAACTGGAAGGTCACGCCGAAGCTGACCCTGAACCTCGGCTTCCGGTGGGAATACCAATCGCCTTACGTGGAGCAGAACAACCGCGCGGCCAACTTCGTCATCGACCCCAAGGATGCGGCGTTCGGGACCATTATCTTCCCCCGCGGGGACAGCGTGGAGGAGCGGTCGTTCCGCCGCCGGGACCTGAACAACTTCGCTCCCCGGGTGGGATTCGCGTACCAGGCGAGCCCGAAAACCGTGGTCCGCGGCGGCTACGGCATCTTCTACCTGGGCACGTTCTCACTGGTAACCGGAGCCACGCCGGATTACAACCCGCCGTTCTATCTGCAGGTGGACATCACGACGCAGGCGGCTGCCGCCACGTCGGCGCACATCATTCGGGACGGCTTCAGCAGCGCGGCGCTCAACCCCAACGTGCTGGACGGCCGTGCGCTGGCCGCGATCTGGCCGTACACCTGGTCGGACGGCTCCATGAACCAGTGGAACCTGAACGTCCAGCACAACCTGCCTTGGAACATGCTGGTCTCATTGGCGTACGTCGGCTCGAACACCGTACATGTTCCGGTCTATGGCAACGATATCAATCAACCTGTACCCGGACCCGGCCCGACCAATCCGCGGCGTGCGTTTCCGCGCTTTGCCGGCATTCTGATGTCGGTTCCGGTCGGACAGGCCAATTATCAGGGGCTCGAAGCGAAGTTCGAACGCCGCTTCAGCGGCGGATTCTCGATTCTGAGCGGCTATACGTTCAGCAAAACGCTGGAGGGCCAGATCGGACAATTGAGCAGCGTTCTGGCGCCGGAGAAGCGCCTCTCGTTCCAGCACCTGCCGCACCGGTTTTTCACAGCGGCAGTCTGGGACCTTCCGTTCGGCAAGGGGCGGCGCATGGCGACCTCGGGCGCCTTATCGCAAATCGTGGGCGGCTGGCAGATTTCTCCGATTTTCGAAGCGCAGCACGGGCTGGCGTTTACTCCGTCCGTAACCGGGAACCCGGCGAATACCACGGGAGGCCAGCGGCCGAACCGGCTGCGGGACGGGAATCTGCCGCGCGACCAGCGGACGCCGGACCGCTGGTTCGACAGTTCGGCTTTCACTGTGCCGGCGCCGTTCACCTTCGGCAACTCGGCTGCCAATGTATTGTACGGGCCGGGCCTGGTGAACCTGGACCTGACCATCGCGCGGACATTCCGATTGACGGAGAAGTTCTCATTGGATTTCCGGTCGGAATTTTTCAATCTGTTCAACGAAGCGCACTTCCTGTTCCCGAACGCGGTGATCAACACTTCGACCGCCGGAGCGATTTCGGAGACCTCCAGTTCGGCGCGCCAGATTCAATTCGGCTTGAAGCTGGTGTTCTAGAGATTCGATCAGCAGCGCGCTGCTCTGGCGACCGGTCCCCACCGCGTCCGCATACAGACGCTCTCCGGATAGGAAGCCGTGGGGATCGTTCACGTCTGACATGGTACCTTAGCGGATTAGCACAGATGACCACGAGAGCCGCCGTCCTCACCGCGTTTCAGGCGCCGCTGGAGCTTCGGGATTATCCCTCGCCGCCCGATCCGGCTCCGGGAGAAGCCGTGGTGCGGGTGGAGATGGCGGGAATCTGTGGAACAGACGTCCACCTGTGGCTCGGGCAGCTCAAGATTCCGCTGCCGGTCATTCTGGGCCACGAAACCGCGGGCCGGATCGAAAAGCTGGGGACAGGTCTGCTGAAAGACTGGCGGGGGAACCCGCTACAGCCCGGTGACCGTGTCACCTGGGCCAGTTCCATCACCTGCGGTGAATGCTTCTACTGCCGGTTGAAGCGCCAGCCGACTCGCTGCGTATCGCGCAAAGCCTACGGAATCTCCTACTGCGCCGATGAGGCTCCGCACTTGCGAGGGGGCTACGCCGAGCGCATTCTGCTTCGGGCCGGCACGGCGATCTTCAGGATTCCCGACTCGGTCCCGAACGACGCCGTGATCGGCGCGGGCTGCGCGCTGGTGACGGCCATCCATGGAATCGAGCGCGCTCCTGTCGAGTGGGGAGACGTGGTGGTGATTCAGGGCAGCGGCCCGGTCGGCCTGGCAGCCCTGGCCATCAGCCGGCAGTCCGGCGCGGCTCGCGTCATCGTGATCGGCAGTCCGCCCCATCGGCTGGAGCTGGCGCGCCGGTTCGGCGCCGATGCCCTGATCGACATCGCCGCGGCGCCCGACCCGGCAGAGCGGCAGCGCGCCGTCCTGGCCGAGACCGGACCCTACGGGGCGGACGTGGTCATTGAATGCGTCGGCCATCCGGCGGCCGTGAATGAGGGAATCGATCTCTGCCGGGACGGCGGTAAATACCTGGCGCTGGGCCAATACGCCGATGCGGGCAACATCTCGTTCAACCCGCACACCATCACGCGCAAGCAGCTGCAGATCGTCGGCTCATGGGGATTCGAGCCGCGGCACGTCGATCGCGCGCTGTCTCTGCTGGCGGCAACCCGGCTGAAGGACCTTTTCGCCAGTGAAATCACGCACCGCTTCCCGCTGGCCGAAGCCAACGCCGCACTCGAAACCGTGCGGGAGTGGCGTTCCGGCAAAGCCGTGCTGGAGCCGTAAGAAAGATCGGCAGAAGAAGGCGAATGGGTGGGCGGTAGCCGCGGACCATCGGCGAAGCAAACGCAGCGGCCCCGATTTTGACTGCTGTCTTTTGACTTTCTTTTTTCCCTTACCGCTTGATGTTGATCGTTTCCTGGCTGATTTCGTCGGTCGTGGTCACGACTCTAGCGCTGGCTGAATAGGAGCGTTGGAAGATGATCAGCTTGGTGAATTCGTTGGCGATATCGACATTCGATCCTTCGAGTGACTGTCCGAGAATCGACCCCCGGCCGCCCGATCCGGCTTCACCCACCACGGGGATGGCCGAGCCGACGCCGGTATGGTAATTATTGTTGCCGACCGATACCAGGGTGTCCGGATTGCGAATCGAAACCATCGATAGACGGGCCACCTCCTGCTGCGATCCGTTCGAGTACTGCGCCATCACAGCGCCCCCCTTGGCAATCGAGACACCGGTCAACTGGGCCGCCGGCAGGCCGTCCTGGAAAATCGAAGAAGACGCCGACGGTTGTGAAAACTGGCTGATCCGTCCTACGCCCACTGGAGGCGTACCGGCGGGTAGGGACTGCCAGGGCGACCAGCTCAGCTTCTGCGGGCTCTGCGCTCCGTTGGATAACGTCAGGCCGATATCTTTGATGAGTCCGGTGGCGGTATCGTAGCCGGTTCCGCTGACGTCCGATAGCCCGCCGTTCGCATCGAATTTGAATTTCCACGGGCCGGCCGGCGTGATGCCCGTAATGGCCTGGTCCGTGGTCGCGACGTTCGCGTCCCACGTGTTCACACCCGTCTTGGTGAAGGTCACCGAGACGACATGCGCGTTGCCGAGCGAATCGTAGAGGTTGATGGGAGTCGAAAAGATCGTTCCGTCAGAAGCTGACGCGTCCAGGTTCGAGGAGATATTAAAGCTGGTTGCGGCTTTCGCGGCCCGATTGGATCCGACCGGAACGATGATGTCGCCAATGGGGTCTGACGGGCTCAACTGGCCTGAGACCGTATTCAGCGACCATCCCTGAACCCGTTGGCCGGTGGCCGTGACCAGCAGGCCGTTCTCATTGATGCGGAAATTTCCGGCGCGCGTGTAAACGGCCGTTGATGGATCCGTGGAACCTGCCACGGGAGACCCGGCTGCGGCTTCCCGGACGACGAAGAATCCGTCGCCTTGTATGGCTGCGTCAAGCGAGCCTTGCGTTGTCTGGATACTTCCCTGGCCGAAGGATTTCAGAACCAGCGGGGCGGCTACTCCGGAGCCGCTCTTCGGTCCGCCGCCGCCGGTAACGTCGGCGACTACATCCTGAAACGATATCGAGCTGCCTTTGAAACCCACTGTATTGAGATTGGCGAGGTTATCGCCGATCGCTTCAATCGCTGTTCCGGCGGCGCGAAGTCCGGACAGGGCGGATACGAATGAACCGAAAGAAATAAGAGCCTCCAGGGGCCTGTGCCCGCGCCGCAATGCCTGCACAGCGCACCTTCTGCAATGCGATTCTATTGCCATTCTGAAGATGTTTCATTTCAACAAGTTGTCTGGGATTTACGCGACACAATTTTCGCGCAGCGCCAAATCAATGGCGCTGAAACCGGAACGGTGGCCGGCGGCGGCTCTGATATAATCGACGGGCGTGAAGTTCGCACTCGACTGCAACGCCTTCCTGGCCGCCGCCACGCTGCTGGCGAGTGTTCACGTCAGTCCGGCATCAGCCGCCGGCACGGACCGTGAAGTAGCCCTCTGGGCATTGCATTTGGGGGGAGCGGTGATCGTCGAAGGCGACCGGAAGCCTATCCGGGACGTCGCCGGGCTGCCTGCTTCGGATTTCCGTATCGAAGCGTTGAACCTGGTGGGTGTGAACATGCTTCCGCCCCACCTGGAAGCCATTGGTAAACTCACCGCGCTCAAAGAACTGGAACTGCCGGGAACGATGTGGAATCCGCGCGCCGGGTGGACCGTCGACTACAACGATTCGGCCGCTTACCTGAACGGCCTCACCACCCTCAAGAAGCTGGCCTTCAGCCTGACCTTCCTGATTTCGATCCGCTTCGATGACCGCGGCCTCGACAAATTCCAGGGCCTGGGGCCGACGCTCGAGGAGCTCGTTCTACGCCGCGCGCTGATCAAAGGCGCCGGGCTCCGTCATTTCACCCATCTGCGCTCGCTGGACGTCACCTGGAGCTATGTGGAGGACCCCGGCATGGTTCAGAGTCTGGCCGGCATGACCCATCTCCGCCGTTTCTGGGCGCGCGACACTCGTATCACCGACAAGACATTGAAGGTCCTCGGGGGATTGAAGGACCTCGAGGACGTGGATATCGGCGGCACGGACGTCACCGAGGCAGGGCTTGCCTACCTCGCCGGTCTGACGCACATGCGCAAACTCAATATCCTGGGAGCGGACCTGACCGACGCTGGACTCGATTTCCTGGCCGGCATGAAGAACCTGGAGTCGCTAAACCTCTACCGCACCAAAGTGTCCAATGCGGGCCTGGAAAAACTCAAACGGCTGGCGAATCTAAAACAGGTGGACCTGCGTTATTCGCGCGCCACCGAAGCCGGCGTGCAGAACCTGCGCGCGGCTCTGCCGGACGCGCAGCTGGCGTTCATCGGCAACTCGGCCAAACCGGCTGGCAAGCGCGGGATGGAGACCGCAGCGGGCAAGGGCGACAAAGCGGTAGCTGAATGGATTCAGTCCGTCGGCGGGAAGGCAGTGACGATAGACGGCGCGCTGGTCGAAGCTTATCTCAACGGAGCTCCCGTAACCGATGAGAGCCTGAGGAATTTCGAAGGTCTGCGAAAGCTCAGGAAGATCGTGCTCGATGGAACGGAGGTTGGCGATCTGGGCGTCAAGCGGCTTTCCGGACTCGCTTCGCTCACCGAATTGAGCCTGAACGGCGCCGGCATTTCGGACGCTGGCCTCGAGAGCGTCGGCAGCCTCACCGGCCTGCGCAAACTGCATCTTGACAATACCCTCGTCGAAGGCTCGGGTCTGGCCCGTTTGGAGGCTCTGCGCGCATTGCAGGACCTGAGCCTGCTCGGATCTCCGGTGAAGGACAGCGGCCTGGCTGTCCTACCCCGGCTTGTTTCCCTCGAGAGACTTTCGCTCGCCAGCACGGATGTTACGGATGAGGGACTGAAGTATGTAGCCGCCGCCGCCAATCTGAAGCGGCTCGATCTCGCGAATACGGACATAAAGGACGAAGGGCTCCGCGAACTTGCGAAGTTGACCGGTCTCGAGGAGTTGATTCTGGACTATGCCGGCCGATTCACCGATACCGGCTTCGCTCACCTGGCAGGACTCAGAAACCTCCGCCGTCTGGCGCTGCTCCGTACCCGGGTGACCGACAGGTCGATGAAGATCGTAGCTGGTTTCTCCCGGCTCGAAAGTCTCGGGCTCGATTACACGGGCGTGGGAGACGCGGGTGTTGCACTCCTCGGCTCCCTGGAGAAGCTCGAGACGCTCAGCCTCGACAGTACCTTCGTCACCGATAAGAGCCGCGAAGTCCTGCTGGGCATGAAGGGGCTCAAGACGCTCAATCTTTATCACACGACCGTGACCGGTAAAGTGGAACAGGAGCTCAAGACCGCGCTGCCCGGCTGCCGCATCACGTGGGACGAAAAATCAGCCATGCCGAATCGGCGGCGCAGTTAGCGGCATGCGGCTCTCATCGAAATCCGAGTTCGGCCACGTTCCTCACTTTATTGGAAGACGGAAACTTCTTGTGCTCTTCCTGGTGATGGTCGCCGCCTCCGCCTGGGGGGCCGTCGTCAAAGAAGACAGCATCGCCTCCTGGATCCGCGACTCCGGCGGGACGTACCAAAAAGACGCCGCGGGCCGGATCATCGAAGTCGACCTGACCTCCACCTGGATCACCGATGACGACCTCGCCCGTATTGCCACGCTCGGCAGCCTCCACAAGCTCGATCTCTCCTACACCAAAATTACCGACCTCGGCCTCGAGCATCTGCGTCCGCTCCGCAACGTCACCTACCTCAATTGCCACTACTGCGAGTACGTCACGGACGGCGGAATCGCGTTCCTCAAACAGTGGACCAACCTCGAATACCTCAACCTGCGCGGCACTGAGGTCACCAGCCGGGTCTTCGAGCATATCGCCGGGATGAAGAAGCTGCGGACCCTCGATGTCGGCTTCAGCCGTGTGAACGACGATGGCTTCGACGCCCTGGCTTCGCTCGAGAAGCTGGAGGAGCTGCGCCTCGGCGGTGACAAAATGACCGGGCTTGCTCTGCCCTTGCTTCGCCTGCTGCCTTCCCTGAAGAGGCTCGACGTGAACGGATCCCAGCGGACCGATTCCGGCCGCTGGGGCCTGATGCTGACCGACGTGAACATCGAGAGCCTCGGCGCGCTCACACAGCTCGTAGCCCTGAACATGGGCGGAGCGATGGTCACGGACGCGGGAATGAAAGCCCTCGCTCCGCTGATTCACCTGGAGGAGCTCGACTTGAGCCGGATGGACATCACGGCGCAGGGGCTCGAGCCGCTGACCAGGCTGCCCGGGCTGCGGCGGTTGAACCTCTGGCAATCCACCCGCATTGACGACCGGGCGGCGCCGTACCTGCTGCGCATGAAGAGCCTCGAGACGCTCGATCTGAGCGATACCGCGGTCACGGATGCGCTGCTCGATCAGTTGCAGGGGATGAAGAAGCTCCGGCGCCTGTTTCTGGCAGGCGCGAAGGTGACTCCGGAAAGGGTCGGCGCCTTGCGCAAGGCCCTTCCCGGATGCCGGATCGAATGGACGCCCAAATTCAAAGAAGTGAATTCTCCGGAAGACACGCGCCTGATCGGGTAGGCTGAGCTGCCCGCCATGCGACAGAGACTCCTACGCCGCGTCCTGCTGTGCGCCGGCGTGTTGCTGTTCATCATCGCCTTCGGCACGGCCGGCTTTCAGCTTATCGATCGCTATCCCCCGTTCGACGCGTTTTACATGACGCTGATGACGATCACGACGGTCGGCTACGCGGAAATCCACCCGCTGAGCAAGGCCGGCCGGATCTTCAATTCGTTCCTGATCCTGTTCGGAGTCAGCGGCATGTTCTTTTCGGTCGGAGCGCTCACCCAAACGATCATCGAGCTGGAGTTGGGGGACCCCTTAGGGCAGCGCAGGATCAAACGCATGATCGACAAAATGCAGAACCATTTCCTGATTTGCGGCTACGGCCGGGTGGGACGCAGCGCCGCGGCCGAGTTGAAGCGGGCGGGCGTTCCGTTCCTGGTCATCGACCGCAGTGAGGAACGTGTGGACCGGGCGATAAATGCCAACATGGCGGCCCTGCTGGCCGACGCCACGCGGGACGAGACACTCCGCGCCGCCGGCGTGACACGCGCCCGCGGCCTGATTGCCGCTCTGGCCTCCGACGCCGACAACCTCTACGTGATCCTTTCGGCCAAAACGCTCAATCCCAGCCTCACCGTGGTCACGCGGGCGGCCGAAGAGGAGTCGGAAAAGAAGCTGCAGCGCGCCGGCGCCGATACGGTGTTCGCGCCCTACAATATCGTCGGACACCGGCTCGCGCACGCCTTGCTGCGTCCTCACGTGGCGCAGTTTCTCGATTTCGCCACCAAGAACATGGGACTCGACGTGGCCATCGAGCAGGTGCGGGTTTCGCCGCAGTCGGAATTCGTGAACAAGACTCTTCGGGACATGCAGATCCGCCGTGATCTGGGCGTGATCGTGCTCGCCATCCGGAAATCGGACGGGCAGATGGTTTTCAACCCGCCGGCGGAGATGGAAATCTGCGCGGACGATTATTTGATCGCCATGGGAGAGCAACCGAACCTGCAGAATCTCGAGGAGCTGCTGACCAGCGTCCGCCGGCCGTGACCCAAAACTGGCGCGGTAATCTCGTTGCTCGGGCTCGGTGCAGCCGGCCTGCCGCAAGGCCTGAGCTAAATCGGAAGATGACCCGGCAGCCCGGCTGGATTTCGGTCCTCGAAACAAGCCGGCAGGGCCTTCTCCAGCATGTCGAGGACGGCGCCAAACTGCCGTCTGATAATCTCTCTCCAGATCGGATCCACGGCTTTGCGCCCGTTAACGTACGGAAGCGCGACATGAGGTGGGTCACAATAGAACCATGACTCTGATGCGGGAAATCCGCTCGTTCCGCGTGGAAAAAGGCTCGGTGGCCCTCTGGTGGTTGGGACAAAACGGCTACATTTTCAAGACTCCGGAAGGAACGCTGCTCTCGACGGACATGTACCTGTCGAACCACTGCGCGCACGTCTACGAGGGCAGCGGTGTCGACCTGAACCGGCGCGTGCCGGTCCTTATTCCGCCGGAAGAGCTGGACGTGGACATTTACACCTGCACACACAATCATCTCGATCACACCGACCCGGTAACCATCGCCGGATTGCGCAACAAGGACACAGCGCAGTTCGTCGGTCCGCATCCGACCTGCGGCGTGTACCGCTCGCAAGGCGTCGAATCCGGACGCGTCGTACCCGCCTGGCCCGCCTGTGAACTGGAATTCAAGGACGTCCGCATCCACGGCGCCTTCGCGCTCCCCACCGACGATACCGATCTCAACCACATGGGCTACGTTTTCGAGTTCGGGGGCGGACCGCGCGTCTATATGACCGGGGACACCGATTACAGCGAGCTGCTGATATCGGCCGCCAGACACAGGCCGGACATCGTGATCACCTGCATCAACGGCGGTTTCAACAATCTGTCGCATTGGGAGGCGGCTCAGCTGGTCGGCAAGATCGGTCCCAAAGTGGCGATTCCCTGCCATTACGACATGTTCCCGGACAACGCCGTGGACCCGAAACAGTTCCGGGCGTCGCTGCGGCTCAACGCGCCTTCGGTGGGATACCAGGAGCTGGAGCACGGACAGGTGTTCGTCTTCGGCGGATAATCAAAGTAGGAATGCCGAGTTATTACGAGTGCCTGGCCGTACTGGCGGTATTGTTCATCGCGCTCGAACGCATCTGGCCGCGCCGGCCGGATCAACCCGTGCTGCGGCGAGGCTGGCTGAGCGACGCCGCGTATATTGTCTTCAACAGTAAATATTTCAGCGTTCTGCTGGGCTATATCACGGTTCTGTGGCTGGGACCTCTCGACGCCGTTTTCTCGCGCCGCTGGCTGGCCTCCTGGCCCTGGTGGGCGCAGTTCGCGGCTTTGCTGGTTTCGATCGACTTCGTGAAGTGGTCGATCCACAACCTGCTGCACCGGGTCCCCTGGTTGTGGGAGTTCCACAAAGTGCATCACAGCATCGTGGAGATGGACTGGATCGGCGACTGGCGATTTCACTGGGTGGAGATCATGGTGTATAACTCGCTGCTCTACGCCCCGGTCGCGCTGCTCGGTGTCCGCGGCGAGGTGGCCCTCTCCGTGGGCGTGCTCGACACGCTGGTCGGACATTTCGCGCACGCCAATCTGCGCTGGCGCATCGGATGGCTGAAGTACGTGATCAACTCACCGGAAATGCACCTGTGGCATCACAACCATCCGGATTCCGGCCCGGTCAACCGGAATTTCGCCTTGACGTTGAGCGTCTGGGACTGGATTTTCGGAACTGCCCACCTGCCGGACCATGATCCGGA
>DATJFH010000346.1:0-85961 GCA_035495815.1 Bryobacteraceae bacterium
AGCATGACGCCGACTTCGGAAACCTGGCCCAGCGTCATCTTCCCGGCGGCGTTGACCACGCCGATCTCGTTCAGATAGGCGTTGGTGAACGAGAAGTAAAACGTCAGCGGAATACTGGCCAGCACCGACGCCACCACGAACACCCGGAAGGAAGGCTGCTTGAGCATCACCAGCGCATCCAGGCCGAGCACGTTTCGCATCGTGACCGGTTTGCCGCGGTCCGCCGGCGGCGTGTGCGGAAGCGTCAGACTGTATAGGCTCATGGCCACCGATGCGCCCGCCGCCAGCAGAAACGGGGTGGCCGTGGTCTCGACGCCCAGCCGGCCGACCGTCTGGCCGATCACGATCCAGCCGATCGTCGCGAAAACGCGGATCAGCGGAAATTCGCCGCTCGCGTCCTTCACCTGCCGCAGCGTCAGCGAGTTGGTGAGCGATATGGTGGGAAAGTAGCAGATACAGTAGGCCAGCAAAAGCCCGTACACGGCCGGGAAGCTGGTGGCCAGGGTGACCAGATAGAGCAGCAGAGCCCCGAGGATATGCAGTGTCGCCAGCACTTTCTCTGTCGAAAAATAGCGGTCGGCGATCAGCCCCACGAAGAACGGCGAAATCATCGAGGCCAGGGCCGTGGCGCCGAACACCGCGCCCGCTTCGGTTCCGGAAAACTTCAGAGTGGCCGTCAGATACGTGCCCAGCGTTACGTACCACGCGCCCCAGATGACGTAGTTCAGGAACATCATCAAGCTGAGCCGCGCGCTGATGGAAGTCATACGTTGCAGTGTAAACGATGGGAGGCCGCTCGCGCGAGTAGAGGTTCCATCCTCCGCTGCGCTACAACAGATCCAGGTGACAAGCTATGGCCACGCTGGGATTCATTGAATACGCGGACGCCCCGCCGCAGGTCCGGGCGGTGTACGACGATATCATGCGCACCCGCCAAACTGACTGGATCAATAATTTCTGGAAGGCGCTCGCCCACGATCCGGACACGCTGCGGCGGACCTGGGAGAGCGTCAAGCAGATCATGGCTCCGGGCGCGCTCGACGCCGTGACCAAGGAGATGATCTACCTCGCCGTCAGCGCCACCAATCTGTGCGGTTATTGCATCGCCTCGCATACCGCCGCCGCCCGGAAAGCGGGGATGACCGATGCCATGCTGGCCGAGGTGATGGCCGTAGTCGGCATGGCGAACGAGTCCAACCGCCTCGCCGCCGGATACCAGGTCGAAATCGACGAGCAGTTCAAGCCGCGCTGATGGGAGCCTCCGTCCACTCTCCCACTTTGTCAATCTCGAGAACGAGCGCGCCGTCCTCGTCGGCGTGGAAGGCCGGCGTAAAGCGCGCCCCCCAGGTGATCTCGTCGTAGCGGTAAGAATAGCGCGCGTGCACAGTCTGACTGAAGGTGTCGTCGAATCCCTTGATAAGAATGAGGATTTCCGCCTGCATCCGCTCCAGGTCCGCGGCCGTCTTGCCGTACAGCGGGCTGCTCGCTTCAATCGGATGCACTACGGTCCAGGTGAGCGGGAAAAAATATACCGACGTCCGCTCGAGACCGAGCGGGTAGTAGTGACGCGTCGCATCCGCGCCCGAGCCCTCCACCGTCATGAGCAGGACGTTGGCTTCCAGTTCGAGCAGCGAGTTCCGCCGCTGATTCACGACTCGGAACTGCAGGCTCATTCCGTTCTGAAACGGCGCCATCACCAGCCGCTCGCTGAATCCGATCCGGGCCGACGGCCTCGAGACGCGCCCGAACAGCAGGCCGGTCGCCAGCGCGAAGCCCATGAGGCCGAGCATGGCCTCGAGCGCCGCCAGAAAATTCGCCGCCCGCCCGCGCGGCGCCATGGCGCCGTAGCCCACTGTGGAAAGTGTCTGGGCGCTGAAGAAAAAGTCGTTCAACAGGCGGTCGAGCGGCGAGGTCGCGTCCGCCCCCTGGATCTGCTGAGCGCCGAGTAAGTAGTAAGCCGCCGCAAACACCAGGTTCACCAGCAGGTAGGATACAAAGACCACCGCCAGGAAGGCCGGCCAGGACATATTGATCAAATGCAGGTATGGATGGAACGACCGCCACGGCGCTCCCCGGCGGCGGACATTGAAGCTCCCGTCCTTGTTGATGAATCGCCGTACCCGCCCGGTGAATTTTTGGGTTAGGCCGGGGTCGAAACTCGGTTGCACCATGTCATTAGCATAAACGTGGGCCGGGCGGTCCTGGCTGGCCGCCTTGCCCGCCCCGGCATTTCGGCCGGGTGCGTCGAAGCTCCTGTCGCGCCCGAACCGGCTTACTTCTTCTGGCCCGGCCTCGGCTCGCTGGAGGGTGGGACGATCTTCTTGAGCCGCATATAGGTCACCATGTTGCCGTAGTGTTCGTAGTCGTGCATATTGTTGAAAGCCAGCACTCCCAGCTTCGGCATCTCGCGACCCAGGGCTTTGACGGTTTGCGTAGCCACGCTGTCGGTCATGCCGTCATAGATCTTGTCGCAGTAGGCGAATGCCTCTTTCAATCCCTGCACGAGGTCGGCTTTGGACGTTTTGGTCTTTTCGATACTTCCCGTATTCGGACTCTTCTCCCCGGCGGCAGCCGAGCAGAAAGAGTATTGGGCGTCCGCCACGTGGCCTACCAGTTGGCCGAAGCTGCGAACTTCGTCCGTCGCCTTGAATCCGTAGTCGGACTCCGGAACTTTCTCCGCGGCCCGGGTAATGTTGTTTTTCGCGATGCCGAACTGCGCCTTGATCGACGCGCTGAGCGGATTGTCCTCAGCCGCCAGGGCGGATACGGAAAGCAGGGGGATTAGAAGTCTTCGCATGTTGGTCCTCATCCCGATCATCATCGCACGTCCGGCCTGATCGGATAAAATACAGTTGGACAACATGCCTGAATCAAACCGCCGCGATTGCCGCCGGCAGTCTGCTTGATATTTTCGAGAGGAGTCCTTTAATGCCGAAACAGGTTTGCATGGGCGCCGTGATGAAATGCAGTTTCGGAGCCTCACCCAGTACGCTGGCCGTCCTGCCGAAGAATAAGGTCTTCACGCAGGCAGTCCCCGACGCCAACATCATGGATCACGTTCCAATGATCAATATCATGCCGTTCGGAATGTGCATGTCCCTGGCGAATCCGGCCGTAGCCGCGGCCACCGCGGCGGCGCTGGGAGTCTTGACGCCCATGCCCTGCGTGCCGAACACGCCCACACCCTGGACTCCCGGCGCGACCACCGTGGTCCTGGGAAATTTCCCGACGCTCGATAACATTTCGAAGCTGGCATGTGCGTGGGCGGGAATTATCGAGTTCACCAACGCGGGCGAAAACACCGTGTCGGTGCCGTAGAACATCGCCCGCGGCCGATCACGACTCTCTACGCCCCCAGCATATATCGCAGCGCCATGTTGACCAGGCTCAGCACAATGGCGCCCAGAAACGCCGGCAGGAAGCCGTCGATCCGGAAGCCGGGCACCAGCGCTGCCGCCACTTTCAACATCACGGCATTGATCACCAGCCAGAAGATGCCGAGCGTGAGGATGCTCAGCGGGAACGTGACGATCTTGAGGAGCACCCCCAAGGTCCCGTTCACGAAGCCGATCACGATGGCCGCGATGAGCGCGGCGGCGAACCCGCTGACATGGAAACCCTGAATCAGGTGCGCGACGATCACGATGCTCAGCGCACTGAGCAGCCAGTTCACCAGTAAGTGCGTCATCGGGATATAATGCGCCCCCGGGAGCGGCGCGTCAAGTTACCGGGCGTGGAGAAGCCGTCCTCCAATCGAAAGACTGGCTTGTGATATGCTCTTCGCGTGAGACGAGCCCCTGTTATCGCCATCCTCCTGGCCGCCCTTGCCCTGCTGCTGAGCGCCGCGGGCATTACCGAAGAAAAGCTGAAAAACGCCCAGGCCGACGCCACCACCTGGCTCAGTTATGGAAAGAACTATTCCGGCTGGCGGTTCGCCGACTTGACGCAGATCAATGCCGCCAACGTCGCGAGGCTGGCGCCGAAGTGGATCTTCCAGACCGGCCTGGCGGGCAAGTTCGAAACCACGCCGCTGGTCTTCGACCGGCTGATGTTCGTCACCGGTCCGTCCAATCACGCCTACGCGCTCGACGCGCTGACCGGCCGGCCCATCTGGCATTACCAGAAGAACCTGCCGAACGGCGTCAGTATCTGCTGCGGGCAGGTGAATCGCGGGTTCGGGGCCAAGGGCGACAAGCTGTACAAAGTCAATCTGGAATCGACGCTCGTCGCCCTGGACGGCAAGACCGGCGCCACAGTCTGGGAAACCCAGATCGACGACATCAAGAAGGGCTACAGCGCCACGGTCGCCCCCCTGGTCGCCAAGAACCTGGTGGTGGTCGGGATTGCGGGCGCCGAATTCGGCGTGCGCGGATTCATCGACGCTTTCGACGCGGACACCGGGAAAAAGGTCTGGCGCTTTTACACCGTGGCCGGGGAAGGCGACCCCGGCCGCAAGTCCTGGGGCGGCGATTCCTGGAAACGCGGCGGCGGCTCGAGCTGGATCACCGGAACCTACGATCCGGAGCTGAACCTGATTTACTGGGGCACCGGCAATCCCGGCCCCGACATGAACGGAGACGACCGGCCGGGCGACAATCTCTATACCTGCAGCGTGGTCGCGCTCGATGCGGACACAGGCAAGCTCAAATGGCACTACCAGTTCACGCCCCACGACGTCCACGATTGGGACGCCATCGCCGATCCGGTGCTGATCGACGTCACCGTCAAAGGGAGGCCCGTGAAGGCTGTGGTCCAGGCCAATCGCAATGGCTTCTACTATGTGCTGAACAGGGCCACGGGAGAACTTCTGGCCGCGAAGAACTACACGAAGGTTACCTGGGCGGACGGCATCGGCGCCGACGGACGCCCGAACCTGATCGCCGGCCAGGATCCACTCGAGAACGGAAACCAGTCTTGCCCCGGCATCGGCGGCGGGCATAACTGGCAGTCCACGGCCTACAGCCCCGGGACACGCCTCTACTATTTCACCTCCACCGACGGCTGCCAGATCTATTTCAAGACCAAGCAGCAATTCATCGAAGGACAGTGGTACCAGGGCAGCACCGCGCAGGGCCTGCCCACAGAGCCCACCGTCGGTTCTGTCATCGCCGTCGATCCGGCCACCGGGGTTACCAAGTGGCGCACCGAGGCCGTTACCCCGCTCTCCGGCGGACTGCTGGCGACCGCGGGCGGCCTGGTGTTCGTCGGTGACCGCGAGGGATACCTGATGGCGCTCGACGCCTCGACCGGCAAAATACTCTGGAAGTTTCAGACCGGCGGCATGGTGATCGCGCCGCCCATCAGCTACTCCATGGACGGCAAGCAGTACGTAGCCGTGGCCGCCGGCGCGTCCATGCTCACTTTCACGCTTCCATAGTCGGGCTCCCGGCTGATTCCCGCGGAGTGCGCCACCAGGGCGGCGATCTGGGGATCGATGGAGCCTGTCGGCCTCAGTGACGGGATGCGGGCGCGCAAAGCGCCGCCCAGCAGATCCGCGAGGGAGGCGATGCCGATCGTCTCGATCTGGCACCCCAGGGCACGCTCGCAGTTCACGTAGTCCTGGTCGGAAACCGGTATGCGGATCGTCCAGCAGCTCCATTTTCCCGGCACGAACTGCTCTTCGTAGATCTCCCCGAGAAGACTGACCCGGACCCGGTGGATGGCCAGATGCCGGCAGGCTTCGCGGATCGCCATCCAGCAGTCGTTCGGAGTGGTTGCCGCCGAGAGCGCGTTCTCCAGATTCTCGAGATGGATCTCGGCTCCCAGCATCCGCCGCACTCCTCCGCCCAGAAGAATCTTTCGCGCTACTTTGAACTCCACGTAGCGCAGGCTCCGCACGAATACCCACGCGGTCAGAATGAACAGCGCCAGAATGACGCCCGAGAAGCGCGCCGGAACCACGCTGGCGGCCACCGAGAACAGCGCGGAGAGCCCGCCGGCGCAGTAAAGTCGGAGCGCGACCTGTTTCGGGGAGTGACCGCGGTCGAGCAGGCGATGGTGGATGTGCCCGCGGTCCGCTCCGAAGATCGGCTGCCGCCGCAGGAACCGCCGCGCGATGGACAGGAATACGTCGAGAATCGGCAGCGCCAGCGTCATCATGGGCGCTGCCAGAGCCAGCAGCGTCGCCGATTTCTGGCCCCACAGCACGCCGTAGCAGCCCAGCAGGAAACCGATCAGCAGGCTGCCCGAATCGCCCAGAAAGATCGACGCCGGATTGAAGTTATAGCGCAGGAAGCCGAGCAGCGCTCCGGCCAGCGGCGCCATCGCGATCGCCAGCGGCAGGTTGCCCTGCAGCAGCGCCGCCATCGCCATGGTAACGGTGGCGAACAGACCGATGCCGGTGGCCAGGCCGTCAACTCCGTCGATCAGATTGAAAGCGTTCGCGCAGCCCACCAGCCAGACGACCGTCAACGGAAGCGACCACCAGCCGCCGGCTTCGTAACCGGCGATCCCGAGCACCTGCACGCCGCCGAAGTACGCGCACAGCGCCGCCGCAATCTGTCCCCCCAGCTTATGCCAGGATTTCAGCGTCACCATGTCGTCGATGAGGCCGGTAGCGAACATCAACCCGGCCGCCGGCAGCAGTTTCCATACGAGCGGCATGTGACGGCCCAGCACTGCGCCCCCACTGAACGGCAGCAGCAGAAGCAGGGCGAACGAACCCACGTACGCGATGGCGATCGGAATGCCGCCCATCCGAGGCGTAGGCCGCGCGTGCGTCTTGCGCTGCTGGTCCGGATGATCCAGCCATCCGGCGCGCAGGAGCAGGTCCCGGCAGAGCGGCGTCAGGGCCAGGCACAACATCAGCGAAGTGACTGTCAGAAACAAGAAAGAGTACATGATTCGATCTCCTGTATTCAGCCCGCGGCGGGTATCTTTGTCATGAACGCCGCCAGCGCGTCGTCCATCCGGTCGGCGTCGAAGTGTTTGCGGACGTGGGCCCGCGCGGCCTTCGACATCTCCTCGCGGCGGGACGGATCGTCCATCAGGCCTGCGATCGCGTCGGCGACTGCGCCGGAGTCCCGCGCCGGAACCAGCACTCCGGTTACGCCGTCTTCCACTGCGTCCACTATTCCGGTGACGCGCGTCGCCACGGCCGGCTTCCCGGACGCCGCTGCTTCAAGCAGCACGTTTCCCAGTCCTTCCCGGTAACTCGGAAACGCGAACAGATCCATGACCTGGTAGTAGGGCGCGGTGTCCTGCACGTATCCGGTAGCGTGAATCAGCGCGGTGGTGTCGATCAGCCGCGCGCATTCCGCGTTGATCGGATCGCCGCCCTCCATGCCTCCGACCATCAGCAGGTGGACGTCGCGGCCGTCACCTGCCAGCTTCATGGCCGCCTGCACCAGTTCGCCTACGCCCTTGTCCCGCGTGACCCGTCCCACATAGCCGATCACGAAGGCTTCCTCCGGAATTCCGAGCTCGGCGCGGAGATAGCGGCTCTCCTGCTCGTCTTCTTCCGGACCCCCTTGGAAACGCTTCAATTGAATCCCGTCGCTTGCTCTCTCTCCCAGCAGGACGGTCTTCGTCTCCGGCGCGATGCCATCCTCAACCGCGCACCGCCGCACGCTGGCGCTGACGCAAACCACCTGATGCGCGCAGGCGCAGGCAATCTTCTCGCAGGCGGTTAGCAGCCGCCGTTTCCATCCCAGCGACGTCTCATATCTCAACCCGCGCAGAAAGTAAATGCGCCGCGGCGTCCGTGTAACCCACGCCGCCATGCCTCCCAGAAACGCCATCTTGGGCGTGCTGAGATTCACCACCGCGGGCCGCAGCCGCAGGAACATCCAAATGAGTTTCCATAGGGCCAGCAAATCTGAGAATGGGTCGATTTCGCGCTCCATCGCGATGTCCTCGAGAATCACATTGGGACACGCCTCGCGGTACTGGAAATCTTTGCAGGCGTCCGGAGCGATCACGGCGACTCGGTAACCCTTGGCCGCGACGCGGATCACGGTATGACCAATCAGATGATTCAGGGCGAAACTGCTGTTGACTCCGAAAACGATCAGAGGCCGCTGGCCCGCCTTATCGAGAGCGGGCTTCGGAAGTTCGTGAGCCCGGCGCTCCCTGGAGCGCGAACCTGGAACGTCCATTTGATTTTGTCGTCCTTTGTACGGTCTGGTATTTCCGACTCGAGGCTACTGCTCTACTCGAAGCAGAGGCCTGGAAGCTCGGTAGGACTGTGTGTGCTTCACGGTTTCCGAGGCCAGGTGGCGGTAAAACGCCTCGCGCCGCAGCCGCAGCACTTCGTCGCTGTAATCGGCGACCCGCGCGAGGTTCTCCGCCGACATCCGACACATCCGCCCGGGGTCCGCGAACACCTCGCGAATCTTCTGCGCCAGGCCGATCTCATCGTCCGGCCGCACCAGACAGGCCGGGGAGATCAGTTCCGGGATTCCCCCCACGTCCGAGCCGATGCAAGGCAGCCCTCGCGCCATCGCTTCGATCATGGCTCGCGGCAGCCCTTCAGTCCGTGATGGAAGAGCGAACATGTCGGCCGCGTCCAAGGCGCGAGTAATTTGGTCTTCGCCCCTGAGCTGACCGGCGAACGTGACGCGGCCGCTCATTCCGGTTTGCGCCGTCAGAGACTCCAGCTTGGCGCGCATTTTGCCGTCACCGACCAGAACCAGCCGCAGTTCCATGCCGCCGCGCACGCAGAGAGCGCAAGCCTTGATTAGCACGTCTTGCGCCTTGGGGAGCATCTCCATGGCGCCCACGCAGATGATGGTGAATGCTTTTTGATTCGCGGCGTATTGGCGCGCCTCGGTCCGGATCACGCACTGCTTCAGGCGCGCGCTGGTGTAGTGAGTCGTCATCACGTCCGAATAGGACGTGGAAAACGTCAGGCTGTTCGGCGGATAAAGGCGTTGTAAGGCGAACTGAGTCACGTACGCCGCGCCGGAAGCCCCCTGGCAGATTTTGCGAAGATAATGCGGCAGCAGCCAGCGCCACAGCGCCCGCATGCTCGTGTCCATGGCCGCGGGAGAGAGTGAAGCGTAGGGATCGCCCAAAACCTCGACTGCGTAAGGATGACCTGCCGGCAGATATCTCCAGGTCATTGCGCCAATGTTGCACGGTACGCGCATCAGGACGGCCTCCGCGTTGCCGACGGCGGTCCGGACAGCGGCCCTGACCGGGAACCAACGGCGCATCAATTGGTACGGTCCGACGAAGTCCGGCACGGGGGCGAAGCGCACGCCCGGGCCGTCCGCCCGCAGCCAGTTGGCAGATGGCGTGGAAACCGGGCGGACGCGCGCCAGCAGCGTTAGCTCGTCGAAGCCGGCCAGGTATCGTGTCCAGAAGGTGTATCCATCTGCTTCCTGCCGGGCCCAGACGGCGCCGTCCGGCGTGGATTGAAAACGGATTGGGGTTGAAATCAGAAGTTTCATAGACGTTGGGTTCCCAACCGGCATGGTTCGGGGGCCGTTCGCGTCCGGCTGAGCGAAGCCCACAGCAGAGATCCGAAAGCGATCCAGAAGACCTCCGTCGTGATCACGCCGCCGAAACTGAACAGAAGCGCAAACATCAGCAGGCTGGTTCGATCCACGCGATCGTCCTCCAGATCCAATCGCAGAGCGGTCCGGGCCGCACGAATGGCCAGCCACGCCGGGACCAACAAACCCACCAATCCGAACATCAACGCCCAGTCAATGAACGTGCTGTGCGAATGAAGGCGGCGGATTCCGTCGCGGCCGATGGCATATTCCCCAAGCTCGAAGAACGTGCCCAGCGCCTTGTCGACTCCACCGGTGCCGAAGCCGGCTACCCACCGGGTGTCCTCTGTGAGCAGACCGCCTGCGAACTGCCAGATCAGAGTCCTCGATCCCAGGGTGCCCACTGTTCCTTCCTGGTCCTGGAACAGCCGGCTCCGGATCTGGCTATAAACGTCGTTGTTGGCGTCTGCCAGGAGCGAATCCGCCGCCCAGAGCATGGAGACCGAGAACAACAGGGCCATACCACCCCACAGCAGCGCGGTCGGCGACCGCTGGCAGCGTAGGACCAGGCTCCACAGCAGCGTGCCGGCCAGAACGATGAACGCCGTGCGCGAGGCCGTCAGAAAGACGGCATATACCAGAAACAGGATGGCGGCGGCTGACGCGGCGTTTGTCAACCGGCTCCGTCGATTCGCGGTCGTTCGCCAGAACTGCAGGGTTAGGAGACACGCTGCCAGCGCAGCCTGCGCCCCCACGCTGTTCGGGTTCGATGCCGTTCGTCCGTTCACGTCGATCAGGGTTCCGAACCGATACCCCGCCAGGCCGTCGCCCTCAATGGCCACAGCCAGCGCCAGCGACGCGACCGTACCCCACACGAACCATTGGCTGCATCGCCTGGTGTAGTCGTTTTTGACAATCAGCGACGCCAGCGGAATGGTGACCGCGAAACCCGCGAACTTGAGAGCGCCGCGGCCCACTTCCGATTCCGCGGTCCAGAGCAGACCGCCGAGCATCAGCGTCAGGCAGGCCAGCATCGAAGGTGTTTTGGTGAATCCCGCAAACCGGCCATAACTGCGGACACTCAGCAGCAGCGCTGGAATGCAAATATACAGGTAGTAACGTGTCTCCACCCACTCCGGCATCTCGATATGGACGGATGCCAGCAGGTAGGCGGAAATCCAGTGGAACGAGATTCCAGCGAACACCAGGAACAGCGCCGCTTTCTCGATTCCGGCGGCTGCCCCAACGGCCGATTCGCGCCTTGCGGCGCCAGACTGAAGCGAAAACGCAACGGCGCTCACGATGCGCCTCCTTCGAGCCTCGGCTGTCCGCCGTCGTAGACCATCTCGAATGCCCTGGCGCAATGCCGCATGGCGAAGCAGGTCTGATCGAAAAGCTTGACCGGATCCTCTTCCGGCCGGCGCCTGGACATCAACTCGACTGCCGCCCCCGCCCACGCCTCATCTGTCGCCGCAAGTGAGAGACAGTAGACCCGCGGCGCCTGTTGCGAGATCTCGACAATACAGGGCAGATCGCTGGCCAGCACCGGCGCTCCGGCGGCCGAAGCCTCTAGAACCGCGCCCGGCAGCCCTTCCCTTAACGACGGAAAGATCATCAGGTCGGCGGCCGCCAGCAGCCTCGGCACATCGCCGCGGGTACCGGCGAACGTCACGCGCCCCTCTATTCCCAGGTCGGCCGCCAGCGTCCGCGCGTTGCGTTCGATCGCGCCGTCGGCTCCTCCACCGGCCAGAATCAGGTAGCTGTCCGGCCGCAGTTTCAAGACATGCTCGAAGATCCGCAGGAGACGGCCGTGATTCTTTGCTTCGTCCATTCGTCCTACGTGGATGCACAGAGGAGACTCTCCAGGTATCTGAAACTCGCGCCTCACTCCCGCCCGGTCTCCCGGTCCTGCGAACAATCCGGCGTCGATGCCGTTGTAAATCACCTCGCATCGCTCGTCGCGCCGCCACCGGTCTCCCCAGGCGCTCTCGAGACTCGCCTCGCTCACTCCCAGAATCCGCGTCGCGTACCGGTTCAGCCAACCTTTCATCAAACGCCTTTGCAGACGGCGGCGGAGGTTGTTTCCGTGCCCGTCGGTCATGCTGCGAAAATGTGCGATCCGGCCCGGCACGCCCGCTTTGGCGGCCAACCGCAGAATGTATCCGGAAAAGTAATGTACGTGCGAGTGCACCACGTCGAATGGCGTGGCCCGCAGCAGCCTGCTGAACCGGCCGGGAAACCGTGGATCCAGTGGGATGTAATGAAGCCGGCCTCCCAATTCCCGAATTTCGTTGTCCAGTTCCCCGGGCAGACCGGATGTGCAGCAGAACTCGAATCGGTACCGGTTGCGATCGATATTGCGCATCAGGTCGAGCGTGCGCATTTCCGCGCCGCCTCGGTCCATTTTGCGCAGGACGTGCAGAATCCTCACCGGCGACGATTCTGTGTTCATACCCTCACCACCTGCAGGAGCTTTCCCTGCGGCGTCCGCGGCAGCGATTGCAGCCAGTCGATCTCCACCGGCAGGTCTCCCAGCAGCCCGCGCAGCCTGCCGCGTAAAGACTGCTCGCGGCCCGGCGTGAACGGGGTTCCCTTCAGACGGAGCGTAATGCCCGCTGTGTTCCGGACCAGAATTTGGAACTGGTGTACTTCGCCGTATTCTTTCATCAAGTGGTTCCAAAAAATGCAATTGATGGTCTTGCCATTGAGTTCGAGCAGCCCGGCGACGCGTCCCTGAAGCTGGTCGATGGCCTTGACTCCGGATTCGTCGGCGTCTTCGGCGCGATAGGTCGCCATATCGCCGATCTCGTAGCGCAGGAAGGGAGTGCCGCGGCACACCAGGCTGGTGCAGAGAACCCGACCGGATTCCCCGGGCGCCGCCGGTCTTCCTTCACGATCCACAATCTCCAGGAACACCAGAGGCCGCATGACGTTCAACACCTCGTCGTCCGATCGCTCGAACGCCATCAGTGACAGCTCCCGCCCGCCGTACGCGTTCCGTATGGGAAGTCCGAACACCTGACGGAAGAGCGCGCGCTGGTGATCGTAGAGCATCTCGCCGCCGTTCCACAGCGCCTGCACCACTCCCGCTGGAGGAAGAATCCCTCTGCGGGCCATCTCCCTGGCGACGAACTCCAGCATGCTGGTGAAGCCGAACAGCGCCAGCCCCGGGTATCGCCGGGTAGCGGCCAGAACCGTGTCCACCGTTTTTCCGTCCAGGGAATAACCGTCCACCAGCAGATCGCGGCGCAGAAAACAAGAGATGCGGTTCCTGACGGAACGCTGCCGGCCGATGTCGCGCTCGGAGCCCCACACGCAGATCGTCGGCATGCCCGGAATCCAGCCCATGCGCATCCGGCTGTAGAGCCGGGTGGCTGTGGTGGCGCGCAGCATGGCGCGGTCGTGCAGATAAGGTGTCGGCTCGCCGGTGGACCCGCCCGTGGTCGAAGCAGAACCGATGATGCCGAAGCGCTCTTGAATCGAAGTTGGATGGAAGCGCTCCCGCAAGTCTTGCTTGCGCATGATTGGCAGCGACTGCCAGACTCGCCAAAGCTCATCCGGAGTGTCGATGTGGGCCGCGTCCCGCCACTCCTGCAAAGCGTCCGTGCGCGAGCCGAAATAGCGGATCTGCGCCAGAAGCCGTTTGGAAAGCTCGGACCGCGCCCGGTCTGGGTTCAGGGTAGGAAAGCGGTCGAGCTCGCTCCAGTAGCCCTGCAATCCCTGCGCGGCGAAATACGTCTTCCACAACGTCCGGCTGATCATGCAGCCTGCTCCTTTCCGGCGGGCGGCGTTTCCAGGTCTTTCCAACCCTGCGGCGCAATTACCTTGCGCCGGAATCGCCGCGTCATGTCCGCCACACTCATCTCGCCGCCTGGCGCCCTTACCACGATGTCGTCCGGAGCGAATTCGGTCAGCGGAAAGTTTCCGGTCCGAAACGCTTCCCGGGTGAGACAGATCGCGGACGGATCGTACCCGAGCAGCGCCGCGCCCACCCAATCGGCCGCGGCCGTATTGGCCGACATCGTCAAAACGCCGATGGGAGCCGGGATCGGCGCCAGCGGTCCCTCGCCTTCGCCGGCGATAATCGCATCGGTAATCGAGAGCACTCTGCGCTGAGGCGCGCTGTCGAGCCGCCCGTCGCTGCGCCCGTAGTGCAGAATCGTCTGTAGATCCAGCGTCATTCTCCACAGCGTGTCGTTGCCATGCCACGCGCCTTCCACGTTGTTGTCGCCGCCGAACAGCGAGCCAGCGCGCAGGGCCGCGCTTGCTCCCAGCGAGCAGAGTCCCCGTGCAAGGACGCCCGATCGCCGGTTTCCCTGGTCCAGCATGTCTTCCGCGAGGGACTTCCACCCGCTCGAACCTGGATAGCAGTCGCCACCGCCGGCCGCGCCACCCTTGCGGTGATGCGGAAGATACTGCTTGTGACCGTTGGCGCCGACCATGTTCTTGAGCGCTCCCGTCATACCGGCCTTCTTGTGTGTTTTGAGCTTCGGCAGGTTGAGGACCACATCCGCCTCGATCAGCTCGCGCGCGATCAGGTACTGATGCCTGCCCACTCCGTGCGTGGACCGCAGCCCTTGCGGATCGTACATCGTGACCCGAAACTCGGAGTCATCGCGCGTGATCGGCTCGAGCGAGCTGTCGCGCCCCAGGTCGAACAGCACGTACTCATCGAGCGACCGGCTGGTGAGTCCCGTTTGCGCCCAGCGATCATGCCCGTCGCGCGTCACCAACCGGAAGTCGCGCACCGACACCGCTCCGCCGGCCCCGCTCCGCTCCACGCGCTCCTCGATCCCGCAGGTCCGCATCAGAGCGGAAAAATCGCAAGCTTGCAGCGGCGCGTCGCCGATCACCACCGACGCCGGCGATGTCTTCATCGCATACTGCAGTACCGTCTCAATCAGACTGGGATGAGTCACCAGACTGTCCAGACCGTGGCCGGACCGGCTCTCATGCAGGACCCAGTTCGGCTTGATCAGCACCCGATCGCCCGGCCTGATCACTGCCGCCAGCGGGTTCCATTCCGCCTGCCCGAAACGAGCTGGGTCCAGGCCGGCGCACTGAAACATTTCCCTCAGCGCCGCGGCCGCCGGCGAGACCGCGCACGGTCCGTGCAGCTCCGGGGCGGCCGAAACCCGGCACGATTCGTACTCCGCGGCGGGCGCTTGCGCAAGGTACACGTTGCGGCAGGCCGAGAAAGCTTTGTGGTCCAAAAGGTCGTTGTTCATCGCCATGCTTTGAGCTTTCCGTACGTCAGTGCCCCATACGACAGGGCCGCGCACGCTGATGCGATCACGGCCGCCCAGGCTGCTCCGGCCAGTCCCCAGGTGTGAATCAGCGGCCATGCGCAGGCGAGAGTCACGACCGACACTCCGCCGTGAATCCACATCTGAACGCCGAACATCCGCATCGCCGTAATCGCGGTTCCGAAGCAGGAGCCCAGATAATTTACTGCGGCGCTGATCATCAGCAGCGTCAGAACGCCGGAATGTTCGGCGTATTCGCGCTTGTACAGCCGGAACAGCAAATCCCGGCCGATGACGGCGGCGGCCGCCACTCCCAGGACGCCCATCAGCACGCCCACGCCTGTCAGCTTTGCCAGCAGAATTAGGAAGGTATCCCGCCGGCCGTCCTTGTACATAGTCGCCAGCCGCGTCATCCCCGCCTGGCAGATCGCATTCATGACCGCTCCGCCCGCCAGCGCGACCACTGCCAGCGCCGAGTAGATGCCCAAGTCGCGCTCGCTGCGTCCGTGCTCGAGGAAGTAGCGTGGAATATTGGTATTGAACGAGAGCAGCATGGCCGTCAGTCCGAGCGGCAGCGAAACCATCCCGATCCGCTGGAGCGTCCGGAATTTCGCCGTCGATCCCGCGGTCCGCGGCCCGGTCTCGCGGCTGTCGTAGCCCAGCAGAACCGCCAGCCACACCAGCCCCATCCCGGCAACGGCCGCTTCCGGCGAGCCCCCCATCCACAGAATCAGGATCAGGAGACCCAGCGAAAGGACGCCCCGGAACACAAGTGAGATCGCGATCCGCCGCATGCGGCCGCGAAGCTGGTACAGCCCGTAATAAAGATCGCTCACCGATTCGACCGCTTTACACAGCCCGACCAGCCCTATCAGACGCGCGGTTTCGATCCGGTATCCGCCGGCGAAAGCGACTGCCAGCGAAACGGCGAGTGCGCCGGCGGTGGTCAGCAGGCGCAGGCGGAGATAATCGGAGAAGTCGAATTCGGCGCGGCTGTCGGTCGCCAGTACCGCCCGCAGATTGAGGTTGCTCAAGAGAAAGATGGGGGCGGCGATCGCCAGTCCCAGCGAAAACTGCCCCACCACCGTGGGTGTGGTGATCCGTGCCATGGCTACGACCATGCCCCACTGGCAGGCCGCGTAGATCAGGTTGCCGGCCAGCGTCCAGGCAAAGTCGGAGCGAAGTGAAGGGATCTGTTCGAGAGGCGCCGCCACCGGCAGCGCTCCCGGGCAAAGGCTGGTGGCACTCATCTCCGCCACACTATTCCTCGCGACTCTCGTAATACTTTCCATACTGTCCGTGATAGTAGTAGCCGTCCCTTGAATCGCCCTTCACTTCGTTCAGCACCAGGCCGAGGACGTTCACTTGCAGCCGGTTTAGAGTGTTGACTACCGTGCGGATCGCCTTGCGGTTCGTCTCTCTGGAGCAGGCCGCGATCAGCACGCCGTCCACGCAGGTCGACATCTGTAGCGATTCGGCGAACCCGAGCATGGGCGGGCCATCGACGATGATCATGTCGTAGTCCGACGCGACTTCGGTCAGCAGAGCCGCGATCTCTCCGCCAAGCAGATCTGAAGCCCGGCGCGAAGGCGGACCCGCCGGCATGATGTCCAGATCCGGAACGTTCTCCGGCTTGACCAGGACCTGCGCCCAGTTCACTTCGCCCAGCAGCACCGACGACAACCCGGCGTTGACCGTGAAGCCGAACTTGCGATGCACGCTCGGACGGCGCAGATCGCCGTCTATGAGTAATGTCTTCTTCCCCTGCTCGGCGTGCGCAATCGCCAGGTGTGCCGCGATGGTCGATTTTCCTTCCGCCGGAGACGGGCTGGTGACCAGAATCATGCGCAGCCGGCGATCGAAATCCGCGAGCAGGATGTTATTGCGCAGCGTCCGGATGGACTCGCTGAATCCGGAAATCGCCCGCTCTTCCATACCCGCGGTCGGCACAGTCCCGCCGTTGGTGATCACCGCCGAGAGCCGCTTGCTCCAGTTCTTCACTTGCGGCAGCGTCCCCAGCACCGGCACGTTGAGCGACCGGGATACGTCGTCGGCATCCCGCACCGTGTTATCGAGAACGTCATGCAGCACCGCCGCTCCGACGGCCAGCAGCGAGGAGAATAGCAGCGCCAGCAGAGAATTCAGCGTGACGTCCGGGAACACCGCCTTGACCGGCGGCCGTGCATCGTCGGCCAGACGGATGGAGCTGTTCTGGAAACTGGCGTTGATGCCCGCCTCCTTGATCCTGCGCACCAGTTCCTCGTACAGCTTCTTGTCGGCTTCCGCTTCGCGCTTGAGCTGCTGGTATTCGAACGACCGCGCGTTCAGCTTGTCGAACTCATCCTTGGACTCGGAAAGAGCCGCGTGCAGCATCTCCTCGCGGTTGATTGCCTGCCGCTGGGTTACCCGGGCCTGCTCCACTACGTTCTGCCGGGTCTTGTCTAGGATCCGCTGGGCTTCTGCGACTTGTGTCTCGGCCTTCCGGTGTTCCGGGTGGTTGATTCCAAATTGCGCGCGCACCTGGGCGAATTTTTCCTGCACGTCGTTCATGTGCTCGAGCGCCCGCCGCAGCGACTCGCTGTGAGCGGCGGCCAGCGCCGACTCCATCGAATCGTCGGTAGAGGAGGGAGATTCGGCTTCCTTCCGCACCCGGTCGGTCTGAGCATTGGTGTATTCGGTGTTCAGCTGGAGCAGGCGGGAAGAAAGGATGCTGGTCTTCTGCTCGGGATTGATCACGTTCAGCTCTTTCTCGAACCCGACCAGCGCGCCCGTCGACCGCTCCATCTTGGCCCGCAACTCCTCGATCTGCTTCTCCATGAAGCTGGAGAGGCTGGACGAGGCCTTGAATCGCAGATCGAAGGTATGCATGATGTAGCTCTGCGAGACCCCGTTAGCGACATCGGCTGCCAGCCGCGCGTCCGGTGACCGGTAGCTCACCAGCAGCAGGTACGTGTTCGGCGGGCGAGCGACTTTGAGCTTGCGCAGCACGATCGGCGCCTCTTCGCGGGCGGCCCTGCGGGCGCCATTCTGCGATGCGCCTTCCTTCTCGAGCAGTCCGTATTTCATCGCCACCGGACGCAGCACGGAGTCGGACTGAAGCAGCCTCACCTGCGTCGCCAGAAACTGGTCGGCGTCGTTGAGCGACGACCGTCGCGCTTCGTCTCCGATGATGCCCGGGGCTGACTGCCGGTCGATATCGATCGTGGCCGTCGCTTCAAACACCGGCGTGAGCCGCGAAGAGACGATCACGGTCGCCAGCACTGCCGCCGCGATGAATCCCAGGACCTTCCAGCGATGTAGCCGCAAGACCCAGAGGTAATGAGTAAGAGCAGCCGTTTGGTCCGTATCGGTTTCGCCCGGAACGGGGTAAGCGGCCGTGGGCATGGCCTGCAGCATCCTCTGCGCTGGCCTCTCGACTATCGAAGGGAGATTCTCGGGTGTGCTTTTCATCTTGGTTAGTCTGTGTTCGCGAACCAGTTTGTCTCTAGCGGTAAATGAGCGCTGTCGCGCCCGCCGTGCTGCCGAAGTTCAACAAGCGTTCGACTGCTGTTATCGTGAGCCGCTTGGTCTTGTTGTCGGGAACGTACAGAATGTCGTCCGGCAGCACTGTCACGTCCGCCTGCTTTCTCTTGAGGATCTCTTCGAGTTGCACTGCTTCCTCCCGACGAACGCCGTTCGTCCCGCGCCGGTAAATGTAGGCCGTCTTGGCCGCGTAAGGCGCCAATCCCTCGGCCAGGGCCACCATCTGCAACACCGTTCCGGCGCCATCCTCGCGCAAAGTGAACGCGCCCGGGCGCCGTACTGTTCCAACTACGAACACGCGTCCCATTGTGGGAATCAGAATCTGTTCGCCGCCCGTGAGTGTGAGATTCATTTTGGGATTTGCGCCGTCAATCAAGCTGCTCACAGTGATGCGATGCACGTCGGTAGCCGCAGCCGGTTCGCCCGGCCGTTCCAGTCGGCTGACCAGAATCACGGCGCCGGCGTCGGCAGTCAGTCCCTCGGCCCGCGCCAGCGCGTCCAGCAGAGTCGTCGGCGCCGAAGCTTGGAACGTCAGCGGCTTCTTGACCGCTCCCATCACGCTGATCGGCCGACTGTGATATTCGGCGATCGTCACCGTCACCACCGGATCCACCAGGACGCCCTCCTCCTTCAAGGCCGTGGTGATGGATTCTTCCAGTTCCGGCGGCATCGATCCCTGCGCCTGAATCTTCCTGGGCAGCAGCGGCAGGCGGATCAGCCCGTCGGCCGATACGCGCACGGACCGCGTCAACTCGGGAGCGTCATAGACGGAAATGGAAAGCAGATCGTTCGCGCCGATGGTCTGCATGGGCAGGTTGGCTCCTGCCGGTTCCCTCATGGCCGATGGTCCTACCTGGCCATGGCCGGCGAATACGCACACGAAGAGCAGGAAAGAAAGTTTCATAGTTTTGTTCAACGCTTTGGAGCTGTGAATTGGGGTGGCCGGTTCCCTGGGGGCAGCCGGGAAATGCAGTAGAGAACCCTCTAAAGCACTACGCTACTATCGGCGGTTTCACCCGAAAGCTGGTGAGGCCGGCATCCGTCCGGCGCCGGTTTTTCAGCCGGCTCGGGCGCGGCGCTCGAACGCTTCCTACGGAACTGTCCAGACGCCCTTCGCCTGCCAGCCCGGCGACAGATTCGCGTTGTTGAACACGTTCATGTAGACGTTCTTCGCCCCCGAGAACGCCGCCTTGAAAGTCAGTGACACGATGACGGTCAGATTGTTCCCGGAGGGAGCCGCGGCCGATGACGACACGTTCACCGTGCACTGGCTGTTGGTCAGGGTTCCGGCGCCCCCGATGGCCGCCGATCCCACGTGTCCCGTCCCCGAATCCGCGACAAGGTAGATCAGATTCGTCGACGGAACGTATTGCACCCAGCAGGCGCTCTGTCCGGTGAGCTGCGAGTGGAACAGCATGTTCACATAGCTGATGTCCGCGAAGCCGGACGGGTCCGCATACATGAAGTTGAACGACTGGCTCGATCCCGATCCGGAAGCCGGCGATACCGACACGTTCGATGGAGTCTGGACGCCGGCGGCGGTCCACACCCCCTTCATCTGCCATCCGGAAGTGATATTGGCGTTGGTGAACACACCCATGTAGACGTTCTTCGCCCCCGAGAAGCCCGCCTTGAATGTGATGGCAGCCGAGACGGTCATGTTGTTTCCAGAAAAAGAAACCGAAGAGGCAGCCGTGTCCACCGCGCACTGATTGTTCTGCAGAGTGCCCGGACTCCCCAGAATCGCCAGGCGGGCGTAGCCGCTCCCCGAGTCCGCCACCAGGTCCACCGTGTTCGAGGCCCGTGTGTACTGCACCCAGCAGGCGTTCAATCCGGTGATCGTGGTCTGGAAGAGCATGTTGACATACGCAATGTCCGCGTAGCCGTATGGATCCGAGAAGGCGAAGCTGAACACCTGCGTGTAGCCGGTCCCGGAAGCGGGCGTCACCGACACCGCCGCCGGAGGCAACGCGCCGGACGCAGTCCACGCGCCTTTCGCCTGCCACCCGGACGAGGCGCCGGCGTTGTTGAATACGTTCAGGTAAATGTTCTTCGTCCCGGTGAAGACGCCCTTGAACGTCACCGCCACATTGAAAGTCATGGTATTGCCGGACATCGTCACGCTCGATGCCCCGGTGTCCACGCTGCATTGATTGTTCTGAATGGTCCCCGCCGCCCCCAGCGCCGCCAGACCGGCGTATCCGATGCCTGAATCGGCTACCACGTCGACCAGATTGCTGGCCCGCGTGTACTGCACCCAACATGCGTTTACGCCCGTGATCTGGGTTTGAAACAGCACGTTGACGTAGCTGATGTCGGCTGTGCCGTACGGGTCGCTGAACACCGCCGTAAACGTCTGCGTGGCCCCCGATCCGGCCGCCGGCGTCACCGAAATGCTCGAAGGATTCCCCGCCGCGGCCACCCAGGTTCCCTTCACCTGCCAGGGCGCCAAAGTTCCCGAAAGATCCTGTAATTGCATGTAGACGTTCTTGGTCCCGGCGAAGCTACCGGAGAACGTCACCGCCAGAGTCAGCGTCAGGCTGTTGCCCGCGCCGATGGCCGTGGAAGCCCCCGCGTCGACGCTGCACTGGCTGTTCTGCAGCACGGTCGCCGTACCCGGCGTCGCCGACGCCGCCCATCCCGTTCCCGCGTTGGTGGAAATCTGCAGCGTGTTCGTCCCGCGCGTGTAGCGCAGATAACAGGCCCCCCCGGTCGCCGTTGTGGTATTCCAGTTCACGTCCACCCAATTGATGTCCGTGAATCCGCGCGGATCGCTGTAAACCAGCGTGAACGTCTGGATCGCCCCCGTGCCGGACGCCGGCGCCACGGATACCGCCGAAGGCGCGCCGGCCACTCCGAACGTGAACCGCGTCACAAAAGCGGCCAGCGTGCCGCCGTTCGTTGCTACCACGGGATTCAGCAGCGGGAAATTCCCGGAGAGAGTCTGCCCGGCGACGTACGCCGCCCCCGCCGTATCGAGCGCGATGCCGTAGCCGCTGTCGCTGCTCGCCCCGCCCAGAAAGCCGCTCTCCACCACCGCCGTGCCCGCTGTATTCAACTTGGCGATGAAGCCGTCCACGTTTCCGCCCTGCGTCGCCTGTCCGGGGTTGAGCGTGGGAAAATCCGTCGACCACGTGTAGCCCGTGATAAATGCAAACCCGCCGCTGTCCACCGCGATCGAGTTTCCGAAATCGATATTCGATCCGCCCAGATAAGTGCTGTATACAAGAGCCGCCCCGGTGCTCGCCAGCTTGACGGCAAAGGCGTCGTTCGATCCCCGGTTGGTCGTCTGATACGACGCCGTCACCGCGAAATCGGTCGATGACGTCGTTCCCGTGACATACGCGCTGCCGGCGGAGTCCACCGCGATCGAGCGGCCCACTTCGATATTTTCCGTCCCCGTGCCGCCGAGGTAGGTGCTGTAGAGGAACGAGGAGCCGGCCGGGCTGATCTTGGTCACGAAGGCGTCGGTCGAGCCGCGATTCGTCGCCTGCAGCGCCGACGCCACCGGAAAGTCCGCCGAGGCTGTGTTACCGGCCACGTAGGCCGCACCCGACGAATCGATCGCGATGGACGACCCCCGGTCGTCCGCCGCGCCGCCCAGATACGTGCTGTAGACGATGCCGCTTCCGGATGCGTTGAGCTTCGTCACGAACCCGTCCTGCTGGCCGCCGGACGCCGCTTGCGCGCCGCCGGACACCGGAAAGTTCGTCGAGGTGGTCGATCCGGTCACGTACGCCGCCCCTGCCGCGTCCACCGCAATGCCGTTGCCGCGGTCGTCTCCCGAGCCGCCCAGATAGGTACTGTAAAGGAGCGCCGTGCCGGTGGAATTCAACTTGGCCGCAAAAGCGTCTCGCGAGCCTTTCAGCGTGCTCTGATAGGCCGACACCAGCGGAAAGTTCGTCGAGCCGGTCCAGCCCGTCACGTAGGCGTTCCCCGACCCGTCCACCGTGATCGAAAAGCCCCGGTCGTCGCTGTTTCCCCCCAGGTACGTGCTGTACACGATGGCCGTCCCGCTCGAATTGAGCTTGGTGACAAATGCGTCCACGCTGCCCCCGGAGGTCGGCCGTACGGCCCCGGCGCTCACCTGGTAATTGCTGGAATCGGTATAGCCCGTCACGTACGCCGCGCCGCTCGCGTCCACCGCGATGGCGTTCGCCCGGTCCGTCCCCGCCCCGCCCAGGAAAGTGCTGTACGAAATGGTCGGATCGATTCGCAGCGGCCGCAAGCGGTCGTACGAGCCCACCCAAAACGTCACCACGTTCCCGCTCACCCGGAAAGCGCCTTCCACCGGGACGCGCCGGCCGTCGATCTCCTGGTAAATCTCCGGCGCCTCGTCCCGCAGTTCGCCCTCCGGAGTGCCCGCGATCAGGCGCCCCCGGTCGTCCACCCGAAGCCGCTCAACGCCTTCATACGAGATCCGGATCTGCCCGGGATCGGCCCCCGGCGCCACGGTGTATTCCGATTTGAGCAGCCGGCTGTGGGACGAGTACAGCATGTCGACGCCGGGATACAGATTCTCATAGACCACCCCCCCGTACAGCGGCACGTTGACTCTCCACTGCCTCGGATCCCGGCCGATGAGGTAATTGGCGCGGCCCTCCTGCGGGTCGAGACCGCTGACCGCAGGCTCCGCGTTCGCCCCCAGGTAACGCATCCGCACGGTTGTCGACCGCAGGTCGAGCGTTACGTCTCCCGCGGCAAAGTACGCCGTCAATCCCGGTCCCTTCGCCATGAACCGCACCGCCGGATGCGCCTGCCCGCGATTGGCCGCGAAGCTGAGCGGAATCCGGCCGTACGCTTCGTCTGTCGAACCGGTAAGAATGGACCCGGATGCGCCTCCGAGTGTCAGGAGAAGAGCCAGAAGACTCTGGGGACCCCGACAGCGCCGCCTCGCGGCTGCTGGGTAGAACACCTTAGACTATCTTTCGGCGGCAATGCCACCGGACTTTAGCCACCGAACAAGCAATCAGTACTGCCAAGCCGCCGGGCGTGTCTCTACCGCCGAGAGTACGGCATCCGGACCATCGCTCCTCCCCGCGCCGGCTCGTGAGCTTCAGGTCCCTGCGCGCAAGTCCACTTTTCGAGCAACAACTGCCGCGGGCGGTTGCCGATTCGGAACATGTTCAGCCCGACGACGACGCCCTGGCCGCGGCAGCGGCCTGAATCGAGGGACTATTTGCCAGAGCCCTCAGGACCGCCTGCGGCGCGGTCAAATCTTCCGCCGCCCAGGCCGGGGCTGTCAGGATGGCAAGGAGCATCAGATTGCGCATTTCGTTCATCCCCTAGGATGCATATCGGCAACCGGGGTGACACCGCTCCCAACAATAAGTGGAACCGTGTAATCGCCCTATGCCGCGGGGAGCCGGGCGGTGGTGGGACTACTCTCGGCCGGCTGTTTCTTCTCGCGAAGAAAGCATCCGCTCGTACGCTTCTTTGAGGGACCGCTTCACGGCCGGCGAAAGGGCGGGCGCTTCGATATCCGCCTTGTATTCGCGGCAAAGCCGCACGCTCTTCTTCAGGCTCTCCACAAACTCGACGCAGGGAGCGCAATCGCGAATATGGCTCTCCAGTTCCTCGCACGCTGCCGGCGGCAGCGTTTGGTCGAGATACTCGGATAACATCGAGAAGATCGTGTTGCAGTCCCGCGGGTTCATCTCTCTCTGACCTGTTCCACGGCGGTACGGAGGTGCTCGTCGAGCGACTTTCTCAATGCCAGGCGGGCGCGGTGGAGCCGCGTCTTCACCACGTCCTCGCTGACCCCGAGGACACCGGCCGCATCCTCCGTAGAAAGCTCTTCAACATCCCGCAGGAGAAAGACGGCCTTGTAGATGTCCGGGAGCTGCTCCACCGCCCGGTTCAGAGCCCGCTTCAGCTCGCCGTTCGAAGCGATGTCGTCGGGCAGCGCGGACCAGTCCGCGATCTCGAGCCGGGCGCCCTCGCCGTCGCCGGATTTCGAAGGCTTCAATGCATCGAGCGACAGCTCCCTTTTCGGCGCAAACAGGCTGCGCCTGCGTTTCATGAGGCAGGCATTCTTGGCAATTCGAAATACCCATGGCTTCAGGCGCTCCGGCGCGCGCAACTGGCCGAGACTCTCGAACACTTTCATGAGCGTCTCCTGCGCGACCTCTTCGGCATCCTCGCGCTGCCCGCACATGGTGAAGCTGTATCGAAACACCTTTGCGTTATAGAGTTCCACAAAGCGGTCAAAAGCATCGGGATGCCCGGCCATCAACTCTTTCGCGAGTTGCAGCTCCGAATGGGACGCTTCTTCCACACGTCAATTGTACGGCCAACCGCGGCCTCCCTGCCTGTCTGATAAAGATGCGCTGTGCATGGAAAAGTGACAAAGTCCGAAATTTTTGCAGCAGCTTGTCACCAGTGGCTCCCTTCTGCGTCTTCCCGGATGGAGGCTTTATGGAAATCGTAGTGGATCATCTCGGGGATGTTCAGTTTGAAGTCAAAGCGCGGAATCACACGGTGATCTGCGATCAACCGGAAGAGAACGGCGGATTCGACGAGGGAATGACTCCGCCGGAATTCATGCTCGCGTCTCTTGGCTCGTGCGCTGCCTATTATGCAGCGCAGTATCTCAAGGCGAGACAGCTCGCGACGCAAGGACTGCGCGTTCGCGTGACCGCCGGCAAGGGCAAGGCTCCCGCCCGGCTCGTGGATTTCAAGATAGAAGTGCAGCTTCCCCGGTTCCTCGAGGAGCGGCACAAAGAGGGAGTGCTCCGTGCGGTCCATTCGTGCCTCATCCACAATACGCTTCTACACCCTCCTCAAATCACCACGGTCCTCGTACAGCCGTTAGCGGCCTGACCTTGCATCCCACGCAGCTTCTGGCGCGCCCGGGTTGCCGCTTTCTCTGAAAAACTGCAGAGAGTGCTGCCCGGAAGCCGGTGACGCCGGCGCAAGAAGCGGGACGAGTGATCGCATCCGGATCCTATTTCCGCACCGGGTACTTCTTTGTTACGCCGTTTCGGCTGTTGGTAACCGAGAAGGAGCCGTCCGCCATCGCCGTCATCTGGATGAAGGGCACTTTCTCGCTGCGTTCGCCGGTGTTGGCCGCATACTCTTCCGGACCGTTGAAGCCCTTCTCGCCTCCGTCCCGGATATATTCGGTCTGCCACAGATCGAGCCCGTGAATCTCCCTCAACACCTGCATCGCCGCGGGGGTTCCGGCCTTGTGACCGAGCGACCCCATGCTCAGGAACGCCACCCGCGGATTCAGCCCGTGAACCTCCGCCGCCGAGCAGCAGGAGAGTCCATAGTAGTAGTCCCCCATTGCGCTGGGCATGCTCTGCGCGTGGTGCGTCACCAGGTACGCGTCCACCGCCCCGATCTTGTTTTCCGGACAGAACAGCGAGTTCGCCGTGTTCCAGGTGAGATCGCCGAGGTAGATGAAACGAAACTTGCCAAACCTCAGCGTAACGCCCACCGACTGCCCGTCTTCCGCGTCGTCCTCGCTGCGGCGATCCACGGTCGCGCAGGCGGCCGGCGCCGTGGCGCCTTTCACCAGCGGCTTCGCGATGACCTTGCCCTCCGCGCTGACTACGTCCACGTCCAGACCTTTGACCGGAATCTTGTCGCCGGCCTTGACTTTCAAGTGACGCGATTTGGCGCGCGCCTCCCGGTACTCGTCGAAGTTCTTGTCGTCGGCCTTGCTCATCCCCTCCCGGAACCAGGGTCCCCGATGGCGTTTCCACCATGCGTCGTCCTTGCCGTAAGTGACGCTCGTGCCGTGATCCACGAAGTTCACGATCTCCGTCCTCGGGGCCATGCGCCGGGCCGCTCCCATGTGATCGTCTTCGAAGTGGCTGATCACCAGGTAGTCGATCTTCCTGATCCCGTTCTGATCCATGAACGCCAGGATGCGATCGGCCGCGCGTGTCGGACCGGCGTCGAGCAGCATCGTCTCACCGGACGGAGCGGTCACGAAAGCCGCATTCCCGTGGCCGACGTCGACGAAGTAGAATTTCGCTGCATTCTCGGCGAAGAGGGGCGAAAACAGAGGCGCCAGCAGAAGCCATCCAGCCTTCATGGCGCATCAGTATATCATCGGGGCGCGCGGCGTTTGAACACACCACGCCGCGGTCCGTTTCTGTCAATAGAAGTTCACGCTGTTTGCTACACTCGAGCCAAATGGACGTCGAACGAACCATGGAATTCATCCTGCAGTCGCAGGCAAGGGCCGAGGCGCGGATGGAAAAGTCCGAGGCGCGGATGGAGAAGTCCGAGGCGCGGATGGAAAAGTCCGATGCGCGGATGGAGAAGTTCGACAAGCGCCTGGAGGCCATGCGCAAACTGGTGGAGACCGGCATGAGGATGGTGGTCAACAACCAGAAGAGCCTGGGCGGGTTGACCGTACAAGTGGGAGAGCAGATAGCCGCCCTCGCCATCAAGGTTGACGCCCTCACCGACGCCCAGCGCAGGAGCGATCGTAAGTTCGAGCGCTTCATGGACTCCCTGAACAAGCGGCGAACCAACAACGGCCACGGCCCGAAAAACTAGACGATTCCCCTTCTACTTGAAATCTTTTGCGCAGCGGAAGCCGATATTCGGCCCGCGCTCCGTCGGACGCACCCAGCTCCGGTACGCGCAGGTCAGGTACTTCTCCACATCCGCCCACGAGCCGCCCCGCACTACCCGGTACTTGCCCTGTTCCGGCCCTTTGGGATTGGCTTCCGGCGCCTTCTCGTAATAACCGATGTCATACCAGTCCGCGCACCACTCCCACACGTTCCCGACGATGTCGTAAAGACCGAAGTAATTGGCCTTGCATTTCCCCACCGCCGCCGGACCCTCGATCCCGTTGAACCGCGCGTCCTCCGCCGACGGCTTGCGGTCCCCCCATGGATAGGTGGCCTTATCCACCGCTCCCCGGCAGGCGCGCTCCCACTCGGCTTCGGTCGGCAGCCGCTTACCCGCCCACTTGGCGTAGGCGGATGCGTCCTCCCAGTCCACCGCCGCCACCGGAAATTGCTCTTTGCCGGTCGGGACTTTCCCCTTCGGCCAGTTATAAGGAGGACGGTGTTCGGTGGCAGCCACGAATTCGGCGTACTGCGCGTTGGTGACTTCGAATTGGTCGAGGTAAAACGGGTCCACCCGGATCGCGCGCACCGGCCGGTCGTCCTTCATCAGCGCCGGCCACCATTTCAGATTGTCGTCGGGAAGCGCGTGCGAACGGCCGCGCAGAAATTCGCCGCCGGGTATGAAAACCATCCCCGGAGGCGCGGCGGCCAGGGAGCCTGTGATGAGAAGACTAGCCGTAAATAGTCGGGATCTCATCCGTAGGAATGTAGCCGTGAGGCCCAAGCGGATCGACGTACGGATAAGCCCTTCCGGACGGCGTATTGCGGATCTCCTTGCTCCAGTCGATGCCGAGCGCCGAGTACATCGTGGCCAGGATGTTCTCCATGCGCGGCTGCTCCTTGCTCTTCCAGCCCGTCTCCAGGCACTTCTCGCCGCCCGAATCCGTACGCCCGAGCAGCAGCCCGCCTTTTACCCCCGCCCCTGCGAACATGGCCGGATAGCACTTGTTGTAGTGGTCCCGGCCCGCCATGTTGTTCAGCGCTCCCGGCGTCCGTCCGAATTCGCCCATCACCACCACCAGTGTCTCGTCCAGCAGCGTTTTCGACGGATTCGTCTTGGACCGCGTCGCAGCCAGGTCTTCCATCAGGCTCGACAGCGCCGGATCGAACTCCGAGCACAGCACGTAGTGGTTCGATTTGGCCTTGCGATCCCAGATCTGCACGTGGTGGTCCCATCCCGGGTGGCAGACGTGGATGTAATGCGTGCCGGCGTCCTGCGCCAGCACGTTGCGAGCCAGGATACAGGAGATGCCGACCGGATTGTTCCCGTAGCGCTTGCGGTCTTCCTCGGCGATCTTGAACGCGGCCGGCCAGCGGTTGTCGCTCAGCAGCCGGTGCGCCGTGTCGTAGAAATCGTCGTACCCCGCCATTTCCTTCCCGTAGGTGGAAATGCGGACCTTCTCCGCTTCCTTCAGCTCGCGCAGCAGCCGCCAGCGCTCTTCTAGCAGCTCGATCGCCTTCTCGTCGAGCGCGTTGCCTTTCACCGCCGCTTCGGGGTTGATGTCCACCACCGAAAATCGCGGCGGCAGGAACCCGGTCGAGAGAGCCCCCGCCGCGCCCTTCTCCAGGTAGAACGACATGTAGGTCGGGAACGTGTCTTCCTTGCGCCGCCGCGGCTCCAGTTCCATCGCCACGACCGAGCCGATCGAGGGAATCTCGCGCGCGAAAGCTAGGTTCAGCTGGCGTCCGGTCTGCTGGTAATACTGCGCGCGGAAATGCACCTCCTCGTGGCTCTGCATCGAGCGCAGGATCGCGAATTTGTCGAGGTGCTTCTCCAGCTTCGGAAAGAGCAGCTTCGAAAGATAAAGATCGTCCTTGATCTTGCGGACGTCCAGATCCTTGGGAGTCCCCGCCGTCTCCTTGAAGTCGAACCCTTCCACGTGGCTGATCGCCCCGGAGATTTCGTAAAAAAGGACGTTCCGGGCATTTCCGCGCGGCTGAACCTTGGACGCCGCGCCTTCGGCCGCCCCCATCTTGAGCGGCCACACCGCTTCGGCGGACGCTCCCAGCAACCCCAGTCCGCCCAGCTTGAGAAGCTCCCGCCGCGTCTGAAAAACTTCGCCTACGGTTTTCGTGTTCATTGCGCCACCCTCAGTGGTTGAAAAAGAACTCCACCTGGTTGATGAGCGCCCATTGCAGGTTCTGCGCTCCCTCTACGCGATTCTTTTCGATGGCCGCCAGCGCAACTTGTCTCTCGCCGCCTGAAGCCGGACGGGAAAGCGTCGCCAGGAACAGCTCGTCCACCACGCGTCCGTTGTCGGTTTTGTAGGTGTCGAGCAGCCGCTGCACCCGGCTGTCCTTGGCCGCCAGCACGCGGTCGTTGACCACCGGCGACTGCATCAGCAGGATCGGCTGCAGCGGTGAGCCCGTCAGCGCGTGAGGCGGATTGCTCCGGTTCGATTGCCCGAACGTCTGCATGAAGTACTTGATGTCGCCCCCGCCCGAAGGACCGCTCAACTGCATCGACATCCCGACCTTCTCGCTGCCCGCCGTGAACGATCCCGGCCGGCTGGTGGCCAGCGCGATCGCATCGTGCAGCTCCTCGGCGCTCAGCATGCGGACGAACTTCCGCGCGAAGTAGCGGGTGTACGATTCCTTCCACTCTCCCTCGAAACGAGCCGAAAGCTGGTAAGCGCTCGACCGGCATATCGTGGAAAGCAGATGCCGTATGCTGTAGCCGCTCGCCGTGAAATCCTTGGCCAGCGCTTCGAGCAGTTCCGGATGCGACGCCTGCAACTCCCACCCCGCCGGAACGTTCTTCGGATCGAGCCGGGCCAGGTCGAACTCGTCGAACGGCTCGACGATGCCGAAGCCCATCAGCCGCGCCCAGAACAGGTTCACCGTGGCCCGCGCGAACTGCGGATTCGCCGTCAACAGCCTCCCCAGCTCCGCCCGCGGCTCCGCGCCGGGCTGCGGCTTCTCTCCGGTCAGGATAAACGCCGGATCGCTGGGACCCCCAAAACGCGG
The DNA here is from genome assembly GCA_035495815.1 of Bryobacteraceae bacterium. Classification (GTDB taxonomy): domain Bacteria; phylum Acidobacteriota; class Terriglobia; order Bryobacterales; family Bryobacteraceae; genus DATJFH01. The sequence goes on from DATJFH010000346.1 coordinate 29,767, forward strand.
CACCCGTATCATGCTGGCGCCCTTGGTGTTGTACCCGGGATTCTCGTCGTCGATCAGGAACTCGCCCGACTGCGGCTTGCCGTGCTCCCAATACATCAGATAGCGCGAGTTTCCGAGGAAGGAGGTGTTCCTGAAGAAGTCCGACCGCTTCTTCCCGCTCAACCAGACGTTGACTTTCTCCAGGTGGCCCTTGCCGTCATGGCAGGAGATACAGGAAAGATTGATCCCCAGAAAAGTCTTCCCGTACAGAATCGCCAGCTCGTCATCCGTGTCCAGCTGCTGCACCATTCCCAGATCGTTGCCATCGTCCGGCTGCGGCTTCCCCTGCACATGCTCGCGCGCGATTACGTTCGACGCCGCTGAAACATGGTTGCTCTTGGCCGAGGAGGCGATGATCGACCGCACCGTGTCGTCATAAGGACGGTCGACCCGCAGGTTCTCTTTCATCCAGTAATGGAACAGGTTCTGCCCGCGGCCCATCTTGCCGTTGGCGCGGAAGATGTCCATGAACGTGTAGGCCCACTTGTCGACGTACGCCTCGCTCTCGAGCAGCCTGGCGATGGCCTTGTCGCGTTTGCCGGGATCCGGATCCGCGGCGAATGCCGTCACCTCCTGCGCCGCCGGAATCCGCCCCGTCAGGTCCAGCGTCACCCGCCGCAGGAATTCGATGTCCGACGTCAGCGCGGCGTGCGGCACCCCGTCGCGCGTCATTTTGCTGAAAATGTACTCGTCGACAAAGTTACGCCGGACCACCGGCGTTTGCACCCCCTTCCCGCCGGGCAGAGTCGCGGCGACCCGCTCGGTCAAGGCGCCCGTGTTGTTCGCTTTCGGCGGCTGAAAGAGAGGAGCGTGAATCTCCGAGAACCGGTCTTGCGACATCGGTTCGACTTGCGCTTTCCGGGGCTGGCCGTCCCCTGCGCACAAAAGTGAGGCTGCGGCCAGAAGGCCGGCGCCGACGGGGGCGAAATGTCTCATTCCAATCCCTCCAACAGAAGGTGCCCTAATTATATGACAAAGATGGAGCGATTCAAACCCCCAAAAGCAGCGCCCAAGCCGGGACGCCCAAAACCGCCCCCCAAAAGCGCCGTTGTCGATCCGCCGCTTTGGCCACCGGGTCGAGCCCCGCAGGTTCGCTCAACTCACTTCGATGTCCCAACCGAACCCCGGCCTTTCCGACGGCCGAGTGTAGATCCCCTCCGGACCCCTGGTAATCTGGTAATCTTCCTCGAACCGCCGGTACACCTCCGGAGGACCGCCCGGCGCCGGCATGAACAGCTCCGCCCAGGGGCTGTTCGGCGTCGCCATGATGTAATGCACGCTGTCGAAATTTCCACCGCCGTGCGGGATCACCGGAATGTCGTACGCCGCCGCCAGCGCCCCGATCCTTCGCAGCTCCGTCAGCCCCCCGCACCAGTGTATGTCCGGCTGCCAGATTGCCGCCGACCGGTGCTCGAGCAGCTGCCGGAACCCGTAGCGCGTGTACTCGTGCTCTCCGGTCACGATCCGCGTCGACTTGATCTGCTGGTGCAAACGCCCGAAGCCTTCGTAGTCGTGCGGCTGCAGACACTCCTCCATCCAGTACACCCGGTAGGGAGCCGCCATGTCCGCCATTTCTAGCGTGTAGCGCTCGGTCCAGGCCATCCAGCAATCCAGCATGATCTCGCCGTCCGGACCCAGCAGATCGCGTGTCCGCTTGATCAGCGCCAGGTTCTTTTTCATCCCTTCCCGCCCGTCCGCCGGACCGTGGGGAATCGCCAGCTTCAGCTTCCTGTATCCGAACTTCAAATGCTGCTCCAGGTCGTTCCCCGTGCAGTAGGATACGATCCGGTTCTTGGTCTCGCCTCCGAGCAGCTTGTAAACCGGCATGCCGAGCGCGTTGCCGACCAGGTCCCACAGCGCCAGGTCCACCCCGCTGATCGCGTTGACCACCGTCCCCATCCGCCCGTAGTACATCGTCGACCGCCACAGGATGTCCCAGATCCGCTCGATATTGAACGGATCCTCGTTCAGCAGCAGCTTCACCAGGTGCTGCTCCACGATCTGCCCGCCGCCGATGCCGCCGGTCCCGTAACCCTTCACGCCCTTATCGGTCGAGATCTCCACCGTGAAGCCCCCCAGCTTGCCCGGGTCCGGCTGGAACAGCGACCGCGTAGCCTTGTACTCCGGGTAAATGGACATCGGGTTGGCCACTTCCACCCCGCTGGTCGACCAGGACCCCGGCGCCGGCTTGTACGCCGGAACCGGTCTTTTCGGACGGGTCTGCACCAGCCGGACGCCGGTAATCGTCATCTTGCTTGGCGCGGTCTGGAACGCCGGCAGCGGCAGCGCGGCCACTGGGGCCAACTTCAGAAAATCTCGTCGCAGCATCACCCTGGCTTGTATCACAGCCGCCTTGCGGTTCGCAAATCAGCCGGCCACGCCGCCCGCTGCCCCGGAACAAAACCCGCGCGCTCTGCGTTGTTTCCTGAGATGACGCTCACCCAAACCGTGCAAAAGATTTATTCCCGCGGCCGCCGCCCCGGACCGCGCGGATTCCTGGCCGAGTGGACTCTCACCGGTCTGCTGGTCTTCTTTGCCTCGACCACCCTGGTCCAGGCGTATGTGGTCCCCACCGGCTCCATGGAGGGCACGATCCTGATCGGCGACCATATGCTTGTCGACCGTCTGGCCTACTCCACTCCCGGGCCCTTCGGCTCGCCCCTGCTGCCCTACCGCGCCATCGGGCGCGGCGACATCATCGCCTTCCGCTACCCCCTCGACCCTTCGCAGACGTACGTCAAGAGAGTCATCGGCGTCCCCGGCGACCGAATTCGCCTCGACAACCGGCAGGTGATCCGGAACGGACAGCGGCTCGTCGAACCCTACGCGCGTCACATCGCCCGCCCACCCGACCGCTATCGCGATTTCTTTCCGCAGGCGCCGCCGCCGGGACTGCCCGCCGAAGCGAATGACATGCTCATCCGTCATTCGGCGGCCGGAGAAGTGATCGTCCCGCCCGGCGCGCTCTTCGCCATGGGCGACAACCGCGAGGACTCCTCCGACAGCCGCTATTGGGGCTTCGTTCCGCGGGAAAACGTGATCGGCAAGCCCCTGCTCGTTTACTGGTCGTTCGACGCCCCCACCGCGGACCTGATCGAATGGAACGTCCCGCACCTGTTCGACGTGGCCCTTCATTTCTTCGACAAAACCCGCTGGGAGCGCACCTTCCTGGTCCCCCGTTCGCAGCCGGCGGAGGTGGAATGATGGGACACTTCGGCTATACCTTGTTGCTCGCTGCCGCGCTTTCCGCCGTCTTCGCGCTGGTCGACCGCACCTCCGGCAGTGACCGTCTGTATCGCGGTCTTTACGTCTTCGGCGGCTTCCTGCTGGCTGTTTTCGGCATCGGCTGGTCCATGTACCTGATCAACCCGTAAAGACCGGCGCGGGAAGTGTCGATTACCGGATTTCAGCCGTGTCGACACAGACGTTAGCTATCGCCGCCCCCGCTCCGCCCCGCCGCTGGGTCCGGCTTCTTGCGCCGTCGCTCGGCGACGTTTACTTCGTCACCTCGATACTCTGGCTGTTCGCCGCCGGAGCCTACGGGTGGCACGCCCTGCTGGCGGATGGAGACGTCGGCACGCACATCCGGATTGGCGATTACATCCTTGCCTATCACCGTGTCCCGACACACGATTTTCTGGCCTTTTCCAAGCCCGGCCAGGAATGGTACGCCTTCGAGTGGCTGACCGAGGTCCTCTTCTCCCGGCTGCACGCTTTCGCCGGGTTGAAGGGCGTCGTCCTCTTCTCGGGTGTCGTCATCGTGGCCTCCTACACCCTTCTCCTGTTGCAGTCGTTGTGGCGGGGCGGCAACATAGTCATTTCCCTCGTGCTGGTCCTGATGGCGGTCAACGCCTCGTCCATTCATTTTCTGGCTCGCCCCCATATCTTCACCCTGCTTTTCGTCTCTGCCGCCATGTGGCTCATCGCCGCGGACCGCCTGCGCCGCACCCCCGCGCTCTGGCTGATCGTCCCCATGGTCGTCGCCTGGACCAATCTGCATGGCGGGTTTTTCGTTCTGTTCGCGCTGCTCGGACTGCTGGTCGCCGGTTCGCTGGCCGAATGGGGGATTTGGGGGGAATTCGCCGCCCGCCGCAAGTCGGACGCCGTGCGCTACGCTTTGCTCGGAGCCGCCTGCGCCGCTGCTTCGCTGATCAATCCTTACGGCCTCAAGCTGCACCTGTTCCTGGTGGACTATCTCCGTTCGGACCGCATCCGCGATGGCGTACGGGAGTTTCAGTCGCCTTCCTTTCGCGGAGAGAACATGTTGCTCTACATGGTCCTTCTGTTCCTGGCGCTGGCCCTCACCGGCGTTCTCCTCAGGAAGCGCCGCCTGACGGAAGTGCTCTGGCTCTGGTTCCTCGGTTACAATTCGCTGGTCTCGGTGCGGCACGTGCCGCTGTTCGCCATCGTCGCCGCGCCCATTCTGGCCGGGGAGATCACCGCGCTGTGGAGCCGCTGGGTACAGGCCCGGCCCTCCCGGTCGATTGCCCGCACGCTGGATGCGGTAACCGCTCAATACCAGTGCCGCGGGCTTAGCCTTGGCCTGTGGGCCCCGGCGGTGACGCTGTGGCTCGCCTTCAGCCAGGGCGCCGGCTGGCCCAGGGATTTCCTCGAGGGTCCCTTCCCGGTGAAGATCGTCGCCGCTCACGCGGATGAAATCGCCGCCTCGCGCGTCTTCACTTCCGATGGTTGGGCCGGCTACCTGATCTACAAGAACTATCCGCGCCAGAAGGTCTTCTTCGACGACCGTCATCACTACTTCGGAGAGCCCATCATCGGCGATTACCTCAAGATCGGCGGCGGCAGCCGTCAGTGGCGCGAATTGATGAACCGCTACGGTCTGGACCACGCGCTGGTCGGTTCCGATTCCCCGATCGCCTCTCTCCTCAGACTGGAGCCGGACTGGACTGCCGTGCAGGACGACGGTTCGGCCGTGCTGTTCCGCCGCAACGTCCGGTAGCTCAGAACTCGAACTTCAAACTGGCCTGGAAAACCCGGTTTCCCCCGCGTCCCGATCCCGCCGTTCCGGTGATCAGACCCCCTCCACTCGCGTTGAACTGATGCTCCGGCACCAGGAAATTCGGGTGATTCAACGCGTTGAACGATTCGAGCCGGAACTGAATATTCTTCCGCTCTCCAAAGCGGAAGTTCTTCATCAGCCCCAGATTCGCGTACGCCAGCCCCGGCGCGTCGATGATGCCCCGGCCGGAGTTGCCGTACACGAAAGGTTTGAAGCCGTACCGGTCCGCCGGACAGCCGACCGCAACCGAAACACACGCCGGCGTCTTCACGAAATCCGTCACCAGGAACCAGGGATAGTCCACCCCCCGCCGCTGGCCTGGAATCGCCGCCGGAATTCCCTTGCCGATCCGGTTCGGTTTCTGCGACTCGCCTAAATTCAGATCGACCCCCGCCGTCACCGGCGTAATCGGAGCCCCCGTCGCCAGGAACGTCGTCCCGGAGAACTGCCAGCCCCCGACAATCCCCTGGCCGATCCCGTGCGCCGAATTCAGGAACTTCTTTCCCCGCCCGACCGGCAGTTGCCACGAGAAACTGGCCGTCACCACGTGGCCCCGGTCCCAGTCCGAACGGGCCCGATCCAACCGGCGGTTGTTGATGTCCTGCGCCGCCGCCACCAGCCCCGCCGTCGACGTGCCATTGAGCTGCGAAGCGTCGTCGATCGACTTGCTGTAGGAATAATTGAAGCGGTAAAACGTGCCCCCCCGTCCCCGCCGCCGCAGCGATATCTGGCCGGCGTTGTAGATCGAATTGGAGTGGAACTGGAACTGGTTGATCGCTCCGTTGAAGTAGGAGTACGGCCGCAGGTTGACGGCGGTGATCCCGGCCCGGTAGGCCGCCTCCGTCCGTCGCGGAAGGTTGATGTCCTTCAGCCGGCTGAGCTTCAGGCCCTTCGAGCCGGAGTAGCCGATTTCAATCGCCAGTCCTTTGCCCAGGTCGCGCTCGATCGTCAGGTTGAAACTCTGCATGTAGCCGGTCCGGCCGTCGATCTCGATTCCCGCGCTGGTGGTCGTGCCGCCCACCGCCAGGCGATCGGTCGGAAACGGATTGTCCAGCGTCACCAGGTCGGGCCGGTTTGCATTCCGCGAGTAGGTTTCCGTATTCGCGTACGGGAAGCTGTTCTGCAATGTGTTCCGGAACGGATTCAACAGGATCCCCGTGTAGAAGATCCCATAGCCGCCCCGCAGAACGGTCCTGCGGTCCTTGAACGGCGTCCACGCAAAGCCCATCCGAGGCGCGATGTTGTTGTAGTCCGGATTCACCAGCGATCTCGGTAAGCCTGCTTCCTCGGCGAACGTCACCCGCTCTTTCAGGTTCGCCTTCGCGACCACGTCCCGGATCGCCGGATCGTCGAAGACCAGCACCACCTTCCCGATCTCCGGTACGAAGTTCGTGAGGTGGTCGTAACGGTCGGCCGGAATCATGTCGATTTCGTAGCGCACTCCCAGGTTCAGCGTCAGGTTCGGCAGAAGCTTGAAATCGTCGTTGAAGAAGGCCCCCATGCTGGTCGCGCGCAGATAATTCCGGTTCCATCCCACCGTTCGGGTCGCGGCGTTCAACTGCCCCAGCAGGAAGTCCGCCAGCGGAGCCGTGCTCCAGGACCCCGTGAAATTGAAAGTCCCCCGGTTGTTGTTGAAGTAGGGCTGGTTGAAACGCACGCGCGAGTGCTCGAACCCCCACTTCATGGTGTGGCGCGATTTGATCCACGTGAATTTCACCCCGTTCTGGATGTCGGTCACGTGATACTCGACCGGCACGTTCGCCGCGCAGCCGATGGAGGAATAATCGGTCACGTTGAACAGCGGGAACGCCACCAGGTCCGGATCCTGCGTCGGCCCTACCAGCCCCAGCTGCTCGGGAACGTTGATTCCCGCCCACACGCAGTGCTGGCGGGTCGTGTTGCGGCTGAAGCCGCTGTGCAGCTCCACCAGAAACGACGGCGAGAACAGGTGCGTGTAGTCCAGCCCCATCAGCGAGCGATCGTCGTTGATCCTGTCGCCGAATTTCCCCAACGCGCTCCCGTTGTACGGCGCCGACGTGTTGTTGAAGCGGATCTGGTACCGGTATGACATCGAGTTGCTGGTGTTGAAACGATGATCGGCTTTGACGATAAAGCTGTCCCACTCGTCGTTGTCGTTGGCGTGCGTGATGAAATTGTTGCGCCGGTCGAGCCGGTTCGGCAGCGGATAATACTCCAGCAGTTTCACCGCGACGGGATGGAACCGGCTCTTGGGTATGATGTTGCCCGGAAACTGCGCCTTGCTCAGCGGATCGGTCACTTTCAGCGCCGACGCCGTCAGGCTGAACGATTCCGAGAAGTTGCCCTGCCTCTCGAGCAGCGACGGTACGTGCGTGATCTTCGTCGCCCCCACTGTCTGTTTGTAGCTCTCCCAGCTGAACATGAAGAACGTCTTGTTGTGGCCGTTATAAACCTTCGGCAGCCAGACCGGACCCGCCAGCGTGGCGCCGAATGAATGGCGGTTCAGTTTCTGCTTTTCCTCGTCGAAAAATCCCCTGGCGTCGATCAGGTTGTTCCGGACGTACTCGAACAGGTCGCCGTGGAACTGGTTTGTGCCGGACCTCATCACCATGTTGAGAACGCCGCCCGCCAGCCGCCCGATCGATGCGTCGTAGCCGGAAACCTCCATCTTGAACTCTTGCATCGAACTCATGTTCGGCCGCGCCTGCGCCGCCGCCCCGCGCGAGCTCCGGTTGCTGAAGCCGTCCACGTAGAAATTCGTATCCGTCGACCTCGCCCCGTTGATCGATGCGAACGAACCCTGGCCGCCCTGTGCCGCCGGCAGCACCCCCGGCACCAGAAACGCCAGATCCGTGAAATCCCGCCCGTCGAGCGGCAGGTCCATGATCTCCTGCTGCACGATCACGTCGCCTTTGATGGCGCCGTTTTCCGTATTCAGCGGCGCGACCTCCGCCGTCACGCTGACCGATTCGTTCACCGACCCCACCGACAGCGTGATGTCGTCGCGCAGCGATTGGCCGATTTCCAGCACGATCCCCGTTTTACTGTAAGCCTTGAAGCCGTCCATCTCGGCTTTCAGCTCGTATTTGCCGGGAGCCAGGTTGGTCAGCGTGAAGCTTCCCGAACCGTTGGTCTTGACGGTGCGATCGATCCCCGTTTCGATATTGCGGATCGTAATCCGCACTCCCGGCATCACCGCCTGAGCGGTGTCTGAAACGGTTCCGGTTACGGTGGCGTCCTGTGCCGCCAGTCCGCACGGGAAGGCGGCAAGAAAACAGATTCCAGCTACCAGCCGAAAACGCGACATCGGTTTCCCCTCCACCTGATAAATCAAGTGTGTCACGACAACTTGCTGGAAATATTATCACAGGGGCTGAGATTAGACGAGGCCGGCTCGACTATTTTGTGATTACCGAACGCAAACGAATACCTCTCTCCCGTCCGGGATCTGTCCCACGGAACTTCCCGCCCGCCGGCTGCGTTAATCACCGCATGGCCCCCCTTTCGTCTTCTCTTGGGACCCGGGAATTCAGTCCCATGCGCCCCATCGTCGGCGGCTTGTTTCTATCCAGTTGTCTGCTCTCGGTCGTTTCCTGGTACACGACACAGCAGGGAATGGCTCTCTACCTCTCCCCCTGGTTTGCACTGCTGGCGTCGCTCGGCGTCCAGACCGCCCTGGTGCTGGTTGCCTGGCTGATCGGCTTCAGCAAGACCAACCGCGCGCTGCTGATCGCCGTCTACGCGATTACCTCGCTGATTTCCATCTCCTTTTCTTATGTCAGCCTCTACACCTGGTTCTCGGGAAAGGAGCGGCCCGCCGCCATCCAGCGCAAACTGTACGACGTACTCAACGATAACGCCGGGAAGGTCCAGCAGATGCTCTCCGCGGGCATCGCCGAGGGTCAGAAACATACCCTGGCTCTCGAAGAGATGACCGTCGCCGAAAAAGAGCACGGCTACATCTCCCGCGCCCAGGATTCCGACCCCTACCTGTCCGCCGTTCGCGAAGCCGTGGCGCGCGAGGCCACCTCCTACAGCGCCCGCAGTCCGGAGGGCTCCGGCGCCGGCCTGCGCTACACCGCCTTCGACCGCTACGCCAAGCTCGCGCGCCAGTCGGTCGACCGCATGCTGGAATCCCAGCGCAGCCTGGCCGCCCTTCGCGCGCAGCTCAAGCCCCTCGACCCCACCGAGAAGCAGCTTCGCGAGTATCGCCAGGTCTATGACGCCGTGCCCTGGAAGGATGTCGAGCAGTCCGCTCACCAGCCCGGCTTGGCGCGTCCTCCGCTTCCTAATTACGCCGATTTCGTCGACCGCACCGTATCCGGACAGGAAGATCTGATGCTCGCCTTCGAGGAGGTATTCACGAAACCCACCCCCGTGCACTTGTTGTCCCTGTCGCTCGCTGCCTTCATCGACCTCATCGTCTTTCTGCTGGCCTACGCCTCGGGACCCTTCTTTTTCGGCGCGTCCGAGCAGCGCTGGTTTGCCGCCGGAGCCGCGCTCGAAGCCCTGGACCGCGAAATCTTCGTCAGGGATTTTCTGCGCAAGCTGACCCCCGGCGCGCGCGGCATGGCCCGCGTCGACGCCGCCGGATTAAGCCCCGGAGAGCAGCAGCTGTGCATGCTTCTGGTGGCCAGGAGCAAAGCCGTCGCCGGGGAAGAGGACGGCCAGGCCTTCTACATTCTCGACCCCGACGTCCACGAGCGCCTGCTCGATTCGATTGCCGCGTACGGGTTCCACCTCAAGGCTGCTGCCTCCACGCCGCGCCCGGCTTGAGCGTCCGGACGCCTGGTTAACCGCCGCCGCGCTGGCTACCGGCGCGCGCCTCCGCCTCGCCCAGCCACCCGCGCCTCAGCCGCTCCACCGGAACATTCGACAAATACGGCTTGAGGTCCAGAATCGGTGTCCCTTCGAGCATGTCGATCCCCCGCACATGCAACGCCCGCCCCTCCCGGCCCAACAGTTCCACCACCGTCAACCCGATCGGATTCGGACGCCGCGGCGATCGCGTCGCGAACACGCCGTGCGCCCGGTCGTCGCTCGGCGGCGTGACCTCCAGGCTGAATCCCGCCGACCGGTCGAATGCCCAGATCACGTAAAGGTGAGAAAAGCCCTCGATATCCGCCAGCCCCGCTTCAAATTCGGGCCGTATCTCCAGATACCCTTCAGCCTCGTGCCTCGCCCCCAATCCCTTGGGAATTTCGTCAGTATTTCCGTAAGGGCTTCGCACATATCCGATCGGCTGCATGGACAAGACACCGGCCGTTCCTGTCGCAGGTCGTTCTTCTCTGGCATCCATGTTTACTATCCTAAGTCCGTCCGCCGCCCTCGCGCCCTGCTTCTGCCCCCGTATGGCGGGCGCCAAAAACGCCGGAAATGGACCGCATTTCAGTCACGCCTTCCGAAAAAAATCTCATCCCCCGCCGCCCCTATCACTTACCTCCGGACTTCCCTCGGCCCGGCGCTGGTTCCGCTCCCGGCCGCGCTATCTTGAAGCCGAAAGCACTCGTGTAGCCGGCCCTCTTCGTCCGGATTCCACCGGACGCGGCCCCGGCCCCCAAGGAAACGCAACTATGGCAACACTCAAACAGATCGAGGCCAACCGGCGCAACGCGCTGAAATCCACCGGCCCCAAAACTCCGGAGGGAAAGGCGGCCGTCCGCCTCAACTCCCTCCAGCACGGCCTGCGCGCCGCCAGTCTCGTCCTCCCCGGCGAAAATCGCGAGGAGTTCGACCAGCTCTACGCCGCCCTCGAAGCCGACTGGCGCCCCCAATCCTCCACTGCCCGCATCTACCTCGAGCAGATGGCCGTCGCCCAGTGGAAACTCCGCCGCATCGAGCTTGCCGAAGCCAGCCTCCTCGCCCAGGACCTGCCCGCCTCCACCCAGATTCCGCTGCTCGACCGCCTCTCGCAGTCGCAGTGCCGCCTGGAGCGCTCTTTCTCCCGCGCCCAGCGTGAAATCGAGCGCTTGCAAGGCCCTCTGCCCCGGCAGCCCGCCCCCGAACTGCGGCCCGTAAACAATCTCGAACCCTCGGCCACGCGCGAAGACGGCCTGCCTCAACCCGCGCCCGTCACCAAATGGGTTTGCTCGTCCGCTCCCGCCTCCCCGCCGGCTTCCTCGCCCGTTTCATGACGCCCTGCGAATCCGGTTTGATACCATGAGAGATTATCCGACCAGGGGCGCCGTTCTTGACCGATTCAGTCCCCGACATCCTCGCCCGAATTGTCGCCCGCAAGCGGCTGGAGCGGGGTCTTGCCTCCACCGGCCTTCCCGAATGGGAGCGCCGCGCCGACGCCTGCCGCAGCGGCCGTCGTGACTTCCGGGCCGCGCTCCTGTCGCGTTCGCCCGCCATCATCGCCGAGATCAAAAAGGCGTCTCCCAGTAAAGGCGTGATCAGCTCCGCCTTCGATCCCGTTGCCCTTGCTCGCGAGTATGAAGCCGGCGGAGCCGCCGCGCTCTCCGTCCTCACCGACCAGCATTTCTTTCAGGGCAGCCTGGCCAACCTCCGCGACGCCCGGGCCGCCGTTTCGCTCCCCGTCCTGCGCAAGGATTTCACCCTCGACGAGTACCACGTCGTCGAAGCTGCCGCCCACGGCGCCGACGCCATCCTCCTCATCGTCGCCATTCTCGACGCCGCCCGTATCCGCGCGTTGCGGGAACTCGCCGAGAGCTACGGCATGGCAGCCCTGGTCGAAGCCCACGATGAAGCCGAAGTCGATACCGCGCTCGCCGGCGGCGCCCGCCTCATCGGCGTCAACAACCGCGACCTCAAGACTTTCGAGGTCAGCCTCGAAACCTCGCTGCGCCTCGCCGGTCGTATTCCCCCCGGAATCGTCAAAGTCGCCGAAAGCGGGATCCGCTCCGCCGCCGACGTCGACCGCCTGCGCGCCGCCGGTTTCCAGGCCTTTCTCGTCGGCGAGCATCTCATGAAAGCCCCCAGTCCCGCGGCCGCCCTGCGGGCTCTCCTCAGCGATCCTGCATGATGGTCAAAATCTGCGGCATCACCAATTCGGAAGACGCGCTGGCCGCCATCGCCGGAGGCGCCGCCGCGCTCGGCTTCAACTTCTATCCGGGCAGCCCGAGGTACATCGACCCGGACGCCGCCGCCTCCATCATCGACAGGCTCCCGGCCGGAATCTGGAAAGTCGGCGTCTTCGTCAATGAATCCCCGGACCGCATAACCGATATCGCCGCCCGCGCCCGATTGGACGTCGCCCAGCTGCACCAGGCAGGACGCGCCGTTCGCCTGTCCAATCTCCGCATCTGGCAGGCAGCCCAGGTGCATACCGGTTTCCGGCTCGCGGATATCGACCAGCTCGACGTCGAAGCCGTCCTGTTGGATACCCCGTCGGGCGCCGCCCACGGAGGCACGGGCCGCGCCTTCGACTGGACGAAAGCCGCCGGTCCCACCACCATGAAAATCATCCTCGCCGGAGGATTGGACGCGGGCAATGTACGGGAAGCCATCGCCGCCGTACACCCCTGGGGCGTCGACGCCTGCTCCCGCATCGAATCTTCTCCCGGCCGCAAGGACCACGCGAAAATGGCTCAATTCCTGAAAGAAGCAACCACATGAATACCGAACCCGACGCCGGCGGACATTTCGGAGTCTACGGCGGCCGCTACGTGCCCGAAGTCCTCATGTCTCCACTCGAAGAGCTGGAGATCGCCTATCGCGAAGCCCGCCAGGATCCCGCGTTCCGCGCCGAATTGAACGATCTGCTCCACACCTACGCCGGCCGGCCCACGCCCCTCTACTACGCCCGCCGCCTCTCGGAAACCCTGGGCGGCGCGCGGCTGTACTTCAAGCGCGAGGATCTTCTCCACACCGGCGCGCACAAGATCAACAACGCGCTCGGCCAGGGGCTGCTCGCCCGCCGCATGGGTAAGAAGCGCATCATCGCCGAAACCGGCGCCGGTCAGCACGGTGTCGCCACCGCCACCGTCTGCGCCCTGTTCGGACTGGAATGCGTCGTCTACATGGGTGAAGAGGACATGCGCCGCCAGCGCCTCAACGTCTTCCGCATGCGCCTGCTCGGCGCCCAGGTCGTCGGCGTCTCGAGCGGCAGCCGCACGCTCAAGGACGCCATCAGCGAGGCCATGCGCGACTGGGTCACCAACGTCGCCACCACGCATTATCTCCTCGGTTCGGCGCTGGGTTCGCATCCCTATCCCCTCATGGTCCGCGATTTCCACAAGGTCATCGGCGAGGAAACGCTGGCCCAGATCATGGAAGCGGAAGGACGCCTGCCCGACCGCGTGCTGGCCTGCGTCGGCGGCGGCAGCAACGCCATCGGAATTTTTCACGCGTTTATCCCCCACGAATCGGTTCGCCTCATCGGCGTCGAAGCCGGCGGCCGCGGCGCCCGGCTCGGCGACCACGCCGCGCGGTTCTCCGGAGGCCGCCCCGGCGTGCTCCACGGCGCCTACAGCTACCTGCTGCAGGACGAGGACGGGCAGGTCGCCCTGACCCACTCCATCTCCGCCGGACTGGACTACGCCTCCGTCGGACCGGAGCATGCCCTGCTGCGGGAGATGGGGCGAGCCGAGTATGTCTCCGCCGGCGACCGCCAGGCTCTCGACGCCGCCAGCCTGCTCTCCCGCGCCGAAGGCCTGATCCCGGCGCTGGAGTCCGCCCACGCCGTCGCCGAAGCCCTGCGCCTGGCCCCCGCCGCCCGCGGCGAGATCTTCATCGTCAACCTTTCCGGACGCGGCGACAAAGATATCGATATCTACCGGGAAAATTTCCCGGACCTGGATTCCTGACCGATGCCGGACACACGTATAACCGAACTGTTCGCCCGCTTGAAGCGCCAGAACCGCAAGGGCCTCGTCGCCTACATCACCGCCGGCGACCCCTCCCCGGACCGCACCCCCGGGCTGGTCGAAGCCCTCGAACGCGGCGGCGCCGACCTCATCGAGCTCGGCGTCCCCTTTTCCGACCCCATTGCCGACGGCCCCGTTATCCAGCGCGCCGGCCAACGCGCGCTCCAGGCGGGAACCACCGTCCGCAAAGTCCTCGAGATCGCCGCCGCGATCCGCACCCGTTCCGAAATACCCCTGCTGCTGTTCACGTACCTCAATCCGGTCATGCGCTACGGACTCGAAGCGCTGGCCGCCGACGCGCGCGCCGCCGGCATCGACGGCTGCCTGCTCATCGACGCCAGCGTGGAAGAAGCCCGCTCCTACGTGGACGTCATGCGCTCCGCCGGGCTCGATACCGTGTTCCTGGCCACCCCCACCAGCACCCCCCGGCGCCTACGCCTGGTGGCCGAGTACTCCACCGGCTTCGTCTATCTGGTCTCCCGCACCGGTGTGACCGGCGAGCGGGATTCGGTCTCCGCCTCGGTCGCTCCGCTCGTCCGGTCCATGCGCGAAGTCACCAGCCTGCCGCTTGCCGTCGGGTTCGGCGTTTCCACGCCGGAGCAGGTTGCCCGGATCGGCGGCCAGGCCGAGGCCGTCGTGGTAGGATCGGCCATCATGCGCGTCATCGAAAAAAACGCGGATAACGCCTCGCTCGAAATCCAGCTCGAATCCTTCGTGCGCGAGCTCAAGCACGGCTTCCAGGCGGTGGGAGCATGACCGAGAAGGAAGCCCTCGAGGCGCTCGCCGACTGCCGCGCCCGCATCGACACTGTCGACCGCCGCCTGGTGGCCATCCTCAATGAGCGCACCCGCATCGTCGAGCAGATCGGCCGCGTCAAGCGGGAAATGGAGATGCCCATCTACGAGCCCAGGCGGGAGGACGAAGTCTTCGCCAACGCCCTCGGCAGCAATACCGGGCCGCTGCCGGCGGACTCCATCCGGCGGATTTTCGAGCGCATCATCGACGAGATGCGCGTCGTGCAAAAGAACAGGATGGAAGGGGCCCAATGTTAGTCGTCATGCAGGAGGGCGCCACCGAAGCGCAGATCCAGGCCGTCATCGACCGGCTGGTGCGGCTCGGGTTCGACGTACACCGCTCCACCGGCGTCCTCCACACCGTGCTCGGCGGCGTTGGCGCCCGCGATTTCGACCCCGCCGATTTCGACGTCATGGAAGGCGTCCAGAAGACTCACCGCATCGCCTCCGCCTATAAGCTCGCCAGCCGCAGTTTCCGGCCTTCCGGCACCGTGGTTCGCGTCGGCGATGTTGAAATCGGCGGCGACCGCGTCGTCGTCATGGCCGGCCCCTGCAGCGTCGAAACCCGGGACCAGATCGAGCGCATCGCGGCCATCGTCGCCGAGGCAGGCGCGCGCGTCATCCGGGGAGGCGCCTTCAAGCCCCGCAGCTCGCCTTACAGTTTCCAGGGGCTCGGCGAGGAAGGCCTGCTCATGTTGCGGAATGCCGCCGACCGCAACCGCCTCCTGGTGATCAGCGAAGTGATGGACCAGATCCAGATTCCGCTGGTGGCCGCCTATTCCGACATTCTGCAGGTCGGCGCCCGGAACATGCAGAACTTCAACCTGCTGCGCGAGCTCGGGAAACAGCGCAAGCCCGTGCTGCTCAAGCGCGGCATCGCCGCCACCATCGAGGAGCTCCTGCTCTCCGCCGAATACATCCTCTCCGGCGGCAATTACGAAGTGATCCTCTGCGAGCGCGGGATCCGTACGTTCGAGACGTACACCCGGAACACCATGGATATCTCCGCCATTCCCGTGGTCAAAAAGCTTTCGCACCTGCCCATCGTCGGCGACCCGTCCCACGCCACCGGACGCCGGGACAAGGTCCCCCCCATGGCCCGCGCCGCCGTGGCCGCCGGCGCCGACGGGCTGCTGATCGAGGTGCATCATGATCCCGACAACGCGCTGAGCGACGGAGCGCAGTCCATGTTCCCCGACCCGTTCCGGGAATTGATGAAGCAGCTTCGCATCATCGCGCCCGCCGTCGGGCGGAGCCTCTGACTTGCACACGGTAGCCATCGTCGGCGTGGGCTTGATCGGCGGCTCGTTCGGACTGGCGCTGAAAAAGGCCGGCTTCCGGGGCGAGATCGTCGGCGTCAGCTCCCCGGCCGCTCTGGCGGAAGCCCGGCGCCGCGGCGCCATCGACCGCGGCGCGCCCCTCGCCGACGCCGCCCGGGACGCCGACCTGATCTACCTGGCGCAGCCCATCGGAAGGATCATGGACACCCTGCGCCGCATCGATGATCTGGCTACCGGCGGCGCGCTGATTACCGACGCCGGCAGCACCAAGTCCGCCATTGTCGCGCTCGCGCGGAAGGTGGTCACCCGCTGCCAGTTTCTGGGCGGTCATCCCATGGCGGGCAAAGAGAAGCGCGGCGCCTCCGAAGCCGACGCCGGCCTGTTCGCCGGCCGCGCCTATGTGCTCACGCCGGACAGCGCCAAGGACCTCAAGACGCCCCGCGCAGTCGAGTTCGTCAAGTGGATCGAGCGTATCGGCGCCGTGCCCGTGGTGCTGGGTCCGGATCAGCATGACCTGGTGGTCTCGTTCACCTCCCACCTGCCGCAGCTCGCCTCCACGGCTCTGGCGGCGACCGTGGCCGAGAACCTCGAATCCCGCGAGGACCTGGAAGTGGCCGGCCCCGGCCTGATGGACATGACCCGCCTGGCCAAGAGCTCCTACGAAATCTGGCGCGACATCCTGGCCACCAACTCCGATTCCATCGACCGCGCCCTGGCCGCCTACATCGCCCGGCTCGAGCACCTGCGCGAAAACCTGCGCACGCGCCGCATGCAGCACGAGTTCGAAGCCGGCGCGGCGCTCGCCACCCGCCTGCGCCGCTCAGTACACTGATTCCTCGAACCGACGCCGGGGAATCGGCGGGCTCGCGCTGCCGGCGGGCGTCATCTAAACTGGTGGTAGCGATAATGTCTCTCCCGGGTCCCCACTCCGATCTGGCGCGCAAGCGTCTGACGGACTTGCGCCACGGACTGCTCAAGCTCCACAAGGCCTTGCTCGATTCCGAGCGCCTCTCCTACGAGCGCACCTACGGACGCATCGCCACCCGCGGAGAGTTCTTCCAGCTCGTCATCGGCAACGAGTGGTTCGGCTGGCTGCACCAGGTCTCCGAGCTGGTCGTGCAGATCGACGAAATGCTGGACGCCGAGGAGCCGGTGACGCCGGTGGAAGCCACGAAGGTGATCGACCGGACCCGCCTCATGCTGAAACCGGCGGAAGAAGGCGAGGGTTTCGCAAAGCGCTACTTCGACGCCATGCAGCGGGATCCGGACGTCGTGCTCGCTCACGCCGCCGTGAAGAAGCTGCTGCGCAGGAGCGCGTTCCATCTGAATTAGATGGCCCGCACCCTTCCGCGGCCGCTTTCCGCCGTGTTCCGGACCAGCAGCAGCACCAGCGCCATCGCCAGCAGCGGCACGAGGCTGGCCCCGATCAACACCGGTGCGAACGAATACCGGTCCGATATGTAGCCGATCAGAAAGGTCGAGAGGATGGTTCCGATGCCCGCTCCCGTCCCGCTCATGCCGCTCACCGTGGCCACCGACTCGCTCGGGAACAGGTCCGCCGGAAACGTGTTGGCCATCGTCGAGAAAGCGGCGTAGCTGAACGTGGAGAGTCCGAACAGGCCGGCGATCACGTACAGGTTTGACGCCCACAGAGCCGCCATCAGCGACGCCATGCCGATCGCCCCCGGAATGACCACCGCTTTGCGCGCCCTTCCGACCGGCCAGCCGCGCCCGACCAGCCAGCTTGAGACGCCACCTCCCGCGAAATTGCCGAGGTCCGAGCCGATGAACGGAATCCAGAAGGCGATCAGGCTGTCCTCGAGCTTGAATCCCTTGGCCACCAGGTAAATGGCGAACCAGTCGGTGATGAAGAACCAGATGGGATCGGTCAACGCGCGGCTGGCGATCGTGCCCCAGGTCTGCGGGAACTTCAGCAGCTCGAGCCAGCTCGGGCGCGGTCCGCTGCCGGAATCCTCGCGCCGCTCGCGGTCCGACAAAATCAGCTCCAGCTCGGACGCCGCGATGCGCCCGTGCTCTTCCGGCGGACGATACAGCCAGCGCCATGCCAGCAGCCAGGCCAGACCCAGCGTTCCGGTCAGGATGAAGGCGGGCTTCGGCCCGCCGAAGCCGTGATACAGCCAGAGCACCAGCCCCGGCGCGACCGCCGCTCCGATCGACGACCCGCTGTCGAACAGCGCCACCGCCCAGGCCCTCTCTCGGCTGGGAAACCATTCGGAAACCGCCTTCGTCGCCGCCGGCCAGTTGGCCGACTCGCCGATTCCCAGCAGAAAACGGAACACGCAGAAGCTGCGCAGCCCGGAGGCGAGCGACGTCAGCATCGCCGCCGCCGAATACCAGAGCACGGAGATCGTCAGCCCGCGCCGCGTTCCCACCCGGTCCATCAACCTCCCGCAGACGCTCTGCCCGATGGCGTAGGCAAGCCGGAAGGCGATCACGATCTTGGCGAAATCGGTATTGTTCCAGCCGTAGTCTTCCTTCAGGTACGGCGCCAGCACGGAGAGCGTCTGCCGGTCGATGTAGTTGATGACCGTGGACGCGAACAGCAGCCCGCAGATCCACCAGCGCAGGTAGGGTATGGGTCGGCCCGTGCGGCCGGCGGCGGTTTGCATCCGACTGTCATTGTAGACGGTCCTACGGCCGCAACTCGAAGATGCGCCCTTCTCCGTGATCGGCGACGTAAAGATTGCCTTCTTCGTCCTCGCCGAAGGTGGAGATCCCGATTCCGGTCTCGAACGGGGGCGATTTCCGCCAGACGTCTCCCTCCTTCCGCAGCATCCAGGCCCGGCCGTTGCAGTAATCGCCGTAAATGTAGAATCCCTGCAAAGCCGGAAAGCGGGTTCCGCGGTAGACATAGCCGCCGACTACCGTACAGCCCTCTGCATGGCTATGTTCGGCGACCGGCAAGGTAAGGCCCTCCGTCGAGCAGTCCGGTTCGAGAAAGCAATGATTCCCTTCCATGGGATTCCAGCCATAGTTCTCGCCTCCCGGACTTGACGCCGGCTGGAAATCGACTTCCTCCCACATTTCCTGGCCGACGTCACCGATGTAGAGGTCGCCCGTGAGCCGGTCGAAGGAGAAGCGCCATGGATTCCGCAGTCCCCACGCCCAGACCTCGGGACGCGCGCCTGCCTTGCCGGCGAACGGATTGCCCGGGGGAATCGAATACGGAGACTCGCCGGACTCCACGTCGATGCGCAGCAGCTTTCCCAGCAGCACGCCCGGATTCTGGCTGCTGAGCAGCGAATCGCCCCCGCCGCCGCCATCGCCCGTGCCCAGGTACAAGTAGCCGTCCCGGGGGCCGAAGACGAGGTTGCCGCCGTTGTGATTCGAGAACTCCCGGTGCTCGATCTGGAGGATCACGGTCTCGCTGGACGGGTCGGCGATATCGGGATTGGAGGACAGCTCGAACCGCGAGATGACGAGGTCGCCGCTGGCCGCCGTGTAGTAAACGTAGAAGTGCCTTTTGGCTGCGAACGAGGGCGGGAACGCCAGACCGAGCAGGCCGCGCTCGCCGCAACAGTTCACGCGATCGGAAATATCGAGAAAGGGAACAGGCGCGATCCTGCCTGCGCGCAGGATCTGGATCCGTCCCGCCTGCTCGGCGATGAACAGGCGTCCGCTCCCGTCGCGCGCGCTGGCGATAGTGGTGGGAAAAGCAAAACCGGCGGCCACCAGGACAGGCCGAACGGCGGGCCATTCGACGGGCGTCTGGCCGAAGGAGATCGAGAGAAGAGCGAGTAGAAGGAACGGTCTCACAACCGTATGGCCCCCTTACCATTCCATTTGCAAACGAGCGGCCACGCTGCGCGGCGCGGCCAGCGCGGTTCCGGACAGCAGACCCGCGAAATTGATCACGTTGAGACGGTTCGTAAGATTGATCACGTCCACCTGCAAACGCAAGGAGCGCTTCTCGCGAACCCATACATCCGCTCCCGCGCCGGCGTCGGCGGAGAAGGACGGCCGCACCCGGCCGCGATTCAGATTCACCCGGTCCACAACGGCTGCGCCGTAGAGCTGCACGAGCAGCGCCCGATTTACGGGGCCTTCCAGTTCCACCGGCAGACCGCTGGCATAACCCGCGCTGCCCGCCACCCAGAGCCTGGGAACGAGCTGGCAGCGGAGGCGCGCGCGCGCCGTGTTGCGCTGGTCCTGAGTGATGGCGAAGCTCTCGTTGGAATGCAGCAGCGCGTCGGAGCCGTCTTCCAGAAACAGTCCGCCGGCGACCGGCAGGCTGCCCTTTCCGGTCAGATTGCTGTAGCTTACGTAACCGGAAAACTTCCCCCAGCGCGGGATTTCGAGCTTGCTCTCGAAGCCGTAGATGGAAGCGCGGTCGAAGGCGATCGGAAAACTGACGCCCGTATTCAGCAGCACATCGTCGTCCCCGAAGTTCCGGAGGTTGCGGCGAAACCAGGCGCCGTCGAGGCGCAGCTTCCCGAGCAGCGTCTTCGAGAAGCCGGCCTCGTAGAAATTCCCACGGGACGGCCGGACCGGCAGGCTCAAGCCGGCGTCGCTGAGCTGGTGGGCGGCATCGGAGGCGGCCAGCAGCAGGTTCTCCATGGCCGGCGTCTGGAAAGCGCGATCGTAGGAAGCGCGCAGCAGCAGCCCGGCCGAGGGCAGGTGCCAGGCGGCGCCCAAACGCGGACTCACGGCGTTCTCATCCACCAGCAGGCGGTAGTGATCCCAGCGCAGTCCCGCGCTGAAGGTGAAGTTGCCTTTGCGGATCAGATCCTGGACGAAGGCGGACTGCTCGCGATCCTGGCGGCGATCGGAAAAGCGGAAATTCGGCGGCGTATCCCGGTCGAAGACGCGTAGGGCGCCGATGCGGAAAGCGGTAATACGGTAGGAGAAGCTCTCGTGAATGGAGCTGAAAATGGCGTCCGCGCCCGCTTTCCATTCATGCGCGCCGCGATGGCCGGAAACGGACGCGCGCAGGTAGGATTCGCGGAAGCCCCGATCCTGCGCCGGCAGGATGGGCGTCGAAAGGGGATTCGACCAGAGCGCCGCCGAGACATCCCGCGACATGGCGCGAACCGCGCCCAGCAGTCCCGGCGAGAAGACGCGCTGGTAGGACAGCCGGCCCTCGGTCTCTTCCGAGCTCCGGTCCTGGCGCTGTCCGGCGAGCTCCTGCAAAGTCTCGTTGGGAACCAGGAACGACACTCGCTTTCTCTGCGCATGGAGGCTCAGGCGATCCTTGTCGGAGAAGTCCCGCTCCAGGCGAACGGTGGCGCCGCCGCCGGAAGCTTTGTTGGTGTAATTCCGCTCCGCGGGCGGATCGAGGTATCGTCCGGTATGGAGGGCCTCGAAGCCGGCGGCGGCGGTAGTGCGGCCGAAGGTGTACTGGCCGGAGAAAAAGCCGCTTGCGGTGGAAAAGCGGGCTGCCTGGAAAGCGGCTTTGCCGTGGAATCCGGGACTCGTGTTGCGGGCCGTCACCACGTCGATCACGCCGCCGAGCTTGCGGCCGAACTCGGCGGGATAATTGCCGGTGAGCACGTTCATGGACTGCACGTCCTCGACCTCCAGCGCGGGGGCATAGGCCGGCGAGCGATTGTCGAACACAGGCACTCCGTCGACCACGTACTGGACTCCGTATTCGGCGCCGCGGGGATGGAGCACGCCGTTGGCTTCGAGCAGCCAGCCGGGCTGGGTATCGATCAGTTCGAGGACGGCGCGGCCGGGCGGGGCGGCGCGGCGGTCGCGCAGGGTTTCGGCGCCCAGGTAGTTGAGCGCTCCGGTGCGATGCGGGTCGAGCAGCGTGTCGAAATCCGAAACCTGGACGGTGGTTTCGACCGCGGTCAGCCCCAGCGTGACGCGGTAATCGACCGGCGCTTCGGTGCGGACTTCCACCAGACTCGAGAAAGGCGCGAATCCGGGATGATCCACTCGCATCCGGTACACGCCGAAGGGGAGGGCGCGAAGGGAGTAACGGCCCTGGGGGTCGGTGGCGAAGACGCGGCGCACCTGCGCGCTCTGGCCGACGAAACTGCCGGAGGCTTCGAGGCCGAGACCGGCCGGATCCCTGACCGTCAAGCGGAGCTCGCCGGTTCCGCGCTGCGCCGCCAGAGGCAGCGTGGACAGCGCGAGCGTCGCGAACAGGATCCGGTTCAACCCAACCTCTTACTAACCGATTGTAATACCCGCCCGGCGCCGGAAGTTGCGGCCGCGCACCGGCTCCGGTTTGGCGCCTCTTTTGCTCTATCCAGGACAGGGAGGTTGCTTATGCTATTGCTTCTGATCCTGTTCGTTCTGCTGCTCGCGGTTCTTCCGACGTGGCCTTACAGCCGTGGATGGGGCTATTATCCGACGGGCGGACTGGGGACAATCCTGCTCATCGTGCTCATTCTGTTTCTACTCGGGCACATCTGATAGCAGCTTTTCCATGCGGGCGTAAAGCTCGTCCACTTGATCGCGCGAGCGGGCTTCCGCGGCCAGCCGGAGGAGGGGCTCGGTATTGGAAGCCCGCACGTGTATCCAGCCATCCTGCATCGAGAGCTTCAAACCGTCGGAGCGGTCGCGCTGCGCCTCCGGAAAATTCTCTTCGAGCGCTTGCATGAGCGCTCCGAGACGGCCGTGCGCGTAGGCCACTTTTCCGAGCTTTCTGAAGTACGACGGCAGCGCCGCTCGCAGCTCGCCGATAGTATGGCCCGTCTCGGCCATGCGATCGAGGAGAAACGCCATGCCGGTATAGCTGTCGCGGCACAGATGCACGGCCGGGAAGATGATTCCGCCGTTCGACCCCTCGCCGCCGATGACCGCGCCGACAGCCTGCATCATCTCGACAACATTCGCCTCGCCGACGGGCGTACGCCAGACGCGGCGGCCGTGCGAAGCGGCCACGTCCTCAACAGCGGACGAAGTGGTCAGGTTCACGACCACGGGTCCGGGGAGGCGGCGGAGAACGGCGTCGACGGCCAGCGCCAGCACATCATCGTTATCGAGCACGCGTCCGGTTTCATCGACGACGGCCAGGCGATCTCCATCGGGGTCCTGCGCAAAGCCGATCTGGCTGCCGCTCGCGGTCACCAGTTCCGCCAGCTCGCCGAGCGTGTCGGGACGGGGCTCGGCGACACGGGGGAAGGGCTGCTCCGGATCGACGGAGATGGCCCGCAGATCGCAGCCGAGCGTCGAGGCCAGAAACTCGCAGCTCATGCGCGAGCCGGCGCCGTTGACACCGTCGAGCGCCACGCGGAAGCGGCGGCTGCGGATGCGGTCCGCGTCCACGTGCCGCAGCACGCGCTCGATGTGCAGGCGGGCGGCGGTTTCGGTGTCGGCGGTGACGCGCCGGATCTCGGCGTTCGAGGCCTGGCGAAAATCGCTCTGGTGATAGAGGTCGAGCAGCTCGCCGCGCTCGTAGTTATTGAAGAACAGGCCTTCGGCGTTGAACAGCTTCAGGGCATTGTATTCCGGCGGATTGTGGGAGGCGGTCAAGGCGATGCCGCCGCGGGCATGGATGGCAGCGACGTAGATCTGAATCGTGGGCGTGGGCATGACGCCCACGTCGATGACCTCGCATCCGGAAGCCAGTAACCCGCAGGTGACGGCGTGCTGCAGCATGGGGCCGCTCGAGCGGCTGTCACGCCCGACCACGACTCTTCCCGCTCCCACGTACGCGCCGAAGGCCTGGGCGAAGGCGCAAGCCAGCGAAGGCGTCAGAAATTCGCCGACCACGCCCCGGATCCCGGAGACGCCGACTTTGAGCAGATGCTCTCTCACGCCAGGCTCCGGACCTGCTCCAGCAGGGAATCGAACAACTCCCGGGGCGGCTCCCCGCGCTGCTCGCAGATGACCCGCACGATCGGCTCCGTCTGGCTCACCCGGACGTGGAGCCAGCGGCCGGGCCAATCCACTCTGAGGCCGTCGACCGCGGTGACTCGTCCGCCGGAGTACTCCTCCCGCAGGCGCATCAGGAGGGCCGGAATGCGCCGGGAAACCAGCGGCGCCTGTGCTTTGAGGATGGAATATTTCGGATAACCGCCGAGAATCGCCGAGAGCGAGCAGCCGCGCTCAGCCATCATGGAGAGTACGGCCAGCATGGACGCGATGCCGTCGTAGACGAAACGGAAACGCGGCATCATGACCGCGCCGGTTCCTTCGCCCGCCAGCGCGATCTGCTCCGGGCGATGCGCGCCCAGCGCGTCGATAGCCGCCTGGCGGCCGACCGGCGCCCGCAGCACCTTGCCGCCGTGCCGCGCGGCCACCTCTTCGAGCAGAGCCGTGGTCGAGAGATTGGTGATCACGAGCTTGCCGGGGCCGCGCGGGAGCAGGTAGTCGGCCAGCAGCGGCAGCATCATCTCTTCGGAGACCGGCGAGCCGGTTTCGTCCGCCATCGCCACGCGGTCTGAATCCACGTCGAACAGGAAGCCGGCGTCGGCGTGGAGCGGTTTCATCAGCGGCGCCAGCTGCAGCGCGACCGTATCCCGCGTGGTCGAGGGCTCGTGAGCGAAGGTGACTCCCTCGATCTTCTCGTTGATCAGGATGAAGCCGAAGCCGAACCGCTGGTTGAGCCGGCGCAGGATGAGGGCGGAGGTTCCGTTGCAGCAATCCACTACCACCCGAAAGCGGCGCAGCGCGTCGAAGTCGTAGGCGGAGGCAAGCTCGTCGAGATAGAGGTCGATGGCGTCATCGCGCCGGCGCAGGCGCCCGATGCCGCTCCACTCGGCGAGCGCGAATTTTTTCAGATGGTAGATATCGAGCAGCTCCTCGGCTTGCGGCGTGGAGAGATAGCTGCCGCGGGCGCCGAAGAACTTGAGCGCGTTCCATTCCGGAGCGTTGTGGCTTGCCCCGACGGAGACACCGCCCGCGGCTTCGAGCCGGTTGATGGCGTGTTGGATGACGGGCGTCGGGGCGACACCGAGGTCGATCACGTCATGGCCGCAGGCCAGCAGGGCGGAGACCACGCCTTCCCGGATCATGACGCCGCTGGCGCGCGGGTCGCGTCCGAGGATGACCGCCCCGGGGGAATCGAGGTAGGCGCCGAAAGCGCACGCGAAGTCCACCACGTGAGCCGCCGTCAGGCCCGTGCCCACCACGCCGCGCAATCCGACGTGTGAGATGCGAAGCGATTTCAATGCTATTTCACCAGCTTCATCCGGCCGAAGGCGTCCGGCACGTGGTAGGAGGCGGCGTGGGTCGGCTGCCAGGCGATTCCCTTGCGCGCCGGTCCGGGCCCTTGCAGGCGGTAGAAGTTGACGCGCAGTTCGCGGCCGGCTTGGGGAGGCCGGTCGTCAATGGTGTCCAGGGGGATGCGCATGGCGCCGTACCAGATTTTTTTGGCTTCATCGATGCGGGCCTTCACTTCAAAAGCGGAGTTCCAGCGCCAGCCCCCTTCCGGTTGCGGATGATCGCGGTCGATGTCGAGGTCCACCCACTCGCCCTGGGGCGACACCTGAAATTCCTTGTAGCGGCGGATATTCCGGAAGTCCGAGCCGATGAAGGCCTCGGCGACGTCCCAGTCCCACAGCTTATTGGTCTCCGCGGTAGTGGTGGGATCCGGCTTCAGGTTCAGGGTTTCGTACGGGCAGACGAACAGCAGGTAGAGATTCCTGTCCGACCAGCGGGACCGGATCTCGGTGCGGTGGCCGGGCGTGGGATCTCCTTTAGGGCCGTTGGCGGCGACCACCTTGCCGGCGGACTTCCATTCCGGCGCGGCTGGATCGAGCGTGAGCGGGAAATCCTGCTTGACGTACCGGCTGAGAATGACGCCGGGTCCGTCGGCGGCCAGAGGCAGGGCGGCCAGGAGGAACAGCAACAGTTTCATCTTCCTCTACTATACTGTCCATCATGTGGATCAAAAAACGGGTTCTGGTCTCGATTCTGCTCGGGGTCGCGCGGGCGCAGTCGCCTATCGACCACCGGTCTTCAGGGCCGGCGGTCATCCCGGATTCGGTTTCGGTGGAGTCCAACATTGCTTATGACCAGTACAAAGAGACCGTGCTCGACGTACTGGCTCCCAAGGCGCCGTCGAAGCAGAAGCGGCCGGGAGTCATTCTCATCCACGGCGGCGGCTGGGTTAACGGCACGAAGGAAGCCCGGGTGGAGTATGCGGCGCTGAAGTATGTCGAGAACGGGTTCGTGGTGGCGAACGTGGAGTACCGGCTGGCGAAGGCGGCCACCGCACCGGCGGCGGTGACCGACGTTCTCAAAGCCGCGCAGTGGTTTCGCAACAACGCCAGGAAATACAACGTGGACCCGAAGCGGATCATCGTGACCGGGGATTCGGCGGGAGGACATCTGGCGCTGATGGTCGCCATGACCCCCAAGTCGGCCAAGCTGGGTCCGCCGGCAAAGGTGGCGGCGGTGGTGAATTTCTACGGCATTACGGATGTGGACGACCAGCTCGAGGGTCCTCACATGCAGAAGTACGCGGTAACCTGGGTCCCGGAGCAGGCCGGCCGGCACGAGCTTGCCAAGCGCGTTTCCCCGATGACGTACGTCCGCAAGGACCTGCCGCCGATCCTGACGCTGCACGGGGACGTGGACAAGACCGTTCCCTACGAACACGGCGCGAAGCTGACCCGGGCGTTGAAGGAAGCGGGGGCGGACGCCAGGTTAATTACTGTGTCAGGGTCGGGGCACGGGTTTCAGAAGGCGATCCTGGATGAGCAGTTTCCGCATATCTTCGCGTTCCTGAAGGAGAAGGGCGTGATATAAGGGACGATGCCGTCTGGATTGCCGGGGAAGTCCAGAGTCTATCTTCAAGAATTCAAAGAGCGTATTGGCGAAGCAGTGCCGCAGCCGGTGGGCAAAACTTGACGTTGCTCCGCTCCAGAAAGCTTGATCGCCCAGCCCTAAAGCCGCTCCAAGGGGCGGCTGCGCCCTGCCGCGCGCGCTGCCTGGGTCTGGTAACCTAACCTCTGGATTTTGCGCCAATTTACCAGTACACTCGTATCGGTTGACTGCTCAGTCGACTCCGCATGTGACGACAGGGACCCCTTCCTTCGGAAGCTAGCGCCGGCATGCGAGGTGTGGCTGGGTTATGGCGCTTCGATCTCCGCCCCGGTCGGCCTGCGATTCTATGCAGTTTTATTATGATTGACGGCATTCGAGGTAAGATTCCCTCTATGGTTCACATGTCAAAGGCGCTCACCTGTGGCGGTCTGCTGGTGGGATTCATGTTTGTTTACGGCTGTGCCAGCAGCGGTTCCCAGGCGCCGAACGCGGTCAAAGGCGGAAAAGGCGGCAAAAAGGGCGGCGACGTCCCGGTGACCGTGGTGAAAGTGAGCCGGAGGGATGTCCCGATCAACATCCAGGTGATCGGCAACGTGGAGCCCTACTCCGCGATTGCGGTCAAAGCCCAGGTGGGTGGAGTGCTGAACAAGGTTTCCTTTCAGGAAGGCGACTTCGTCAAGACGGGCGATCTGCTGTTTTCCATCGATCCGCGTCCGCTCAAGGCGCAACTCGATCAGATGATGGCCACGCTGGCCAAGAACAACGCGCAGTTGAAGCAGGCCGAGGCAAACCTGGCCCGTGACATCGCGCAGGAGCAGTACGCCCGGGCGCAAGCCAACCGGTATGCCAAGCTGATGGAGGAGGGGGTCATCTCGAAAGAGCAGGCGGAGCAGACGCGGACCAACGCCGACGCGGTGGCCCAGGCGGTGAGCGCGGACCGGGCGGCCATCGAAAGCGTGAAAGCGGAGATTGTCGCCACCCAGGCAACGGTGGAGAATTACAAAGTGCAGCTGGGGTATACCGAGATCCGTTCCCCGATCGACGGGCGGACCGGGAGCATCATGGTGAAGCAGGGCAATGTGGTGAACGCCAACACGATGGATCTGATGACGATCAACCAGGTGGAACCGATCTACATCACCTTCGCCGTTCCCGAGTCCCAGCTGCGCGACGTGAAGAAGTACATGGCGGTTGGAAAGCTTCCGGTTTCGGTGGCTCCCCAGGACGACGACACCCGCATCGAGACGGGCACGCTGACGTTTGTCGACAACGCGGTCGACGCGGCGACCGGGACCATCAAGCTGAAAGGGACCTTCCCCAACCACGAACACCGGCTCTGGCCGGGGCAGTTCGTTCGGGTCACTCTCCGGCTGACGACTCACGCGAATGCCCTGGTGGTGCCGAACCAGGCGGTACAGACGGGGCAGGATGGAGAATTCGTGTTTGTGGTGAAAGAGGACCGTACGGTGGAATCGCGTCCGGTGACGACCAGCGTCAGGGTCGATCAGGACCTCATGATCAGCAAGGGCCTGGAGTTTGGCGAGACCGTGGTCACCGAGGGGCAGCTGCGTCTTTCCCCGGGCGTGCGGGTCACGACGGGCGATCGAAACCGCAAGGGCGGGGAGAAGAAGGGCCGGCCGACCACGTAGAGGGGTTTTCCGAATCATTAGGAGGTCACGTTGAACTTCTCGGAGATTTTCATACGGCGTCCCATCGCCACCAGCCTCCTGATGTTCGCCATCGCGCTGTTCGGGGTGGTCTCCTACCGCGCGCTGCCGGTGGCCGATCTTCCCAGCGTCGATTTTCCCGCGCTGAGCGTCAGCGCCAGCCTGCCGGGAGCGTCCCCGGCGACCATGGCCGCCTCAGTGGCGACTCCGCTCGAAAGGCAGTTCAGCAGCATCTCCGGCATCGATTCGATGACGTCGGTGAGCACGCTGGGGAGCACGTCGATTTCGCTGCAGTTCGATCTGACGCGCAACATCGACGGGGCCGCGGTAGACCTGGTGACGGCGATCAATGCGGCTACGCCGCTGCTGCCTCCGGGCATGCCCAGCCCGCCCTCGTTCCGCAAGAGCAATCCATCCGATTCGCCGGTGGCCATCATGGGCCTGACCTCGGCGACGCTGCCATTGTGGGTGCTGAACGACTACGCCGAGAGCCTGGTGGCGCAGCGTATCTCGACGATCAACGGCGTGGCGCAGGTGAATGTATTCGGATCCCAGAAATTCGCCGTGCACGTGCAGGTGGATCCGGGCAAACTCGCCAGCCGCCAGATCGGAATCAACGAGGTGGCGCAGGCGCTGCAGGACTGGAACGTCAATATGCCGACCGGGACGCTGGCCGGCCCCCACTACTCGTACAACATCAAGGCGAGCGGACAACTGGTGAACGCCTCCGACTACAAGCCGGTGACGGTGGCGTGGCGGAACGGGAAGCCGGTGCGGCTCGAAGAAGTCGCCAACGTCATGGACAGCGTGGAGGACCAGAGAAGCGTCTCCTGGCTCTACAATCCGGAAGGCGGCGTCCGGGCGACCAGCCTGTTCGTGATGCGCCAGCCGGGCAGCAACGTCATCGAGGTGGTGGACGAGATAAAGAAGCTGATCCCGGTGTTCAACTCGCAGCTGCCGCCCTCCGCCCAGCTCTTCATGCGGGGCGACCGCGCCAAGACGATCCGCGACGCGTTCCACGACATGCAGTTCACCATGGGGATCACGGTGGCCATGGTGATCGGCGTGATTTTCATGTTCCTGCGCAACGCGTCGGCGACGTTGATTCCCAGCGTCGCGCTGCCGGTCTCGATCGTGGGCACGTTTTCGATCATGTACGTGCTCGACTACAGCCTCGACAATCTTTCGATGATGGCCCTGATACTGTCGGTGGGCTTTGTGGTCGACGACGCGATCGTGATGCTGGAGAATATCGTCCGCCATCTGGAGAGGGGCGAGACGCGCATGCAGGCGGCGTTGAACGGCTCGAGGGAGGTGGTCTTCACCATCGTCTCCATGACCCTGTCGCTGGCCGCGGTATTCATTCCGGTCCTGTTCATGGGCGGCATCCTGGGGCGGCTGTTCCGGGAATTCGCGGTCACGATCTGCGTCGCCATCCTCATCTCGGGCCTGGTGTCCATCACCCTGACTCCGATGTTGTGCAGCCTGTTTTTGAAAGCCCCCAAACATCACCGGGACGGGCGGTTGTATACGCTGCTGATGCGTTTTTACGATTGGACGCTGCTGTGGGTGCTGCGCCACCGTCTGACGGTCTGCGTCATTTTCCTGGCGGTCCTGGGGGGAACCTATTATTTGTACGACATTGTTCCGAAGGGGTTCATTCCCGACCAGGACAACGATCAGATGTACGTGAATACCGAAGCGGCGCAGGGAACCTCGTTCCAGGAAATGGCGGCGCTGACGCAGCGGGTAGCCGAGATACTCCGCCGCGATCCGAACATCGAATCCTTCCAGGCCAGCGCCGGCGGCGGCTCGAGCGGTCCGGGTCCGAGTTCGGGGAACACGGGGCGCATGTACGTGCAGCTGGTTCCGCGCGCCAACCGCAAACTCACTTCGGCTCAGGTCATCGAGCAGCTGCGGCCGAAGGTGGCCAACATTCCGAACATGCGCGTGTTCATGAACCTGCCGCAATCCATACGCATCGGCAGCCGCAGCTCGAAAAGCAATTATGAGCTCACTCTGCAGGCCCCCGACACGAGCGACCTGTATTCGGAGGGGGAGAAACTGCAGAAGCTGATCGCCCAATTACCGGCGGTCAACGACGTGACTTCGGACCTCCAGCTACGCAATCCCCGGGTCAAGATCGAAATCGACCGGGACAAGGCGGCTTCCCTCGGGCTGAACGCGCAGGATATCCAATCGGCGCTGTACCAGGGCTTCGGTCCGAGCTGGGTGTCGACGATCTATGCGCCCAACGCGCAGTACAAGGTGCTGCTGGAACTGCTGCCCCAGTATCAGGAGCATCCCGATTCTCTTTCGCTGCTTTATTTGAAATCGCCGCAGCAGGGATCGCTGGTTCCGCTGAGCGCGGTGACGAAAGTGGGCCGGGACGCCGGACCGCTCACGATCAATCATTCCGGCCAGCTGCCGTCGGTGACCATCGCCTTCAATCTCCGGCCGGGGTTCGCGCTGGGCGACGCCGTCGGGCAGGTCAAGGAGGTGGCCGACCGCACGCTGCCGCCGCACATGGCCGCGAGTTTCACGGGAACGGCGCAGGCGTTTCAGAGCTCCCTCAAGAACCTGACGCTGCTGATCATCGTAGCCATCCTGGTGGTGTACATCGTGCTGGGTGTTTTGTACGAAAGCTATGTGCACCCGATCACGATCCTGTCGGGGCTGCCTTCGGCCGGATTCGGCGCCCTGCTGACGCTGCTTTTCTTCAAAGTGGAGCTGAGCATTTACGCCTTCGTGGGGCTGATGATGCTGGTGGGCATCGTGAAGAAGAACGCGATCATGCAGATCGACTTCGCCAGGGACGCGGAGCGGGCGGGCAAGTCGCCGCGGGACGCGATCTACGAAGGCTGCCTGGTTCGATTCCGTCCCATCATGATGACGACCATGGCGGCGATGCTGGGCGCCCTGCCCATGGCGGTCGGCTACGGCGCGGGGCACGAGGCTCGCCGTCCGCTGGGGCTGACGGTGGTGGGAGGGCTGTTCTTCTCGCAGTTGATGACGCTGTACCTGACCCCGGTGGTTTATACATATCTCTCGCAGTTCACCGAATTTTTGACGAAGTTGAAAACCCGCACGGGTCGGGGACAACTGGCCCACGTTGAATCATGAACATATCCTCGACTTTCATCGAACGGCCGATCGCCACCAGCCTGCTGATGGCGGCGATCGCCTTGTTTGGCTCGGTGGCCTACCGGTCCCTGCCGGTGAGCGACCTGCCGAACGTGGACCTGCCGACGCTGCTGGTTACGGCCGGCCTGCCGGGCGCGAGTCCGGAGACGATGGCGGCCGCCGTGGCCACCCCGCTCGAAAACAACTTCTCGATGATCGCGGGCCTGGAATCGATGACCTCGACCAACTCGCTCGGGGCCACCCAGATCACGCTGGAATTCGATCTCAGCCGAAACCTGGATGGCGCGGCCGTGGACGTGCAGGCGGCGATCACGCAATCGGCGCGGCTGCTGCCGTCGGGCATGCCCACGCCGCCCACCTTCACCAAGGTCAATCCGGCCGATCAGCCGATTCTGTACCTGGCGCTGACGTCGAAATCGCTGCCGCTGTGGACGCTCGACGAATACGCCGAAACGCGGGTGGCCCAGCGCATCTCGATGGTGACCGGCGTGGCGCAGGTGCAGGTGCTGGGGGCGCAGAAGTACGCGGTCCACGCGCAAATGGATCCTCACGCGATGGCGGCGCGGCAGGTGGGCATCAACGAGGTGGAAACGGCGCTCAAGAACTGGAACGTCAATCTGCCTACCGGGACCATCAACGGCCCCAAGCGCGCGTTCACCTTGCAGGCCAGCGGCCAGCTCACCAGCGCCGCCCAGTATCGTTCGCTGGTGGTGGCTTACCGCCGGGGGTCGCCGGTGCGGCTCGAGGAGCTGGGCAACATCATTGACGGGGTGGAGGACGACAAGACCGCTTCCTGGTTCTACCGCAAAGACGGCGACCAGCGTGCCGTCGTGCTGGGCATCCAGCGCCAGCCGGGCACCAACACGATGGAAGTGACCAACGGCATCAAGGCG
Organism: Bryobacteraceae bacterium; assembly: GCA_035495815.1. Taxonomy (GTDB): domain Bacteria; phylum Acidobacteriota; class Terriglobia; order Bryobacterales; family Bryobacteraceae; genus DATJFH01. The sequence goes on from DATJFH010000346.1 coordinate 62,097, forward strand.
CTGCTGCCCGTTTTCAAGAGCGAGCTGCCGCCGTCGGTCAACATGGACATTCTCTACGACCGGTCGGAGACGATTCAGGAGTCCTTCAACGACGTCAAATTCACGATGGTGCTGACGCTGGGCCTGATCGTGATGGTGATCTTCCTGTTCCTGCGCAATCTGTCGGCCACCACGATACCCAGCCTGGCGCTGCCGTTTTCGATTGTCGGCACGTTCGCGGTGATGTACCTGCTCGACTACAGCCTGGACAACCTGTCGATGATGGCGCTGATTCTCTCCATCGGATTCGTGGTGGACGACGCCATCGTGATGCTGGAGAACATCGTGCGGCACATGGAGATGGGGGAGAAGCCGATGGTCGCGGCGCTCACCGGCTCGCGCGAGAGCGGCTTCACCATCGTCTCGATGACGCTTTCGCTGGCGGCCGTCTTCATTCCGGTGCTGTTCATGGGCGGCATTCTGGGCAGGCTGTTCAAGGAGTTCGCGGTCACCATCTGCGTGGCCATCCTGATCTCGGGCGTGGTGTCGGTTACGCTTACGCCGATGCTGTGCAGCCGCTTCCTGCGCCCTCCGCACGAGCAGCGGCGCACATGGTTTTACAGGATCACGGAACGCTTCCTGGATGGAATGCTGCACCTGTACGATGTGACCCTGCAGGCGGTGCTGCGCTTCCGGCCGGCGACGATGGTGGTCTTCGCCGCCGTGCTGGCGGCGACCGTCTATATGTTCATCCACATCCCCAAGGGCTTCATTCCGGACCAGGATACCGACCAGCTGATCGCCATCACCGAAGCTTCGCAGGGGACATCCTTCGACCAGATGTCGCAGTACCAGCGGCAGATCGCCGAGATTTTCCACCAGGACGAGAACGTCGAGGCGTTCATGTCCACGGTCGGCGGCGCTTCGGCCTCGACGCTGGGCGGGCCCAACTTCGGACAGATCCTGGTGCGCCTCAAGCCGCGGGCGCAGCGAAAACTGCTGGTGGGCGGAGTGATCGAGGAGCTGCGGCCGAAGCTGACCGGCTTCCCGGGAATGCGCGTCTACCTGCAGAATCCGCCAACCGTGCGGATCGGCGGACAGGTGACCAAGAGCCTGTACCAGTTCTCGATGCAATCGCCCGACAAGCAGGAGCTGTACGAGGCGTCGGCGAACCTGGTGTCGGAAGTGGAAAAGATCCCCGGGCTGCAGGACGTCACCAGCGATCTGCTGATCAAGAGCCCGCAGGTCAACATCAAAATCGACCGGGACAAGGCGGCCGCGGTGGGCGTGAATGCCAACCAGATCGAAAACGCGCTTTACGACGCCTACGGTCCGCGCTGGGTCTCGACGATCTACTCGTCCGTCAACGAGTACAAAGTTCTGCTGGAGCTGAAGCCGCAGTATCAGGCGGATCCGAAATCGCTGTCGCTGCTGTATTTCAAATCCGGTCCGGGCCGGCTGATCCCGCTCGACACCCTGGCCAGCGTGACGCAGGAAACCGGGCCGCAGGCGATCAACCATTACGGGCAGCTTCCATCGGTGACGCTGTCGTTCGACGTCCGGCCGGGCGTCTCGCTGGGAGAAGCGGTGGCGCTGGTGCAGGAAACCGCCGACAGGGTGCTGCCATCCTCGATCAGCACCACGTTCCAGGGCGCCGCCAAGGCGTTTCAGACTTCGCTGGGAAACCTGTGGGTCCTGCTGCTGGTGGCGATCATGGTGGTGTACATCGTGCTCGGGATTCTGTACGAGAGCTACATCCATCCGTTGACGATTCTCTCCGGTCTGCCGTCGGCCGGCTTCGGGGCCCTGCTAACGCTCTATCTGTTCAAGATGGATCTGAACATCTACGCGTTCGTGGGATTGATCATGCTGATCGGGATCGTGGAGAAGAACGCGATCATGCAGATCGATTTCGCTCTGGACGCCGAGAGGGGAGGCATGGAGCCGATGGAGGCGATATACCAGGGCTGCCTCATCCGCTTCCGTCCGATCATGATGACCACGATGGCGGCGCTGCTGGGCGCGGTTCCCATCGCGCTCGGGTACGGCGCGGGCGGGGAGGCGCGGCAGCCGCTGGGTCTGGTGGTGGTCGGCGGCCTGCTGTTCTCGCAGCTGGTCACGCTGTATCTGACGCCGGTATTCTATACGTACATGGCCGGCGCCCAGGATCTCTTCCGCAACCGGAAGAAGAAGACCAGAACGGTTGCGGTTGCCGATCAGCCGGAGCCGGTTCACTGAGAATGTGCGGAAGTTGGATGCAGGCGCCAACCGGCCGGCGGAAACGCCTGCCCCCGCTTTCTCCTTTCCCGCAGACCAGCTGACGAGACAGGCGGGGCGGGCGCTTCGGCCGGCCGGGCGGCGCCGGACAACGAAAAGATGAACGTCTCGGAAACCTTCATCCGGCGGCCGATCGCCACCAGCCTGTTGATGATGGGAATCGCCGTGTTCGGAGCGGTCTCCTACCGGGCGCTGCCGGTTTCCGACCTGCCGAGCGTCGATTTTCCCACGCTCACGGTCACGGCCACGCTGCCCGGCGCCGATCCGGCGACCATGGCGTCGTCGGTGGCCACTCCGCTCGAGCGGCAGTTCAGCGCCATCGCCGGCATCGATTCGATCACCTCGGTCAGCCAGCTGGGCGGCACCCAGATTTCGCTCCAGTTCGACCTCAGCCGGAATATCGACGGAGCGGCGGTGGACGTGGAGACCGCCATCAGCGCCGCCACGCCCCTGCTGCCGCCGGGGATGCCGGGTCCACCCTCGTTCCGCAAGAGCAATCCCGCCGATTCGCCGATCGTCTTCCTGGCGGTGGTCTCGAAGACGGTTCCCATGTGGGTAGTGGACGACTACGCGGAAACGGTGGTGGCGCAGCGCATCTCCACGATCAGCGGCGTCGCCCAGGTCATCGTTTCGGGCTCGCAGAAGTACGCCGTTCACGTGCAGGTGGATCCTGAAAAGCTCAACGCGCGCCAGATCGGAATCAACGAGGTGGCGCAGGCGGTTCAGAACTGGAACGTCAATCTGCCGACGGGGGCGCTGTTCGGACCGCACCGGGCCTACAACGTCCAGACGTCGGGCCAGCTGATGACGGCCTCGGCCTACCGTCCCATGACCGTAGCCTGGCGGAACGGCCGTCCGATACACCTCGAGGAGATCGCCGACGTGGTCGACGGGGTGGAAGACGACAAGGCCATCTCGTGGCTCTACACGAACCACGGCGAAGCCGTCCGCGCGGTCACGCTGCTGGTATTCAAGCAGCCGGGAAGCAACACGATCGATGTCATCGACCGGGTGAAGGCCCTGATTCCGGCGTTCAACAGCCAGCTTCCGGAGTCCGTGAGGCTCACGCTGCGCGGCGACCGGTCGCAGGCCATCCGGGACTCGTTCCGCGACATCCAGTTCACCATGGCGGCCACGCTGGCGCTGGTGATCCTGGTGATCTACCTGTTTCTGCGCAACGGGTCGGCCACTTTCATTCCGAGCATCGCGCTGCCCATTTCCATCGGCGGCACGTTTTCGGTGATGTACCTGCTCGACTACAGCCTGGACAACCTTTCGATGATGGCGCTGATCCTCTCGGTGGGCTTCGTGGTGGACGACGCCATCGTCATGCTGGAGAATATCGTCCGGCACCTGGAGCGCGGGGAGGAGCCTTTCGAGGCCGCGCTGAACGGTTCGCGCGAGGTGGGCTTCACCATCGTGTCGATGACGCTGTCGCTGGCGGCGGTATTCATTCCCGTGCTGTTCATGGCGGGCATTCTGGGGCGCCTGTTCCGGGAATTCGCGGTCACCATCAGCGTGGCCATTCTGATCTCGGGCATGGTGTCCATTTCCCTGACGCCGATGCTGTGCAGCCGCTTCCTGCGCCGTCCGCCGGCCGGGCACGCGGACGGGTGGCTGTTCACGCAGGTGCTGCGAGGATACCGCTGGAGCCTGCGCTGGGTGCTGCGCCACCGCCCGGTGATGGCAGGCGTGTTCGTGGCGGTGCTGGCGGCGACGTCCTGGCTCTACGTGAAGGTCCCCAAGGGCTTCATCCCGGATCAGGACACCGACCAGATGTACGTCAGCACGGAAGCCGCGCAGGGAACCTCTTTCCAGGAGATGATCGCGCTGCAGCAGAAGGTCAACGAGATTCTCCGGCAGGATCCGAACATCGAAACCTTCAACAACAGCATCGGGGGGCTTTCCTACAGCGGTCTGAACGGCGCCAACCAGACCCGCAGCATCATCCAGCTGGTACCGCGGGCGAGACGGGCGCTCACTTCCGCGCAGGTGGCCGAGGCGCTGCGGCCCAAACTCTCGCATTTCCCGGGCATGAAGGTATACGTCTCGATTCCGGCCATCATCCGCATCGGGGGACGCATGTCCAAGAGCTCCTACGACCTGACCCTGCAGGGGCCGGACACGACCGACCTGTTCCAGCAGGCCGAGAAGCTGGAGCGCGAGATTGTCAAGCTGCCCTCGGTTCTGGACGTCACCACCGACATGCAGATCCGCAATCCGCGGGTGAAGATCGAGATCGACCGCGACAAGGCCGCGGCCTTCCAGATCAACGCCCAGGAGATCGAATCCGCGCTGTATCAGGCGTACGGTCCGAGCTGGATCTCGACCATCTATGCTCCTTCGGCGCAGTACAAGGTGCTGCTCGAGCTGCTCCCGAAATATCAGCAGCATGCCGACTCGCTCTCGCTGCTTTATTTGAAGGGGGCGGAAGGCAATCTCGTGCCGCTCAGCTCGATTACGAAAGTGACTCGCGACGCGGGCCCGCTGACCATCAATCATTCGGGCCAGCTTCCGTCGGTTTCGATCTCGTTCAACCTGAGGCCGGGGTACGCGCTGGGAGAGGCCGTGGACGAGGTGAAGGAAGTGGCCGCCGAGATCCTGCCGCCGCGCATCCGGACCAGCTTTACGGGCACGGCGGCGGCCTTCGAGAGCTCGCTCAAGAACCTGAACCTGCTGCTGATGATCGCCGTGCTGGTGGTTTACATCGTCCTGGGCGTGCTGTATGAAAGCTACGCGCATCCGATCACGATCCTGTCGGGACTGCCGTCGGCCGGCTTTGGGGCGCTGCTGACACTGATGCTTTTCAAGGTGGACCTGAGCGTTTATGCGTTCGTCGGCCTGATGATGCTGGTGGGAATCGTGAAGAAAAACGCCATCATGCAGATCGATTTCGCGCTGGACGCCGAGCGCCGGCTGGGGATGGCGCCGGCCGACGCCATTTTCGAAGGCTGCATGACCCGCTTCCGGCCGATCATGATGACCACCAGCGCGGCCATGCTCGGGGCCTTGCCGATGTCCTTCGGGTACGGCTCCGGGGGCGAGGCGCGGCGTCCGCTGGGGCTGACGGTAGTCGGCGGGCTGATCTGCTCGCAATTGATCACGCTCTACCTGACGCCGGTGGTGTACACCTACATGGCGGCTATCATGGGGAGATGGCGGCGGCGAAAAGAGCGGGAGGTTCGGGCGGAGCGCGCGCTGGCGGGCGTCGAGCGCTGAGCGCGGCGTTGGCGGCCCTCGCGGCGCTGGCGGCGAACGCGGCGGACCCGACTCCGGAACAGAGAGCGGTTGCTTACCTGGCGGTTGAAGTTCCACGCTGGCCGGCGGAGAACGGCTGCTTTTCGTGCCACAACAACGGGGACAGCGCACGCGCGCTGTATACGGCGTCGCGGCTCGGGTACGCCGTGCCGAAGCTCGCGCTGGAGGGGACGACGCGCTGGCTGTCGCGGCCCGCCGAATGGGACAGCAACCGCGGCAATCCCGGCTTCAGCGACAAAAAGCTGGCCCGCATCCAGTTCGCCGCCGCGCTGGCCGAAGCTCCCGATTCCGGCGGTCCCCCGCTTCTCGAAGCGGCCGAGTCGCTGATTCCGTACCAGGCGCCGGACGGGTCGTGGATCGTCGACGGAGGGGCGCTGGGCTCGCCGGCGACGTACGGCACGGCACTGGCGACTTACCTGGCGCGCCGGACGCTGCAGAAGGCCGGCGCGGGACGATTCGGCGACGCCATCGCGAAGTCCGATCAATGGTTCCTCACGCTGGCGCCTGCCAGTCTGCTCGAGGCGGGCGCGGCTCTGCTCGCCCTGCCTCGCTCCGAGGCCGTCCAGAAGCGATCGCTCGCCTATATTCTGCCCGCGCAATCGGCCGATGGCGGGTGGGGACCGTACCGGTCGTCGCCGTCCGAGCCTTTTGACACGGCGGTGGCGGTGCTGGCCTTGCGCGCGATCGGCGAGCCTGAGCGCACGCGGCAGCCGATCGCGCGGGGCCGCGCCTTCCTGATCGGACGGCAGCAGCCGGGCGGAGGCTGGCCCGAGACGACGCGTCCACCGGGGGCGCAGAGTTACGCGCAGCATATTTCGACGTCGGGATGGGCGACGCTCGCTCTGTTGTTGACGCGTTAGACCGGAGCTCGCTCGTGCGGCGGCCGCGCGGCAGCGCCTCCGGCAGCGGGTGGTATAGTGACACGGATGGCTACTTCCCCGCGTCTCCGCGGCGGCATCATCGGGTGCGGCTTTTTCGCCCAATTCCACATCGACGGATGGCGGCGGATGCCGGACGTGGACCTGGTTGCGGCGGCGGATCCGGACATCGAACGCGCCCGCAAAGCCGCCCCACGCGCCTACGCGTCGGCCGAGGAAATGCTGGACGCCGGGCAACTGGACTTCGTCGACATCGCCACCCGTCCGGATACCCACGCCCGCCTGGCCCGTCTCGCGGCGTCCTGCAAGCTGCCTGCGATCTGCCAGAAGCCGATGGCTCCGAGCTGGGACGATGCGGTGGGCATGGTGGAAACAGCCGAAGCCGCCCGGACGCGTCTGATGATTCACGAGAACTGGCGCTGGCAGCCGTGGTATCGCGCCGTGAAGAGACTCATCGGCCAAGGCGAAATCGGCCAGCCGATCGACTACTGGTTCCGCACGCGCCGCAACGACGGCTCAGGGGCGGCGCCCTACGCGCACCAGCCCTACTTTTCGCAGATGCCGCGGCTGATCATCTACGAGACGCTGGTCCACCACATCGACACGGCGCGATTCTTGTTCGGCGACCTGGAAGCGATCTACGCGCAAGCGCGCCGCCGCAATCCGGTAATCGCCGGCGAGGACATGGCGCTGCTCATGCTGACGCACGCCGGCGTCAGCGGGGTCATCGATGGACACCGCTTTCTCGACCCCGAGCCCGACGGGCCGGCCATGGGAGAGATGTCGGTCGAAGGCGAGTCGGGCGTTCTGCGAGTGCAGGCTACGGGCGATGTCCACCTGGGCTCGGGCAAAATCTGGTCGAACCAGGCGCTGGAGGGCTACAAAGGCGACAGCGTGAGAGCGACCCAGCAGCACTTCATCGACTGCCTGCAAACCGGCGCGCCCTTCGAAAGCGAAGCCCGGGAATACCTGAAGACGTTCCGCGCCGTCGAGGCCGCGTACGAGAGCATCGCCCAAAAGCGCGCCATTCCGCTCTGATTTATGCCCTGGGAAAATCCGATTCGAAAACAGCTTCAGGAAGGCAAACCGGTGATCGGCGCCACGATTACGGTGGCCAACGCCGACGTGGCCGCGCACGCCGCCGTGATGGGCTTCGATTTCCTGTGGATCGAGACCGAACACTCGCCGATCACCCTGGAGAGCCTGCGCAACATGGTTCTGGCGACGCGCGGCCTGCCGGCCCTGCCGCTGGCGCGCGTGCCGGTCAACGAGATCTGGATGGCGAAGCGCGTACTGGACGCGGGCGTGAGCGGCGTCATCTTTCCGTTCACCAGCAGCGCCGATCTGGCTCGGCAGGCAGTGGCGGCGTGCAAGTACCCGCCGGCCGGGCGGCGCGGATCGGGCGCGGGACTGGCAACGCATCGCTGGCCGGTGGGCGAGGGCTATTACGATTTCGCCGACCGGAACTTCCTGGTAGTGACGGTGGTGGAGGAGGCGTGCGCCGTAGACCGCATCGACGAGATCGCCGCCGTGCCGGGCGTCGACGTGATCTTCATCGGGACCAGCGATCTCTCGTTCTCGCTGGGGCTGCGCGGCCGCCAGGACGACCCGGGGCTGCGGGAAGCGATCCGCAAAGTCTGCGCGGCGGCCCGGCGGCATGGCAAGTTCGCCGGACGTCCGGCGTTCCCGCACGGGAAGATCGGCGAATACATCGAACAGGGCTTCCAGTTTTTCCAGGCGGACACGGACCTGGGCCTGATGGCGGCGGGCGCGCGGCGGCTTCTCGATCCGCTGGGAAAGAAGGGAGCGCCGGATGGCGAAGCTGCAATATAAATGGCAGGTGGTCGCCATGCTGTGGTGGATCGCGTTCTTCAACTACGCGGACCGCCAGGCGATCTTCTCGGTGTTCCCGCTGCTCGAAAGGGAAATGCATTTGAGCCCGGTGGAGCTGGGGCTGCTCGGATCCTCATTCGCATGGGTGTACGGGCTGTCGGCGCCGCTGGCGGGCAACATCGTCGACCGCATACGGCGCAAGACGGCCATCCTGGGCGGGCTGCAGGCGTGGAGCGTGATCTGCATGGCCACGGCGCTCTCGCGAAATTTCGGCCACCTGCTGTTCTTTCGGGCGGCGGAGGGGTTGGGGGAGACGTTCTACTTCCCGGCGTCCATGTCGCTGGTCAGCGATTACCACGGCAAGGAAACACGCTCGCGCGCGCTCGGCATCCATCAGACCAGCGTCTACATGGGGACGATCGCGGGCGGCTTCTTCGCGGGACTGATCGCCCAGCATTACGGGTGGCGATGGTCCTTCGTGGTGTTCGGCGGGCTGGGAGTCCTGCTGGGGCTGGCGCTGCGGCGATTCCTGATCGAGCCGAAACGGGAGACCAGCGGGGGCGCCGCGCCGGCGAAACTCTCGATGGGGGAGTTCGCGCGAGAGATCTGGAGAACGCCTACCGCCATGCTGCTGATGGGCGCCTTCCTGTGCTCGAATTTCGTGGCCGTGGTGCTGCTGACGTGGATGCCCAAGTTCCTCTACGACAAGTTCCATCTGAGCCTGGCCATGGCGGGATTCACGGCCACGGTGTTCGTGCAGCTGGCGAGCCTGGTCGGGTCGCCGCTGGGCGGATGGCTGGCGGACCGGCTGCGCGCGCGGCGTCCGGGCGGACGGATGATGGTGCAGGCGGGAGCGCTGGCGTGCGGGGCGCCGTTCGTGGTGCTGTGCGGACAGACGCAGTCGGCCGGATGGCTGGTGGTGGCGCTGTGCGCCTGGGGGCTGTTCAAAGGGCTGTACGACGCCAACATATTCGCCTCGGTATTCGATGTCGTCAGGCCGGAGGCGCGGGGGACGGTGGCGGGCTTCATGAATATGGTGGGCTGGCTGGGCGGCGGGGGAACGGCGCCGATCGTGATCGGGTACATCGCCCAGCGCACGAATCTGAGCCTGGCCATCTCGCTGGCGGCGGGAGTCTACCTGACGGGCGCGGTCCTGCTGGCGCTGGCGGCGTTCGTTTTCGCGCCGCGTGACACGGCCGCGGTCCGGTAACCGGCGCGGGCGCTGCCTCGTCAAATCCAGTTAGAGGGAGGCCGGAGGGCCGAATCGGATCGCAACGAACGGCCCGACTTGCGGCGAAAGCTCCCCGCCCGGAGGCCTCCCGCGAGGCATCATGACGGATCGGGCAATTCTCTTTCTGAGCAGCGTGGTCTTTTTCCTGGGCGGCATTGCCGTCTGCGTGTGGCTGATCGCCACCGGGCAGTTGGGCACGTTCGACGGGAATTTCTTGCTGCTGTCTTCGATTCTGGTGACGGCGGCCTTCGGCCTGTACATCCGGTTCCTGATCCGCAGAGCCATGGAGGCCGGTCCGCCGCCCCGCGCCGAGAAAAGAACAGAGGTTCGAAGCGAGAGCCAGACAGCGCGGCCTTCCGGAGCCGCTCCAGAGCAGAAAGTTGTGATACGATAACTCCACTTTCACCTCTGGAGGTCAAAAAGTGAACGCATCGAAAATCTGGAAATCATTGCCAGGGCTTGCCATCCTTTGCCTGGCCGGAGCCGTGGCCTTCGCCGCCAGTTCCGCCAGCATGACGATGGGCAAAGCCCAGTTGAAATCGGCCGGCCAGCTCGCCTTCGGTCCCGACGGCATCCTTTTCGTCGGTGATTCGGTAGGCGCGGCCATCGTGGCCATCGACACCGGCGATACCAAGCCGTCCTCGGGCAAGATCGAGATCAGCGGAATCAACCAGAAGATCGCCGCCATGCTCGGGTCGGCGCCGGATCAGATCCTGGTCAACGACGTGGTAGTGAATCCGTTATCGAAGAAAGCCTATATCTCGGTATCGCGCGGGCGGGGGCCGGACGCGGTCCCGGTGATTCTGCGCGCGGATGCGGCCGGCAAGATTACCGAGCTTTCGCTCGACAACGTGAAGCACTCGATGGTCAGTCTGCCGGACCCGCCGGCGTCGAAAGAAGGCGGCCGGGGCAACCCGCGGCTCGAAACCATCACGCACATGGCGTATGTCAACGGCAACGTGATCGTAGCCGGATTGTCGAACGAGGAGTTCGCCTCCAGCCTGCGCTCCATTCCGTTCCCGTTCCAGCAGGCGGGCAAGGGCGCGAGTATCGAGATCTACCACGGCTCGCACGGCCGGTTCGAAACCAACGCGCCGGTGCGGACCTTCGTCGCCTACAATCTCAAGAGCCAACCGCATATTCTGGCGGCCTACACCTGCACTCCACTGGTGAAGATTCCCGTCTCGGAGCTGAAGGCGGGCGCGAAAGTGAAGGGCACCACGATCGCGGAATTGGGAAACCGCAACCGGCCGCTCGACATGATCGTGTACAAGAAGGGCGGGCAGGATTACATCCTGATGGCGAACAGCAGCCGCGGCGTGATGAAGATGCCGGCCGAGGGGATCGACGGCTTCCAGCCGGTGATGGCGCACACCGAGAAGCACGGCGTAGCCTATGAAACCGTGGCCGATCTGAAGGGCGTGACTCAGCTGGACAAGCTGGACGATTCGAACGCCCTGATGCTGATGGACAACGCGGGCTCGCTCGACCTGCACACCGTCCCGCTGCCCTGATGCGGGCTTATTTCGCGCTGGCTCTGCTGCTGTGCGGTTCCGCGGCGGCGGAGCAGGTTGCGATCCGGTTCGAAAACGGCGTCTACCGGGTGACCGGTTGGAACCCGGCTCCTGCTCCGGCGGACGGGTGGCAGCCGGTCTTCGCCGTTTACGCCGGCGCCGGCGACGCGCCTCCCATGCTGGGGACTTATACGGTGGAGGGCGGGGCGCTCACCTTTCGTCCGCGCTTCACTCCCGCGCCCGGGGTACGCAGCCGGGCAGTTTTCCGCCTTCCGGGAAGGCCCGAAGTTTCAGCCGTATTCGAGGCCAGGAAAGCGGACACCGCGCCCACCACCCGCGTGGAGCAGGTTTATCCCACAGCGGGGCTGCTGCCTGACAATCAGCTGAAGTTCTATGTCCATTTCTCCGCGCCCATGTCGCGCGGCGAGGCATGGCAGCATATCCGGCTGCTCGATCAAGGGGGAACGGCCGTGGATCTGCCTTTCCTCGAGGTGAACCAGGAGCTGTGGGACCGCGAATATCGGCGGCTGACGATCCTGTTCGATCCGGGGCGGATCAAGCGCGGGCTGGTCCCGCTGGCGGACGTCGGACCCGCCATCGAAGAGGGCAAGCAATACACGCTGGTGATCGACGGGTCCTGGCGCGACGCGCGAGGGGCGGCGCTGGTGTCGGAATTCCGGAAGCCGTTCCGGGTCGGACCCGCCGACCGCACGCCTCCCGATCCGGCCCGGTGGAAGCTGAACGCGCCGAAGGCGGGCACGTCCGAGGCGCTGGTGGTGACCTTTCCGAAGCCGATGGACTACGCGCTGCTGATGCGGCTGGTGGAAGTGGCGGGAGTGCGGGGGAAAGTCAGCGTCGACCGGAACGAGACGGAGTGGCGCTTGGTTCCCGACCAGCCGTGGAAGGCGGGGGCATACCGGCTGACAGTGGACACGTCGCTCGAAGACCTGGCGGGGAACCGGATCGGGCGGGCGTTCGATGTGGACACGTTCGAGCGGGTGACCGAGAAGCTGTCGCGTAAGACGGTGGAACTGCCGTTCGAGGTCAGGGGGCGTTAGTCCCCATCATTCATGACGCGCGGCGCAGGCGCAGCGCGTTGCTGATGACCGACACCGAGCTGAACGTCATGGCGGCGCTGGCGATCATCGGGCTGAGCACGACGCCGAAGAACGGGTAGAGCACGCCCGCGGCGACGGGCACGCCCAGAGCGTTGTAGACGAATGCGAAAAACAGGTTCTGCCGGATATTACGGATGGTGGCCTGGCTCAGCTTGCGCGCCCGGGCGACGCCTCTCAGGTCGCCTTTCACGAGGGTGACGCCGGCGCTCTCCATGGCGATATCGGTTCCGGTTCCCATGGCTATTCCTACGTCCGCCTGAGCCAGCGCGGGCGCGTCGTTCACTCCGTCGCCGGCCATGGCGACCTTGTGTCCGGCGGCCTGGAACCGCTTGACGATTTCGCCTTTTTGCGCGGGCAGGACTTCCGCCTCCACTTCGTCGATGCCGAGCTGGCGCGCGACCTCATCGGCCGTCACGCGGCTGTCGCCGGTGACCATCACCACCCGCAGGCCGGCCTGGTGCAGCATCCGGATGGCTTCGGGCGTGGAATCGCGGACCGGATCGGCGACGGTCAGAACGCCCGCCAGACGGCCGTCCACGGCCACGAAGATGGCGCCGGGCCTGGTCTCGATCCGAGCAACGTCGATCGAAAGGGCCGCCATCAGCCGCGGGTTCCCCACCGCGACTAGCTTGCCGCCGACAGTTCCGGTGACGCCCATGCCGGTGTGCGAGAGAAAATCGGCCGCCGGGCTGGCGATGACGCCGCGCCGGGCGGCGCCGTCGAGAACAGCGGCCGCGAGCGGGTGCTCGCTGGGGCGCTCGAGGCTGGCCGCCAGCCGCAGGACCTCGGCCTCGGTAAACCCGCCGGCGGCGCCGACGGAGACCAGCCGTGGCTTGCCCTCGGTCAGAGTTCCGGTCTTGTCCACCAGGAGAGTGTCCACCTTTTCCAGCGTCTCCAGAGCTTCGGCGTTGCGGACCAGAATTCCCATCGACGCGCCGCGTCCGATGGCGACCATGATGGACATGGGCGTGGCCAATCCGAGCGCGCAGGGGCAGGCGATGATGAGCACGGCGACCGCATTCACCAGGGCGTGGGCCATCCGGGGCTCCGGTCCGAGCAGCGCCCAGCTCGCGAACGTCAGCGCCGCCACCAGGATGACGGCGGGCACGAACCAGGCGGAGACGACGTCGGCGAGCCGCTGGATGGGAGCCCGGGTACGCTGAGCTTCGCCTACCAGGCGGACGATCTGCGCCAGCACCGTATCCGCGCCGACCCGCCCGGCCCGCATGACGAAACTGCCGGTCCCGTTCACCGTGCCGGCGGTGACCTGCGCGCCGGGCGATTTCTGTACCGGCAGGGGCTCGCCGGTGAGCATGGATTCGTCGACCGCGCTGCCGCCGCTCAGGACGGCGCCATCGACCGGAACCCGTTCGCCGGGCCGCACCCGCAGCCGGTCGCCCACGCGCACGGCGTCGAGCGCGACTTCCTGCTCGCGGCCGTCCTCTTCGATTCGCAGCGCGGTTTTGGGCGCCAGTTTGAGCAGGCTTCGGATGGCGCTGCTGGTCCGGCTGCGGGCCCGCAGTTCGAGCACCTGGCCAAGCAGGATCAGCGTCACGATCACCGCCGCCGGCTCGAAATAAACCGCCAGTTCCCCACCGTGTCCGCGGAACGAAGCGGGAATCAGGCCCGGGGCGAGCAGCGCCGCCAGGCTATAAAAGTACGCGGCGCCGGTACCCAGCGCAATCAGCGTGAACATGTTCAGGCTGCGGTTTTGGACCGAAGCCCAGCCGCGCTGGAAGAAGGGCCGCCCCCCCCAGAGAACTACGGGAGTCGCCAGCGCCAGTTGCAGCCAGAGTGCGAGACCCGGTCCCAGCAGGTGATGCAGTGGACGGCCCGGAATGAGGTCGCTCACCATCATCCCCAGAATCGGCGCAGTCAGCCCGACACTGATCCAGAACCGGCGGCTCATGTCCCGCAGCTCCGGATTCTCTTCCTCGCCGGTGGGGTGGCGAGGCTCGAGAGCCATGCCGCAGATGGGACAGGCGCCGGGCTGGCTGCGGACGATCTCCGGATGCATCGGACAGGTGTAATCGACCGATCCGGTCTTGAGCGCGGGCGCGGCAGCCACGGGCTCGAGGTACCTTTTCGGATCGGCTTCGAAGCTCCGGGCGCAGGATGGATTGCAGAAATAGTAGGTCTGGCCCTGATAATCGACGTGCGCAGCCGCATCGTGCGGATCGACCATCATCCCGCAGACCGGATCTTTCACAGCGTGGTGAACTGGGGCTTGTTGCAAGTTCATCGACTTCCCTTTCACTCTTCCGGCTTCAGCCGGAACCTCGCGTACACACTCACGCCCCACGGATGGTTACCGTAGGAGCTCTTGAGCGCCTCGGGGAGGGCGTAGGTGGTGACATTGGCGCCCAGCCCGGCTACCAGATATTTGGATACGGCGACGTCCCGCGTGTAGCCCGCGGTATACGCGCCGATTCGAAACGGGCGTTCGGCGTCGAACAACTCGTCTTTGTCCACCAGCTCCGCGCGGCCGGTGATGAAATTCTTTGGCGACAGGGGAACCAGTGTTTCCAGCAGGTACGAATTCAGATGGCGCTCGGCAGCGCCGTGGCCGGACGCGGTCTTCCGGTTCCTCCCCCAGATGAGGCTGGTCGACCAGGCGTTGCCCTTAGCCGCCGGCCGCGTGTAGTGGAGAGACGCGGTGGTTCTCACCACGTCGCCTTCCTCGTACGGCTCGGGCGCGATCAGCTTACCCATCGAGAATTGACCCATCCAGTTTTTCCCCGGGAAGACGGAAACACGCCCCGAGTAGGAGTTCATCGCGCCCCAATCGATGTTCCAGCGGTTTTCGTCCGGCTCCGTGCCGTGAAAGCCGCTGGCCTCGAGACGCAGCCACTTGTGCTTGATGGCCACCGTGGCCACGTTCGCGGCGATGTGCGTGGAATCCTGCCAGTGATGCCCCAGGGACGCCTGCGGCAGCTCCGCGGCTGAAGCGCGGTGCGGGAACGCCACCGGTCCCAGCGCCGGGTCGCCGACGGGAGCGTAGTAGAGCTGCAGCATGGAGCTCTTCCCGAGCGGCCGCGCGTAGTGGACACCCAGGTTCATGAACAGGTCGTGCGGGTGCTGCGCGTCTACAAGGGGTTTGCCGAACGCCGTTTCGCCGGTCTGGAACAGGAGCGGATAGCTGCGGTTGGTGACGGTGGCCGGATCCAGGCTGAACATCGTCTGGAGCATGATGCTGCCGCGGCCGAGCGAGCGTTCTGCGGATCCCATGAACCAGTTCGGCGCGAAAAACTTGTCGCCGCCGCGCGCGCCGGACTGCTGCGTGTCCATCAGGAACGCCTGGCCCATGAACATGAAATTCCACGAACCGCTACGCGACGCCAGCATGGGCATCGGCCAGGACTCCGGGTTAAGACTCGTGCCGGACGCCATATTCATCAAATAAGCGCCGGCTTCGTTGGTATTCGAGCCGTGGTTCATGGAAGGCATGGAATGCGCGCCTTGTCCGGCCATTTTCGAGTGGTCGTGCGCCGGCGGACCGGCCTGTTGCGCGAATCCGGGAATCAGATAGAGCGCCATTACTCCCGCGGTACGGTAAAACACGTCTGCATACTCCTGTTCAGAACCCTGTGCTGCGCCGCCTCTGGTGGGGCGGCCAATCGCGGCCGCTGGCAAAATGCCCGGCCCCCATCAGATCCTCCGAACAGTAGACATGCGACCCCAGGAGGAAGCGGGCGTCCACTCTTCCCGGAGCATTCTTTCCACCAAAAATGCGGCGGCCGGCTCCTGGGGAACGACGGCCCCGCCGCCGGACCAGCCCGGGACCCATTTCGCGGACATGGGGGCCGCGTCGATGATCAAGGCGCGCCCACAGCCCGGGTCCGTCGCATGGTCCGGCTGCGGCTGCGAATGACACGGCGGCGCGGCTGCGGCTTTGCCGGGTGATGTCTGACAGGCCAGCACGCAATTCGCCGTCGCCAGCGCCAGCGCGATAGCAAGCACGAGCGTGGCTGGTTTTCGTATCTCCATCAGCCGATCCCTTCGTCCGAATCCAGACTCTCGAGAATCGGACACTCGCTGGCCGGACCATGCCCGCTGCAGTGCTCCTTCAACCGCACCAGCGCGTCCTTCATGGCGGTGAGCGTCCGGACCTTTTGCTCGATGTCGGCGACCTTGGCCTCGGCGATGGCGCGCACTTCGCTGCGGTCCCGCTCGTGATCGATGCGCAGGGAGAGCAATTCCCGAATCTCCGCCAGCGTGAAGCCCAACTCCTGCGCTCGCTTGATGAAGCGGACGCGGCGCACGGCCGGCTCGGCGAAGACACGGTATCCGGAGGGCAGCCGGGGAGCATGCGGCAGGAGACCCTCCCGCTCGTAATAGCGAATGGTCTGCAAATTGACCCCGCCGCGCTCCGCAACTTCACCGATCTTCATAACCTGAGTCCATTATCAACCCTATACCTAAGTATAGAGTCAAGCGCCCAACGCGATTTTCTTGTGGCTTGCCCTACAATAGGATGCGGGGAGGAGCCCGGACTATTCCCATATCGAGCAACGCCTGGCGCTGGATCGCCTGGCCCCTGGCGGCGCTGGCGGCTTTTCAGTTGACGGGGGCCAGCGACCGCGAGGGACGGCGGGCGATTCTGGATCGTTATGGAGACCGCTTCGCGAAGGAAGTCTACCCGCTCCTGAGCCGTGGACAGAACGGCTGCAAAGTCTGTCACTCGCCCGGCTCGGCGCGCATGTTCCGCGTTCTGGACACGCCGCTGGCCACCTACAGCCGCCTGCTCGAGCAGCTGCTGGGGCTGAGCGAACGGTCCGGCGATCCCGAGCTGCGGATGCCGAAAGCCGGAACGCTTACCGTGGACGAGATCGACCGCATCGCCCGGTTCGCCCGGGATCTGCAGGGGGCGTTGAGCCAGGTGGGCGAAGCCCGCGTCAGCCGGATGCGGACTTACAACGTGTACCTGGCGTGGCCCGCGGTCCCGGGCCGGACTACGGCCGCCATGGTGGAAATTCACTCCAGCGGTGGTAGCCAGTCCGCAGCGGCGGCCATTTCAGCCAAACCGCAGAATTCGGGCTTCGCCACGCTGTTTCTCGACCAGACCGAAAGCTCCTTGAGCGAAGAGGGCGACAGCCAGTGGCAGTTGATCCACAAGCGCGTCTTTCTCGGCGGCCCGGACAATTATGTCCAGATAGGCAGCCAGTGGGTGGACGTCAAGGAGCTGACGCTGGTGGCGTACGCTGTCAAGTTCGAGGCGCTCGATACGAAGGAGGAGATTGTGGTCGACGATTCGCGCGAGCAGCCGCGCCACCAGGCGCTGGCCGTCAAATCGGCGGACCCGGCCGGGCCGTTTTCGAGCGCCGCTCTGCGGGAGGAGCTCGGGGTATCGCCGGAGGACGAGGAGCTCGATTTCCAGGTAGTCAACAATTCGCTGGCGCGGAGCGCCGGATGGCTCGAGAACCGCAAAGTGCGCGGCTTCGACAGTCACCAGCCGAGGAAGCTCTTCACGAACGGCTTTTCATTCGACCAGCGGCAGATGATGCGGGAATCCTTGTGGTCGCCGCTCTCCACTTTCGTGAGGAAGCTGAAAACTACCGACTACGGCAACAGCATCGCCGCCGATTCGAAGGTGAGCGACGAGGAGAAGAGGAGCGCCATCCTGAGCCAGGACATCAACGCTCACAATGCGGTGACCGCTTGCGCATTCCTGGGGCCGAAGGTGAAGACCGGCGATCTCGATCCGCGGTATGAATCGGGCGGCGAGCTGAAGGCGGACTACAAGGAAGCGTCCCCGGGCTTTGTGATTCCCAGTCACGGCCATTTCTACGCCACGGCTGTCAAGCCCTCCGGGATCAATCCCAAGGGAGCCGGGAAGAACGAAGCGCCCTACCTGCCGTTTGTGATGAAAGAGCAGAGTTAGGCCCGCGGATGGCGTCCGGTCCGGCAGACGGATGGGTCTGCCCACGCGCTAATGTCCGCCGGTTTTGCAGGCGGCGATGGTGAGAGCTCATTTATCAGACAGGAGAAATGTCATCAGAACCATGAAAAAGCAACGAGGTGGGACAGGCGTTTCCGCCGGCGCCGGAAGCGGATCCGGAGAGAGAGATTAGTGCCCGCTCCCGCGGCTGTTCATGCGGCAGTGGCGTTCGGCGGAGCATTCGCCGCCGGCATGATCAATTCGGTCGCCGGCGGCGGCACGCTGGTGTCCTTCCCCACGCTGATCTGGCTGGGACTGCCGTCGGTGACGGCGAACGCCACCAGCACGGTGGCGATCTGGCCGGGGTCGCTCGGCGCCATGTGGGGCTATCGCCGCGAATTGCGGACAGCAGAGCGCGGAATGCTGGCCCTGGTCGCGCCGAGCGTGGTGGGCGGTATCACCGGGGCTCTGCTGCTGCGCTGGACCCCGCCCGCCCTGTTCGACCGGCTGGTTCCGTTCCTGATCCTGTTCGCCACGCTGCTGTTCATGGTCCAGGAGCCGATCCAGCGCATGCTGAAAACTTCAGAAAAGAGCGGACACCGCTCGGCGCGCTGGCTGGCGGGTGCGATGTTCTTTCAGCTCCTGATCGCGCTTTACGGCGGGTATTTCGGCGCGGGCATCGGGATTCTGATGCTGGCGGCGCTGAGTATTCTGGGCTTGACCGACATCCATCAGATGAACGGGCTGAAGAATTTCTTCGCCCTGTGCATCAATGGCGTAGCCGCGGTGTATTTCATGGCCGCCCACATGGTTTACTGGCCGGACGTGCTGGTCATGGCCGTGGGCGCAATCGCCGGCGGATACGGCGGCGCCGGAGCCGCGCGGAAACTGGGCCGCGCGATGGTGCGCAGGATCGTAATCGGGATCGGATTCGGGATGGCGTTATCGATGTTTTTCAGGAAGTAAAGGACACGGGTCTGCCGCCGTCTTCGTCCGGCTGGAGGCGACGGCTCAAACGGCGGGCAGGATCTTCGTCTTCAACTCGCCGAATCCGACCCGGTTTCGATCCCGCCCGGCGAATGCCCGCATGATCACCGTATCCCCATCTTCGACAAAACTGCGGACCGCTCCGCCGGGAAACTTCAACGGTCTCGCGCCGTTCCAGCAGAGCTCGAGCATCGATCCGAACGAATCCGGCGCGCGGCCGCTGATCGTGCCGGACCCGCAGAGGTCGCCCACCCGCAGGTTCGTCCCATTCGAAGTCAGGTGCGCCAGTTGCTGGGCCATGTTCCAATACATGCCGCGAAAGTTCGTCCGGCAAACGCGCATCGGCTCCGCTTCGGACTCCGGCTGCAGCCATACTTCCAGCTCGATATCCAGATTCCGGTCACCCGACGTGCGCAGATAGTCGAGCGGAGGCGGATCCTGCGGCGGTCCGGCGACACGAAAAGGCTCCAGCGCGTCGAGCGTGACGATCCAGGGCGAAATCGAAGTCGCGAAGCTCTTCCCGAGGAACGGCCCCAGCGGCACGTATTCCCAGCGCTGGATATCGCGCGCCGACCAGTCATTCAGAAGCGTCATGCCGAAAATGCAGTCCTCCGCATCGTCCGGCCTCAGGCTCGACCCCAGCGCCGTGTCCCGGCCGACGATGAAAGCCATCTCCAGCTCGAAATCCAGCGCGCGGCTGGGCGCGAACTCCGGTATCCCGTTCGCCGGATTGATCTGGCCTTTCGGACGGTGCACGTCCTGCCCGCCGAGAATCACCGACGAGCTGCGGCCGTGATACCCGACCGGCAGATACTTCCAGTTGGGCATCAGCGCGTTCTTCGGATCGCGGAACATGGAGCCGACGTTGGTGGCGTGCTCCTCGCTCGAATAGAAATCCACGTAGTCGCCGACGGCGACCGGCAGCAGCATCCTGGCCGCGCGCTGTTCGACCAGCAGATTCGCCGGGTCGCCCTCGAGAATGCGCGCCGCGCGCGCCCGGACGGCCCGCCAATGCGGCTTGCCGAGGGCGATGAAAGCATTCAACGTGCGTTGGGAAAAGACCTCCGGATCCGGTATCCCCAGATCGTCGAAATGTCCCGCAGCCGCGGCCCCGGCCAGGTCGAGGATTTTTTCGCCGATGGCGATTCCGGCGCGAGGCGGGCGTCCTTCGGCCTCAAATACGCCGAACGGCAGGTTGTGAATGGAGAAATCGGACGCGCTCATCTCAGATCAGTCCGTGGCTTTGCAGGTGCTCGACCGGCTCGAGGAAGCTGCAGGAGCCGAAGCTCAGCAGCCACTGCTCGCGCAATCGGGAAATCTCCTCGGCGGTGAATTCTTCGCTCCCGAACCGGAGCGAGCCGTCTTTGAAACAGAAATCCTCGTAGCCGTACTCCTCGAGGACTTCGATCAGGGAATCCTGGCCGCCGCGGCCGGAATAGGCGAGGAACCCGGCGCAGAAGAAATTGAAAAAGCCGTGCATCAATGCGCCGGTTTCGACGTCCTCATTCGGCGTCGGGACGTGCAGGCCGGCGGTGGCTTTGAGGGGAAGCCCGGCGGCGGCTGCCGCGAGCAGGAAGCTTGCGACGGCCGGTGAAGGCGGAGTCAGATCCGGCGTATTGCCGCCCATGCGAAGCTTCGCGCCGAAATGAGGCCCCGCCTGCGCCATCAAGGCCATGAGCGGCGCGTACGGCTTGCGCCAGTCGAGCTCGATGAAGACTCTGCGCCCGGTGAAACTGGCGGTCAGCAGCGAGAGGAAGTCGCGGAAACGGCGATAATCATTCTCCTCGTTCCAGGCGCCTTCCGGCAGGTCGAGTTCGATGGCGTCGGTGGTGATCCGGGGAAACTTGACCTCGAAGAATCGCAAGCCGGCGACGCAGCGGTCGATTTCGGCCCGCGCGTCCTGCACCGGCAGCGAGCTGGCGCGGACGAGTCCGGAGAATCGCCAGGGATGAGCCGCAGGGTTGGTTACCTTCATCAGCCGGTCGAGGGGCATGACGAAGC
This sequence comes from Bryobacteraceae bacterium, assembly GCA_035495815.1. GTDB lineage: Bacteria > Acidobacteriota > Terriglobia > Bryobacterales > Bryobacteraceae > DATJFH01. The sequence continues at coordinate 83,051 of DATJFH010000346.1, forward strand.
GGGCGAGGAATGCGCTGTGCGGATGGGAACGATAAGCCTGATACTCGCGCAGCGCTTCGTCGAGAGGCAGGCGCGCCGGCGGAAACAAACCGGCATAGTCTATGATTTCCCGCATGAACGCATCAATGGTTCGCACACATCCCTCTTGAACAATTATGGCGCGCCTATACTGGAATCAGAAGGAGTCGTGCCGGTGATCGACAATCCATTGAAGCTCAGGTCCATTCACCATGTGGAACTGTGGGTTGGGAACGCCAAACAGGCGGCCTACTTCTACCGCCAGGCGTTCGGATTCTCGGAGGTCGCCTACGCTGGGCTGGAGACCGGCCAGCGCGACCACACCTCGCACGCCCTCGTGCAGGGAAAGGCGCGGCTGGTGGTGACCAGCCCGCTCGAGACGACCGGTCCGATGGCCGGGCACATTGCGGCGCACGGCGATAGCGTGCGGGACATCGCGTTCCTGGTGGATGACGCGGACCTGGCATTCGACCAGGCCCTGCGTCACGGGGCGGAGCCGGCGCTCGAGCCGAGGAGTCTCTCCGACCGCTGCGGCGCCGTGCGGCAGTCCGCTATCCGGACGTACGGCGATACCATCCATTCCTTCATCTCCTACAGGGACTATCGCGGTCCGTTCCTGCCGGGGTTCGAAACCCGGGAAATCCGCGGTGAATCCACGGGGATCCTGCGCATGGATCACATCGTGGGAAACGTGGAGCTGGGCAGAATGAACGAATGGGCCGAATGGTACAGCCGGGTACTCGGCTTCCGCCGCTTCATCAGCTTCGATGACAAAGACATCTCCACCGAGTACAGCGCCTTGATGAGCATTGTGATGTCGGACGACTCGTTCTCGATCAAGTTCCCCATCAACGAGCCGGCCAGCGGCAAAAAGAAGAGCCAGATTCAGGAATTTCTCGACTTCCACCACGGTCCCGGCGTGCAGCACATCGCGCTGCTGACCTCCGACATTATCCAGACGGTCTCCCTGCTGCGGCGAAACGGAGTGGAATTCCTGCGCGTGCCGGAGGCCTACTACGAAGAGCTTCCCAGCCGGGTAGGCGAGCTCCGGCAGAGCCTCGGAGCTTTGCGCTCGCTGGGCATTCTGGTCGACCGGGACGAGGACGGATACCTGCTGCAGATCTTCACCCAGCCGGTGGAAGACCGGCCGACGCTGTTCTTCGAAGTGATCCAGCGCGAAGGGAGCCGGGGCTTCGGGAAAGGCAACTTCAAAGCGCTGTTCGAATCCATCGAGCGGGAGCAGGAGCTGCGGGGGAACCTTTAGCCATGCCCATCTATCACCAGCTCGGCGAGATTCCCCGCAAACGCCACAGCGTTTTCCGCAAGCCGGACGGCGGCCTCTACGTCGAGGAGTTGATGGGCAACAAGGGCTTCACCGGCCCGTCGTCTTTGCTCTATCACATCGACCAGCCCACGCGGATCACGGCGATGCGCCATCTCAAGGACATCGTGTGGGAAGCCGACCCCTGCCCCGCTACACAGCTCCGGCATTTCCGCACCGCCGGCCTGCCGACCACACGGAGCGCGATTCTGGACCGCATTCCGCTGCTGTTCAATAACGACGTGGGCGCGCAGCTGGCGCGGCCGCAGGCGGAGGACGATTTCTTCTACCGCAACGGACAGGGCGACGAGCTGATCTTCGTCAGCGACGGCGAGGGCGCTGTCGAGACGCAGTTCGGCGATCTGCCATTCCGGCGCGGCGATTACCTGGTGATCCCGCGCGGCGTCGTGCATCGCTACCGCTACGGCGGGCAGCCCGTCCGGCTCCTGATTCTGGAGAGCGCGGGATATGTTCGGACCCCGAAGCGGTATCGCAACGAGCACGGGCAGCTGACCGAGCAGAGCCCGTATTCCGAGCGGGACATACGCCGTCCGCAAGCCCTGCGCCCGCGCGACGAAAAGGGCGAGTTCCGGCTGCTGATCAAGAAGGGCAACGCCATCACGGAGGCGCTGCTCGACCACCATCCCTTCGACGTGGTCGGCTGGGACGGGTATTACTACCCGTGGGCAATCAACATCGAGGATTTCGAGCCGCGTGTCGGCCGCTTCCACCTGCCGCCGCCGGTGCACCAGACTTTCGAGAGCGACAATTTCGTAGTGTGCTCTTTCTGCCCGCGCCCGTTCGATTTCGATCCGCAGGCGATCCCCGTTCCGTACAACCATTCGAACGTGATGTCGGACGAGGCCATTTACTACGCCAGCAGCGAATTCATGAGCCGAAAGGGCATCGAGTACGGCTCGCTGACCCTGCATCCGGACGGGTTCTCGCACGGGCCGCATCCGGGCAAGGCCGAGGAGTCGCTAGGCCAGCGCGAGACCAGAGAACTGGCGGTAATGTTCGACACCTTCCACCCGCTGAAGGTAGCCAAGGCCGCCCTGGCGGTGGAGGACCGGGAATACTACCGCTCGTGGATCGAGTGAGGCCCGGCGCAGGCTCAGGCTTTTCTTCGCGCCTTCCATCGGGCGCTGCCGTACTCGCCCAGGCTCACCGTTCCGGACATCGTATCCCCCGCGGCCGTTCCGCGAAACACGAACGGGAGCCGGGTCCCTTCCACGGGGAACGAGCTGCGCAGCTCGACCTTGTCGCCTTCGATGCTGCCGCTTACGTCGCCCTGGAAGGCCCAACCGGAGTGAGAGCCGCTCACCTGATTCTCCTTCGCGGCCAGGAACAGCTTGTGGCGGGCCGAGCCCACCTCATACTGAATATCGGTCTCCCAGGTTCCGGAGATGTCCATTTTCGGAGCCGCCGGCCGGGGCTTGGCGGCTTTCGCCTTCGGGGCGGACCGGAAGATCTCGTAAAGGCGCTCGGCGACAATCTTGTACTCGCCGGCCTTCATGGCCACCGGCCGCACCAGGAAGGAGTGCCCCTCGCCTTCGGCATGCGACATGATGC
>DATJFH010000347.1:0-2962 GCA_035495815.1 Bryobacteraceae bacterium
CGGATAGCCGAAATCCCAGAATGGCTCGCCGGGGGCGCTTTCCCAGATCCGCTCTTTGGCCGGGATTAGAAGGCGGCGCAAGCGCTCGTCGGCGGCTTTGGCTTCGGCGTCGAGACCGGTCTGGGCGAGGATGCCGCGCAGATCGAGATCGTTGCGGTAGTCTTCGAGGCCCAAACGGTAGCCGCGCTCCACGTCGTCGACGAAGGCCGACCAGCGCGCCAACAGCCCCAGCCGGCCGGCCCGGCGAATGTGCTCGGGAAAGCCGTTTTCGCTCAGGTACTCTTCAAGCTCGGCGTCGGTCATCGTTTGGCCTGCCTGTGGAAGTAGCGCTCCCCGTCGTTGGGAATGAAGAACGTCCGTATCGTGCGGTCGCGGTTGTAAGCTCCAAAATAGCCTTTGGTTTTGTCGAACCGTGTAATGACTCCGCCCGGTTTGGCTGCTTCGAGGATCGGACCTCCCGCGGGCGCGTCCCGCAGCGCCTGAGCCAGCCGCAGATACTCCTCCTGCGAGACGTGTCCGAACTCGCTGCCGTGCTTTTTATAGTGCTCGTTGAAGAGGGCGCTGGTCCGGAAACCGGGACCCGAGGCCCACAGCAGCAGCGCCGAAAGCAGACCGAGCAGTACGGCTCTACTTCTTGCCCTGTTTGGCAATGATCTTGTCCTTGACCTTGGCGTAAGTGGCGGCTGGAATGATCTTCTTGTCCACCAGCTCGTTCTTCGCCTTGTAGGGCCGGCCGGCAATAATCTTCTTCGAATAGGCGTCGCCGATGCCGGGCAGCATCTTGAGCTGCTCCTCGCTGGCGGTGTTGATGTCGAGAAGGTCGCCGGCGGGCGCCATCGACTTGGCGGTGTCCACCTTCTTCTCCGCCTTCTTTGGCGCCGCCGTCTGGGCTCCCATCAGGCACACGGAGGTTAACAGGATCAGCAGGAACTTCGGTAGTCTCACGTTATTCTCCTCACTGGAGCCGGATGCCGGGATTCTCCCCGTATTCGATGGCGACTTCGCGGCCACCGCTGAGAATCGAGGCCCGTCCGGCTTCGATCACGAGTTCATTGTAACTGCTATTGGCGGGGGTCGCCATGATACCCGTCTCGTCGATCTGGCGCAGCATTGCCGCCCTGCCCGCCGGATCGCACGCCTCCACTTCGATGCATTTCTCCACGATGTACGCCACCGAACGGTATCCATAGCCGACCGGCGTGAGGCCCGGGCCGCCGAGATCGACGTACTGGAAGTAATCCGGGCTGGGCTCGGCGTAGACGGTCGCGCCGGGCTCGCCCGAGCTTTCGGTGTAGGCGTAGCTCAGGCCGCGATACTGGTCGGAGTGCGAGAGCAGGGCCCCGTTTTCGGCGCCCCGGCAATAGAGCGTCAGCCCCTGCGTGTTGGTTCCAGGCGCCGCGTCGGGAAAGCTCAGCGTGTTCTGCACGTTCAGGCAGGCGCCGTTGTTCCAGATCACGCGCGCGTCCGTCCACAGGTAGCCTTCCTTGCCGTTCGGGTACTTGTCGACGATGCCGTACACGCTGACCCGCATGGGCAGCAGTCCGGTGATGAAGTGCACCAGGTCGACGTAATGACAGCCGATGTAGGTGAACGCGTCGGAGTTTTCGGTGGTGCACCAGTTCTGAAAGTTGGAGTGGCGGTAATACCACTTCTCCATGAGGTTGGCCGTGCCCAGCCGGAATTCGCCGAAGCGGCCGGCGCGATACCGGCGGCGCGCCATCAGGCTGCGATCGTCGAACCGTTTATGGTATTCGACCCCCACCACCAGATTCCGCCGGCGGGCTTCCTGCCCGATCTCGACCGCCTCGCTGTGCCGCAGCACCAGCGGCTTGACCGCGCACACGTGCTGGTCATGGCGCAGCGCGGTCATGATGACGTCGAAGTGCAGCTGGTCGGGCACGGCGGCGATCACCACCTGGCGCGGCGGCAGCGCCGCGATGGCCTGCTTGTACAGCTCCGGCTGCGGATCGCCAGAACCCGGCATCGCACGGAAGCTCTGTCCGGGGAATGCGCTCCGGAGCGATTCAGCGGCGGCGAGCGCGTGCACCGTGGCCGGCCGCGAGGCGCAGACCGTGATGCCGCCGACCGCGCCCTTGCGCTGCATATCGTAAACGGTGGGGAGAATCTGGTCGTGGGTGATCATTCCGCCCCCCACGATGAGCACTTCCGGTTTCGGCGTCATTTTCTTCGAAACTCCGATTACCGGCGCCGGGCAGGCGATTCCGCCCGCCGGGCCGCCGTCATTGATTTCTGGAATCAACGGGGCGTTACGCCACTGCCCGTTGCGCCTTTGTAGCTTCGGCGAACGCCTCTTCGAGGGCCGAGAGGCTATCATTCATCGCCGCTTCCGTGATCACCAGCGGTGGAGCGATCTTGACCGTTCCGCCACCGAAGCCGACCGGGGTGAACATCAACACTCCCTTCTCCACGGCGCGGCGCACCACCTCCCACGCGAGATCCCCATCCGGCTCCTTCGTACCCGGCAGGACGCAGGCCATGCCCGCCACCAGGCCCTTTCCGTCCACCGTGCCGATCTGCTTGTACTGAGCCTGCAGCTTCCGCAGACGGGCGTGCATGACGCCGCCCACGGCGCGCGCATTGGCCGCCAGATTTTCGCCCAGCACCAGATCGATCGACGCCAGCGCCGCGGCGCAGCAGACCGGGTTGCCGGTGTGTGTCGACGTCATACTCCCCGCCGGATGCAGGTCCATGACATCCGGACGTCCGGCCACCGCCGCCAGGGGCAGCGAACTCGAGATTCCCTTGCCGAAGCACACCAGGTCCGGCACGATGCCGTAATGCTCGAAGCCCCACAGCGTGCCGCAGCGTCCGAAGCCGGCCTGCACCTCGTCGCAGACCAGCAGGATCTTGTGCCCGGAGCACCACTGCCGCAGGGACTTCATGTATTCCGGCGGAGCGAACGCCGCACTGCCGCCCTGATACGTTTCGAGAATCACTCCAG
>DATJFH010000348.1:0-37279 GCA_035495815.1 Bryobacteraceae bacterium
AAGCGGTAAACGCCCGCTTCGTTGGTCCGGGCGCGAGTCACCAGGCCGGTCTCGATGAACGTCAAGGCTACTTCGGCATTGGTGATGACCGCTTGCGTGGAATCCGTCACCACGCCGGTGACGGCGCCGTTCACCTGGGCGGCGGCCGGCAGGGCGCAAATCGTCAGGGCCAGGCACACAAACAGGCACAGGCTTTTCACCACGAGTCCTCCGTTCCAGCGCATTAAATCACAGCGAGCGTATACAGGTCAAAATCAGATTGTAGTTTGCGTCGCGGCCTGGCTATCGGGACGCCGACGTGACTTCCCGCTGCAGGTTCTTGAGACGCTTCATACAGTCGTTTGCGCCGCGGCCGAAGTAGTCGTGAAGGGTAACGTATTCCGCGTACAGCTTTTCGTAGACGGCATGCGCCGCCGGGTCCGGCCGGTACTCAACTGCCGGAGCTCCGGCCATTCGGGCCGCTGCTTCGCCGATGTTCCTGTACGCTCCCGCCGCCACGGCGCCGTGCATGGCCGCGCCGAGTCCGGACGCCTGGAGCGTGCGGGGCAGCCGTATGCCGCGATCGGTTACGTCGGCAAAGATCTGCATCACGAGCGGGCTCTTCTGCGCGAGGCCGCCGCATGCCACCAGCTCCTCGATACCGACTCCTTCTTTCTCGAAGGCGCGGATGATGGTGTAGGTTCCGAACGCGGTGGATTCGACCAGCGCGCGGTAGATATCTTCAGGACGCGTCGAGAGCGTGGCCCCGATCAGAAGCCCCGTGAGATCGGCGTCCACCAGCACGGAGCGGTTCCCATTCCACCAGTCGAGCGCCAGCAGCCCGGACTGGCCCGGCTTCAGAGTCGAGGCCTTTTCAGTGAGGACCTCGGGCGACACGCCGACCGTGCGGAACAGCCACGCGTAGATGTCGCCGGCGCCGGCCTGACCCGCCTCATAGCCCCACAGCCCGGGCACGATTCCGTCTTCGATCACCCCGCACATCCCCTCGACGAAATGGCGCTGCGAATCGAGCAGCATGTGGCAGATCGACGTTCCCATGATCATGACCAGGCTTCCTGGCCGGGTGACGCCGCAGGCCGGGACGCCGGCGTGCGCATCCACGTTGCCGACCGCGACCGGCGTGCCCGCGCGCAGTCCGGTAGCCTGCGCCAGCTCCGGAGTCAGTCCGCCGGCGCGTGTCCCCAGCGGATGAAACTCCGTCGCCAGCTTGCCGGAAACAGTCTCGAAACCCGGTTTCAAGGCCCGCAGAAAATCCGCGGAGGGAAATCCCTTGCCCTTGATCCACATTCCTTTGTATCCGGCGGTGCACTCGTTCCGGCGCTCCTGGCCCGTCATCCGCCAGACAATCCAGTCGGCGGCCTCGATCAAGCGGTCCGCGGCTGAGTAGATTTCCGGCGCCTCGTCCAGGATCTGAAGGGCTTTCGAAAAAAACCACTCGGAGGATACCTTGCCTCCGTAAACGCGCAGGATACCGTCTCCCTGTTCCGCCGCAAGCTCGTTGATGCGATTGGCTTCGGGCTGCGCGGCGTGATGTTTCCAAAGCTTCACCCAGGCGTGCGGGTTGGCGGCGTACTGCGGCAGCGTGCACAAAGGCGTGCCGTCGGCCAGCGCCGGCAGCATGGTGCAGGCCGTGAAGTCGATGCCGATGCCGGCGATCGATTCGGCCGCCACACCGGACTCGCGCAGCACCCTGGGGACGCCTTCCGTGAGCACGGTCAAGTAGTCGCGCGGATCCTGCAGGGCCCAGTCCTGTTCGAGGGGACGGCCGGAGGGCAGCGCGCGGTCGATGACTCCGCTCGGATACGGCACGATACTCCAGGCGACCTCCGCGCCGTCGGCCAGGCGGACCAGCATCACGCGCCCGGATTCGGTCCCGAAATCGATGCCTAATGCGCAGCTCTCGTTCATCGCGGCCAGTGTCTCATAATTGCGGCCCCCGTGCGGGTCGCGTTGGCGTCATAATACATTCGTGAGCGCTCTTGTTTCGGAGAAGAGGAGCAACAGCGCCGGCCGGGGCTTTTATGAGTTCTTCGCCGGCGGGGGAATGGTTCGCGCGGGACTCGGGGCGGGCTGGCGCTGTCTGTTCGCCAACGACATCGATCCCAAGAAAGGACGGATCTACAGAGCGAACTGGGGCGGCGGCGAGCTGAAGACCGCGGACGTCGGATCGCTGGCGGCCGCGGACCTGCCAGGCCGGGCCGCGCTCGCCTGGGCGTCGTTTCCCTGCCAGGATCTCTCGCTGGCCGGCGCGGGCGTGGGGTTACAGGGGGACCGCTCGGGGACGTTCTGGTTGTTTTGGAAATTGATGACTGCGCTGGCCGGGCAAAGCCGCGCCCCAAAGATGATCGTGCTGGAGAACGTCTGCGGGACTCTCACCTCGCACGCCGGCAAGGATTTCGAAGCGATATGCAATGCCATTCAGGAGGCCGGGTACCGGGTGGGCGCCCTCGTCGTAGATGCGGCTCTTTTCGTGCCGCAGTCGAGACCTCGTCTCTTCATCATCTGTGTCCGGAACGGCGTCGGGATTCCGGGCGGGTGCGTTGCGGAAACGCCTGCTCCGCCCTGGCATACCCGAATCAAGATTGCGTACGACGGGCTCTCCTCCGAAGCAAAGCGAGGCTGGATCTGGTGGAATCCGGCCCCACCCCCGAAACGAACCACCGGGTTGTCCCATCTGATCGAGGACGATCCAAAAGATGTGGACTGGTTTTCGAAGGCTGAGGCACGTTATCTGATTTCCAAAATGAGCGCTCTCCATCGGGCCAAGCTCCGGGAAGCCATGGGGCAGAAACGGCGCATGGTTGGAGGACTCTATCGCCGGACGCGCGTGGATGAATCGGGCGGGAAGGCGCAGCGAGCCGAGATTCGTTTCGACGACGTCTCCGGGTGTCTGAGGACGCCGGCGGGCGGCTCGAGCCGTCAGGTGATCCTGGTGGTGGAAGGCGGTTCGGTTCGCGCGCGGCTGATCTCCAGCCGGGAGACTGCGAGGCTGATGGGCCTGCCGGACACCTACCTGCTGCCGGAGAATTACAACGACGCCTACCATCTGACGGGAGACGGAGTTGTCGTACCCGTCGTGCGTCACCTTGCCCGGCACATATTCGAGCCGATTCTAGATCCGACCAGCCCGGACAATGGCGTCGAGTGTAATTCGGGCGGTTTCCTTCCACGAGAATTTTCCCGCCTGCACGGGGCCTAGCGCCGACAGCCTGTCCCGCAGCGTTTCATCGCAGGCCAGACGCTCCATTGCAGCGGCGATTGCCCCGGTGTTGGCCGGATCGAACTGCAGGGCGGCGTTACCCGCGATGCCGGAAACCGGCTGCACGTTCGAAACGGCGGTTGGAATGCCGGCCGCCAGCGCTTCCAGGACCGGCAGGCCGAACCCTTCAAAGCGCGAGGGGTAGAAAAACGCAAAGGCGCCGGCAAACAGGTCGTACAGATCCTGGCGCGGGATCCATCCCGTAAACCGGATCGAGCTTTCGAGGCCCAGCGACGCGCGCATTCGCTCGAGCGGCTCGGTGTGGAAGCCTCGCATACCGGCCAGGACCAGCTCGAATTCCGGATGCGCGGGGTGAAACCGCGCGAAGGCTTCGATCAGCCGGTCCAGATTCTTGTGCGGGTGCAGGGTCGACACGGCCAGGAAATACGGCTGCGGACGCCTTCTTTGCGCGACGTCGAAGAACCGTGGATCCACGCCCAGCGGAGCTACGGTGATCTTTTCGGGCGGCAGGCAGTAGTAGCGCAACAGATCGTCGCGCGTGGCCTCCGAATCGGCCAGCAGATGACGGGACCTTCGGGCGGCGCCATAAAGCAGCATGCGCCAGAAGGGCAGGTCGAACCAGCGGAAGTTTTGCGGCTGGCGCTTGTGCTGCAGATCATGAAAGACGGTGACGTTCGGGCAGGGGCCGATCAGGGGAGCGGTGAAGCCCGGATTGAACAGCACGCCGATGCCGCGCGCGCGGACCTCAAGGGGGAGAGTGGTCTGCTCGCAGAGGATTCGCGCCGGACGGTTCACGGCCTGCACGTCCAGCGGAGCGTGCGTCCAATTCCCTGCCCCCGGCAAGAGGTCCGGCCCGGTCTCGCGGTTCGTGAAGACCACATACTGATTCGCGCGGTCGATTTCCGACAAAGCGGCCAGCAGGCTCCGCAGATAAATTTCCGTGCCGCCCACTCCGCCCGGGATCAGGTAGAGCGCGTTCACGCCGATGCGCAACGGCCGCCCCGGCTCGCCCCTCATCGGGGAGCTCTGTGATGCATCTGAGCCAACCGCAGCGCTTCGATCGCCTGCTCGTTACGGGGATTGATGGCGAGCGCCCGCTCGTACTGGCGTTCCGCGCCCGCCAGATCGTTGGCGTTGGCCAGCAGCTGTCCACGATAGACGTAGGTGGTCTCGAAGTTGGGATCGATTTTCTCGGCTTCCGCCAGATCCTGGAAAGCCTGGGTGATGTTCCCGGTTCTGGCGTGCACCATGGCGATCTGGGAGTAGACGTGCGCCGTCTTTTCCAGCGCGGCGGCCTGATACAGCTTCTTCAGAGCCTCGTCGTTCCGGTTAAGGCAGAAATCGGCCAGCGCCCAGTCGAGCAGGAGATGATAATCCGGTTTCTCCAGTTGCGCCACCGTCTGGAAGCGCTCCTCGGCTTCCTGGCAGCGGTTTGCGCCGTAGTACGCCATCGCCAGTTGAAAATGGGCCCTGGCTTTCCGGGGGGACTTCTTCACGGTGTCTTCCCAAAGCGGAATCGCTCCACTCCAGGCGATGTTGCGCCGATAGGTCAGGGCGCCGGCGACCAACAGCACGACTCCGAGAGGAGCCGCCAGAGCGGTTCGTTTGAGGGGAAGCCGTCCGATGCCGTCAACCAGCATCAGCAGTAACCCGATCATCGGCAGGTACACGCGGCGCTCGGCTATCGGATCCTTGATGGGAACTACAGACGATGTGGGCGCGAGCAGGATCACGAACAGGAAGAATCCGTAACAGGCGAGCGGATACCGGCGGCGAAAGCGCCAGGCGGCGGCGGACAGCGCGAGAATCCCGATCAACCCCAAAAGCGCGAGCGGATCGAGGATCTCGCGCGAGAACGGGAAGTTGTAATCGATCGTCTGCCCGGCGGGGAACAGGAACAGCTTGAGGTAGACGTAGAAGACCCGGAACTGAGTGAGCAGATATTGCCACCAGGTGACGTCCTTCATGCCGAATCCCGCCGTGGCGGAGCCGCCGACCACGCGCAGAACGGCGACCGCTCCGATCGCCCCGCCGGCCACCATCGGCCCGTAGAGCCGCCAGTTCCGGCGGATGCCTTCAAACGTGAAGCCTGGATTCCAGAAGTAGTCGGTCAGCGCCAGCACTGCCGGAAGCACGACCGTGTGCTCCTTGGTCAGCATGGCGCAGCCGAACAGAGCCAGCACGCCCAACGCTTCGACCCAGCCGATCTCGGCTGATCGCCGGTAAAGGAACAGAGTCAGGGCGCCGAACAGGAAGACGGCGCTGAGGCTGTCGGACCGGCCGGCGATATAGGCGACGGCTTCGGTCGCCAGCGGATGCGTCAGGAACAGGCCGCCCGCGAACAGCGCCAGCCGCTCGTCGCCGCCCGCCTTCGCGATCAGCTTCTTCGCAAGGAAGTACACGAACAGCGCATTCAGGAAATGAAACAGGACGTTCCACTGATGATACTGGCTGGTGCCCGTTCCGGTATGCTGGTTCACCCAGTAGCTGGCCATCAGGATCGGCCGCAGCCCGCGGAACGACTCGAGGAACGTGCTGTTGGCCCAGGCCGGGACGTTCATGGGCAGGTAGGAGTCGTCGAACAGGAACGGACCGTCCAGCGCCGGGCCATAGATTTGAAAGGCCGCAAACAGTGCGCCGATCAGCCCCAGGGTCCACAGCCAGAATTCAGGCCGCGCCTTTTTGTCCCCGCCGCTCTCCTCCGCCCGGCTTCGTGCAGGCTTCGACTCTTTGAGCTTCTTGGTTTTCATCCTCGATTTAGAATCCCTTGAATTCCGCTTCCTTCATTTTACGGATCGCAGCGGCCTTCCCGTGAAGAAGACCTTCGAGCAGAAGTTGATGACCTACAAGATTGGGACCGGCGGAGACGGTCCGGCGGACCGGGTTATCCACCCAGTCCCAGAATCGCCCGGTGTGATAGTCCGCGTTCACGGGCCGGTCGTCCCACAGACCCGCCGGATAAAAGAACGCACCGACGGACTGCAGGGCAATGGAATAGACCAGCAAGGCGAAGAACAGAGGCCGCAGCCACGCGCTCCTCAGGATGGTATCCAAAGCAGGCACGATCATCAGGACCAGGAACGGCATCATCTCCGTTGCGTAGCGCGGTCCCCAGCAGTGGCCGCCCCACCACGTCTCCACCAGGCTGATCAGCGCGAGATGCGCCCCGCAGAAAATGACACCGGCGAGCATGAGGAGCGACAGCGGCGTCTCCGGTTTTCGCGGACGGCGCCCGAAACCCGCCGCCGCAAAGATCAGGATGGGGCAGTAGATGAGCAAGCCGCGCGCCGGGCTGAAAAGGATTCCGGCCAGTCCTCCCAGCGGATGGCGTGAAACCGGCAGGGCGGTATATCCGCGGAGATCCTGAAACAACCACACATTGTAAGCGGCAGCGGCCAACCCACAGAGCATAACCGGGAGGAGAAACGCAGCCAGCGCGCGGACCGGAGCGCGGCGCAGCAACAGAGCCGCCAGGATAGCGACGGCCAGCAGGCCGACCGTCGGCCGGACCAGCAGCGCCAGCCCGGCCCACAATCCGGCCAGATAAAGGAACCGCATCCGGCTGGAGCCGGCCCACTGCGCAAGCGCGAGCAGCGTCAGGACGAAAAAGAGTCCCACTCCGGTATGCAGCCATAACGCCTGGCTCGAGATGGCCCACACGGTCGTGCCGAAACCGTAGGCCGCGGTCAGAAGCAGCGCGTTGCGGCGGCTGGTCAGCCGGTCGAGCGCCAGAAAGAAAACGGCTACAGCCATAGCCGTCAACAAGCCGGCCATGCATTTTTCGAGGACGCGCGCCAGCAGGATGAGAAACGCGACGCTCCGCTCCGCGGGGTGGATCACCGCCAGAACAGGCACGTACAGGGGCGTCACCAGTAGCGGGAGCGCGACCGGATACATCGAATAGTAATGCGAGTCCTTTTCGCGAAAATAGTACGGTGTTTCAGGCCGGCCCGCCTTGAGGTGGTCCGCGAAACGGTCGAACCGAAAGCTGTGGTCCATGTACAGGGAGAAAGGCAGCAGCGCCGCCGGAAGACTGTCGAGCGAAGCCACCGGGCGCAGATTGCCCTGGTAGATGAACAGACTCCCCAGGAAAATCAGCGCGCCCGTTCGTGCCCGGGACGTCATGGACGCGTCAGGTCCTCGGCCCGCTCAGGGATTGCAGGTGGTATTCCAGAATGGCAACCCGCTGCGCAAGCGCGATATTGTCGTCCCTGAGCTTGGAGATGATCACTGAGAAGCGATAAAAAATGACGATGAAAACGCAGCCCGCCAGCAGCATCAGGGCCAGCGGCGGGTAGGTGATGCCGAGCTGCGCCGCGATTGCCTCGAGCAGACCGCGGGACCGCGAAAGCACCAGAATCGCCAGGGACGCCACCAGCCAGCTGACCGAATACTCGACGCGGATGTGAGAGCGCCGCAAGGACGTCAGCACCAGCGCTATCAGCAGCACGCTCATTCCGGTGGTGAAATTCAAAAGTCGATCCATCGTGGTACGAATTCCTTATCTGAGACGCGGCATGCGCAGGACGTTCACGAAGACACCCAACAGAACATGAACAATATAGTAAATGGATTTCACCGGCGTGATGGAGGATTTACCCGTCCGCCGCGGGTGAAACCGGCAGGCTGCCTCTTCGAAGCGGAACGCTTTTCTCTGGAGCACCACCAGCGCTTCGATCTCCGGATACTCGAGCGGAAAACTCTTGCTGAACACTTGCAGCGCGCTCCGGTTCACGCCCACAAAGCCGGAAGTAGGGTCGCGGACGTCCTTGCCGAGGATCGGACGCAGCACCAGCCGGAAGAAGCGAATGCCCAACGCGCGCAAGAGGCTGGTGTGGCCCTCGTCCCCCTCCAGGAAACGGGATCCGATGACCATTTCACATCCCGACCGGCGCAGCGTTTCGAAGATTTTGGGAATATCGCGGGCGTCATGCTGGCCGTCGCCATCGACGCGAATCACATAGTCAAAACCCAGCTCGTAGGCCAGCTTGTAGCCGGCCTGCACGGCGCCCCCGAGTCCAAGGTGATGCGGGAGTGAGAGCACCTGTGCGCCGGCGGCGCGCGCCAGGGCCACGGTGCCGTCGAGGGAGCAGTCGTCCACCACCAGAATGGGGATGGATCCCATGGTTTTCCGGACCGCCTGGACGACGCCGGCGATGGCCTCCTCTTCGTTGAAGGCGGGAATCAGCACCAGCAGCCCGCTCACGACTCGGCCACCTCCCGCGCGCTGATCGCATGCGCCCGCAGCAACCTGGCGAAAGCGGATGGCGGAATGCGGGCGGTCCTGGCTACGGCTCGCCGTTTCTCCCACAGCCGGCGCCAGTTCCGCAGCAGAGACCAATGCGCCCTGATGGCCAGCGCCGTCATCGAAAGCGCGCCGCCACCGTCCTGGCGGAAGCGCGCCGCCACTCCCCGGCCTTTCGCCAAGGTCACCATGTGCCAGAAATAACGGGTAATCGATATCCAGGGGGCAACCAGTAGGTTGGGAACAGGAAAGTTCTTGACGAGCAAAGCCAACCGGTTCCGTTCCACATAGTAGGCTTTGAGCGGAGTCGCCCGGCCGGCGGTGCGGGAGTAGTGATGCTGCACCACCGCCTGGGGGGCGTATACGCACCGCCATCCGGCCCAGCGCGCCCGGAGTCCGAGATCGGTGTCCTCGCAGTAGAGAAAGAAATCCTCGTCGAATCCGCCGATCTCGTCCAGCATGGACTGACGGTACAGGGCGGCCGATCCGCTCGGCGCCAGCACCTCCTCCCGGCGCCCGTACCTGGGGGGAGGCGCGCCATGCCCGCGCTGCTTGCTGCTGCCGTCCCCACAAATCAGCATTCCGGCGGAATCCAGCTCGTCCCGGCCGAAAAGCCGCACCTGGGACGCCGCCATGCCGACGTCCGGACCGGATTCGATGGCGGACAGCAGCTCCTCCAGCCAGCGTGGGTCGGCTACCGCATCGTCGTTCAAGGTCGCCAGGAAAGGGGATTTCCAACCCGCGGCGGCCTGGTTGACAGCCGCCCCGAATCCGACATTTTCAATATTTTCAATCACATGAAGCCACGGGCACCCGAGTTTATCCCGATTCAGCCGCTGCCGTGCCAGTCCCTGCCCGCTGTTGTCGACGACCACTGCGGCGAATCCCTGCAGCGTTTGCGCCCCAAGTGACCGGACACACTCGCTCAGAGCCGCATCCGCGGTGAGAGTAGGTATGGCAACCGTGATCCGGTTTTCGGGCAAGACTTGATTTTACCCGCTTTCGCCGATGAAACTGATCCCACGATGATATAAGGTTCTTCGCCCGCGCAACCGATCCTGTATGAACAGTATGTTTTCAAGGATTTGAGGATGGCGACAGACGAGCCCTGTGAAATAATCAGCTTTTACTCTTACACCGGAGGGTCCGGACGTTCCATAGCCTTGGCCAACGTCGCTTGCCTATTGGCTCAGCGCTGCAGCGAGGAGCGCGGGGTTCTGATGGTGGACTGGAACCTGGAATCGCCCAGTCTTCACCGGTTTTTCGAGGACAAAGTTCGCACTTGGACTGGAGCGGCGGAACATGGGGACCAGTTGGACAGCCAACCCGGGCTGCTCGATCTGTTTCTGGACCTTGATGAGCGGATCACCACCGGCGAAGGCGCCACGCCGGAGAATATTTTCGATCAAGCGAAGCCAACGAGGTTCGTGATCCCGACCGATATCCCTTCGCTTTCCCTTCTCAAAGCTGGGCGTTTCGACGACTACTATTTTTCGGCAGTAAGCAGTTTTCAGTGGGCCGCGCTGCACGAGCGGGCGCCCTGGATCATCACGTCTCTTCTGGATTTCTGGGCCCGGCGTTACCGTTTCATTCTGATCGACTCGCCCAGCGGCGTCAGCGACATGGGCGGACTGTGCGCCATGATGATTCCGGACAAGCTGGTAACGGTTTTTACGCCCAGCCGCCAGAGCCTATTGGGCGCGCTGGACGTAGTCCGCTGCGCCGCCGATTACCGGCGCAGTTCCGGCAGCGCCCGGCCGCTGGCAATTTTTCCGCTGCCCTCCAAGATCGAAGCTTCCGAACCGGAATTGCGGAACGACTGGCGGTACGGCGGCCCGGCCGGAGACGTCGAAGGATACCAGGCGCGCTTCGAGTCGCTATTTCGGGCAATCTACGCGGGAGTCGAAGTGTCGCTCGAGAACTATTTCACGGATGTCCGCATACCGTATGTTCCTCGCTTCAGTTTCGGCGACGCGGTGGCCAGCGCGATCAAAGCCAGCTGCTCCGATGGCCCGCTGGTGAATGCGTACCGGAACCTGTCGGGCCGCCTTCAACGCACAGCGTACCCCTGGAGCCGGTTCGAACCGGGAGAGGACCTCGCCGTCATCGAGATCGAGGGCCGGATGATGCCGCTGGCGGAAGCGCAGGAGGCTGCCTTAAAGGACGTCGCGGCAGGCGTCGCCGTGGGCAATCACGTGAGGGCCGGCGACGCGCTCCAGACACTGGCGCAGATTCAGGAGCGAGTCGGAAAGCCGGACGAAGCCGAGGCTCATTACCTCGAAGCGGTGGCGCAATACCGCATTGCATGTCACGATTCCGGATTGGCCAGCGCCGTAGCCGGCCTTGCCAGGCTGGAACGCCTGATGGGGCGCGTCGAGCAGGCGCGTGTTTACTATCTCGACGCAGTCCGGCTGTACCGCCGCGACCGTCGCAATAAGCTCCTGGCGCAGGCGCTGGCCACGCTGGGTGATATCGATGCGGAGGTTGGGGAGGCAGAAGCGGCGGGTGATCATTACCGCGAGGCGATCGAGCGCTTTCAAGCCGAATGGGACGACACCGGTGTCGCCCGGGCGCTGATCCGGTTGAGCGACCTCGAAAAACGGACCGGCGCAATCACACAGGCGGAGGAGCACTACAGGCAGGCGGCTCAAATTTTCCATCAGCAGCGCGACAATACGGGTCTGGCGTCGGCGCTGTCGAACCTGGGGGAAGTGCAGAGCCGGATGGGAAAAAGCGAGCAGGCGGAGAGCAATTATATGCGAGCGGTGAAGCTCTATCGGGCAGAACGCGATTCCCAGCGCCTGGCTCACACTCTGCGCTGCCTGGGAGATGTCTGCCGGGCGCTGAAGAGGCCCGAGGATTCCGTGGGTTATTACACTGAGGCGGTCGACCTGTTCAGGCAAGACGGGGAGGCGATGGGTCTGGCTACCGCGCTACAATCGTTGGCCGAGCTGAGAGCCCGGTCCGGACGTGTATCGGACGCGCAATCCTGCTATGCGGAAGCCGCCGTACTGTATCGCAAAGAAGGAAACAACCTGGGCATCGCCAATACTCTTCGCGGCCTGGGCGATCTGGAGCGGCGCGCCGGCCATTTTGACGCCGCGCGGTCCCGCTACGAGGAGGCTATGGAATTGTATCGGGTGGAGAGTAACAGCCTGGGACTGGCCAATTCCCTGCAGAGCCTGGGGGATCTGGAGCGGCGTATCGGCAAGACCGATGAAGCGGCCCAGCTCTACACACAGGCCATCCAGATATACCGGGGAGAAGGCGCCACCTTGGGTCTGGCAAATTCGCTCAAGAGTCTCGGTGATCTCGAAAGCGACGCGGGGCGTCTGGACGTTGCCGAAGTCCACTACCAGAGCGCCATCGAACTGTACGGCTCCAGCGGCCGGTCGCTGGGTCTGGCCAACGCTCTGCAACGGCTGGGCGACTTGAGACGGCTGCAGAAGCGATTCAAGGAAGCGACCGATCACTACTCCAGCGCCCGCGACCTCTACACCCAGGAGCGTCACATGTCCGGCCTGGCCTACACGTGCAGCGAAATGGCGCGGGTTTCCCATGCACTCTTCGATTTCGGCGGCTCGATCGGGCACCTGAACGAGGCCATCGCGGCCGCCCGGGAGAGCAACACGCCGGCTGTCGTCGAGTACGTATGGGGAGTGCAGCGCGAGTTGCGCGGTCAGGTCGCGGCGACCCCCAACTAGCCGGAGTCTTCCGGACCTCGATCCTCAAGTCCTGGGCGGGTACTTGCTGAGTTTCCTCTGCAACGACCGCCGGTGCAGACCGAGCAGCTTGGCGGCTTGCGAGACATTTCCGTTGCAATCGGCCAGAACGCGCTGGATGTGCTCCCATTCCACTCGCGCCAGGCTGGGCACCGAGTGCGCGGGCGCGTCTTCGGGAACGTCCTCCCTGCCCTCGGCGATCTTCTCGTAAGCGCTCAGGATCTGGTCCGCATCCGCGGGTTTGCTCAGGTAATGATCCGCTCCGAGCCTGGTCGCCGTCAAGGCGGTGGCGATACTGCCATAACCCGTCAGCATGATGATGCAGTTGGTGTCGTCGAGCTTCCGCAGCTCGCGAATGATATCCAGGCCGCCCATTCCGGGCAGCCGCAGGTCGACCACCGTGAGGTCCGGACCGCAGCGGTTGGCCAGCTCGAGCGCGGCGGCTCCGTCCGCGGCCGGGTGCGCTTCCCAGCCCCGGGCTTCGAGCGCGCGGCAGAGGCGGTTGCGGAATATGTCGTCGTCGTCGACCACCAGCGCGACGCGATCGGCAGGCGCTTCACTCATGAACGTGCGACGGGATCGGACGGGCGGCCGCCGGCAGCTCGAAAATGGCCGAGGCGCCGCTGTCGGCGGAGGATTCGAATGTCAGCCTCCCGCCCAGCTGCTCGGCCAGGCTCCGAACCAGAAACGTCCCGAGACCCATTCCTTTCCCTGGTTCCTTGGTGGTGAAAAACGGCTCCCCGATGCGCCGCAGCGTCTCGGGGGACATTCCCTTGCCGCGATCGGTGATGACGAACTGAAACGAGCCGCCGGAATGACGCGCGGCCAGGCGCACCTCGTCGTCCGGACCGCTGGCCTCGAAGGCGTTTTTGATCAGCGCGATGAGCGCCTGCTCCACGGCGCGCCGGGGAATATTCAGCTCGGGCAGATCGGCGGCCAGGTCGACCTGGAGCCGCTGCTTCTGAGGAATTTCTGCGATTACACCATGCACCAGGCTCCGCGCTTCGACCGGTTCAGCCGCCTGGCCGGCCGGTTCGGCGCCCTGAACGCTCATGCGCCACAGGATCTCCCGGCAGCGGTCGACCTCGGTGCGGATGAGCCGGCTGTCTTCCGCCAGCGCCGGATCGCGCGCGGTGAGCGTGGCGTAACGCTCGAGCTCCTTGGCTACCACCGCGATGGTCCCCAGCGGCGTGTTCAATTCATGAGCCGCGCCGGCGGCAAGCGTGGCGAGGGAGGCCAGGCGGTCCTTCCTGGCCAACTCCTCCTGCATGCGCAGCAGAGAGTCCTCGCGCTGCCGGAGAAGCTCGGAAATCTCTCCGGAGAACATCGCCACCAGCGAGGCGGCCACGGCGAAGCCGACCCACATCCCGACCAGGTGGAGTCCGGTGCCCTGACCGTGGTTACGCATCTCCATCGCGGGGATCGGCAGGTAGATCCAGAAGAGGAGGCCGAAGCAGACGGCTGAGAGGGCGCCCAGCGCCCACGTGCTGCGCTTGGTGAGAATGGCTGCGGAAAGCGTGATCTGCACCAGATAAAGCAGGCTGAACGGATTGCTCGGCCCCCCGGTGAGCATCAGGACGTACGTCAGGCAGACCGTATCGAGAACAAAGACCCAGGTCACCAGCGCCGAGGTGGACATTCGGCGCGGAAGGTCGGATTTCGAAACGCGGGCGGCAAGCAGAAAGTTGCTCACCAGCACGAGCATCGGACCGATCGCGATCCAAGCGAGAGGCAGTTCGATGCGCAGCAGAAAGTGGACCACCGCGGACGTGGTGATCTGTCCGAGCGCCATCCCGTACCGCAGTCGCACGATCCAGGGGAGGGCGAGCTGCGGCGCGGCGTCCGGGAGTGGCCGGGGATTACCCACTGTTTCTATCGTAAAACCGGCGGATGGCCGGCGGGTGCGGCAAAATGACGCAGACATGGACCACGCTTTTCGGGCTGCGCGACAATTTGTCGCATTTCCAACCCGGTAAGCGGGCTCTATACTACCATCACCGGCGCTGTGCGGCCGTTCGCATTAGCTAACGAATGATTCGGGTCCTCCTTATCCTGACTGGCTCCCTGTGCATGGCGCAGGAGAGTATCCATTACGCCAGCCTTTCCGGGCGGGTAAGCGATCCCACGGGCGCCGGCGTGGAGGGAGCCCGCATAACAGCCCGGGACACCCGGACTAATCTCACCAGCACAACCACCACGGACCGGGAAGGCCGTTTTCGGTTTTCCTATCTCAAACCGGGTCCCTGCGAGGTCAAGGCGTCACAGCCTGGTTTCGCGAATGCGGTGCGCACGTTGAATCTGACGGTGGGGTCGGCGTTCGAAATGCCGCTCGTGCTGGCTGTGGCTTCGGCGGAAGAGAGCATCACGGTGAGCGGAGAAGGATCCCTTCTCGAAGCGGCGCGCACTCAGATCGCCGGTACGGTATCGCAAATCGAGCTACGGGCGCTGCCGCTCAACGGACGCAATTTCCTGGACC
This sequence comes from Bryobacteraceae bacterium, assembly GCA_035495815.1. GTDB lineage: Bacteria > Acidobacteriota > Terriglobia > Bryobacterales > Bryobacteraceae > DATJFH01. Next base: position 14,664 of record DATJFH010000348.1, read on the forward strand.
TGGCGCTGCTGGTTCCCGGCGTCTCTCCCACCAACACCGGCAGTAACCAGCTTTTTGCCGAAACCTCGGCAGTTCCCGGACAGGGGATCTCGGTCGGCGGCCAGCGCAATTTTTCCAACAACTTCATCGTGGATGGCCTATCCGCCAATGATGACGCCGCCGGGCTGAGTGGTGTGTTTTACGGGTTCGACGTGGTCGACCAGTTTCAGGTCGTGACGTCCGGCGGCCAGGCCGAGTTCGGCCGGGCATTGGGCGGTTACATGAACGTGATCACCAAGAGCGGCACGAACTCGCTACATGGGGATCTCTACGGCTATTTCCGGAACCAGCGTCTGAATTCGTCGAACGCGCTGCTGCACGCTGCTCTGCCCTTGACGCAGTCGCAGTACGGAGCCGGTCTGGGCGGGCCGGTGCTCCGCGACCGGACCTTCTTTTTTGCCAATTTCGAGCAGCGCTTGCTCAATCAGTCCGGACTGATCACGATCTCGCCGTCGGATGTGGCAGCCATCAACGGAAGACTGGCGGCGGCCGGCTACCGCGGCCCGTCAGTCGCGGCCGGCCTCTACCCGAATCCCGTACACAATACCAATTTCCTCGGCAAGCTGGATCATCAGTTCAGTTCGAAGGACCAGTTCGCCGCGCGTTACAGCCTCTACGACGTGAACAGCCTCAACTCACGCGGAGCGGGCGCGCTGAACGCGGCCAGCGCGTCGGCCGGGCTGGATAATCGCGACCAGACGGTCGCGGTCAGCAATATCGTCACCTTCTCGTCCCGATTGGTGAACGAGACGCGAGGGCAGTATACCCGCAGCAATCTCCAGGCGCCGCCGGCGGATCCGGTGGGGCCGGCCGTAGCCATTTCGGGAGTCGCCACCCTCGGCCGTATGTCCGGCGCCCCGACCGGACGCATCAACCACCTGTACGAGATTGCCGACAACGTGTCGTATCAGGCTGGCGCGCACGCATTCCGGGCAGGCATAGATGTCCTGCACAACCACGACACCATCACGTACCCGCGGGCGGCCGGAGGCAGCTATGCGTTCTCCTCGCTGGCGAACTTTCTCGGCGGCTCTTACAACAACTCCGGATTCACACAGACGTTCGGCAATCCGGTTGTTTCACAGAACAATCCGAACCTGGGCCTGTTCGCGCAGGACCAATGGAAGCTGGGCTCGCGTCTGACCCTGAACCTGGGGCTGCGCTACGACCTGCAGTACCTGACAACCATCGCCACCGACACCAACAACGTTTCTCCGCGGGCGGGCTTCGCCTGGTCGCCATTCCAAGCGCGGCAAACCGTGGTCAGAGGGAGTTACGGGCTGTTTTACGACCGCGTTCCGCTGCGAGCCCTGGCGAACGCCCTGCTCTCCGCAAACAACACGACGGATCTGGCCAAGCTGAGCCAGATCAGCGTCAGCCTTTCGCCGGCGCAGGCGGGGGCGCCCGTGTTCCCGAACATCCTGGGCGCGGCGGCTCCCCCGGTGACGCTTCCGAACCTGACCACCATGGATCCGCGCATGCAGAACGCCTACTCCCAGCAGGGCAGCCTCGAGATCGAGCAGCAGGTTGGATCGCACGGAGCCTTGAGCGCCGGATATCAGTATCTGCGCGGGATCCGGCTCATCGCATCCATCAATCAGAACGTGCCCGCCTGCGTGGCGACCGGAAGCAACAACGGCTGCCGGCCCAATCCGAACTACGCCAACAACGGCCAATATTCGCCAGCGGCGGATTCGAACTACAACGGGCTGCATATTTCCTTCTTACAGCGTCCGGCGCGGTGGGGGAGCTACAGGATCTCTTACACCTATTCGAAGGCGCTCGACAACGTCGGCGAATTCTTCTTCAGCTCGCCGATCGACCCATATAATATCTGGCGCGATTACGGACGGTCGGACGACGATCAGCGTCACCGGCTGGTTTTCAACGGCACGGTCCACACGTCCATGGCCGCGGCAAAGAACGTGCGGGAGTGGTTAGTCAACGGATTCCAGTTGAGCGGCATGCTGCAGTATTACTCTTCCCTGCCCCTTAATATCGCCTCCGGAACCGCCACGGTTCAGGGAACGGCAGCGCGCCCCCTGGTGAACGGCGGCTTCATCGGACGCAATACAGGCCGGGGAGTGGATTTCTTCAATCTCAACGTACGCTTGAGCCGCTCGTTCCATCTGTCCGAGCGGTTGCGGCTGGACAGCATCGCGGAGATGTTCAACGCGCTGAATCACACCAATGCCATGACACTGAACGGGACCTTCGGGCCGGGCGCTTATCCCGGCAATCCGCTCCCGTCTTTCTGGCAGATCACGGCGGTCGCGGAGCCGCGGTCCATTCAATTGGCGTTGCGCCTGACGTTCTGATCGAACATCCATCACCCAGGCGGCGTCGTCACCGGACCTATCGGAGCGTTGCGCCTACGGGAATGCGGTCATACTTCAGGTCCATCGGGCCAGCGTATTCGGATTGCGGCCTGATCAGCCTTCCCTCGCCAAGCTGTTCGAGACAGTGTGCGGCCCACCCGACGACGCGTCCGGCGGCGAAGGCCGGAGTGAACAATTCTGCAGGCAGCCCAAGGCCATGCAACAGCAGGGCTGTGTAGAATTCGACATTGGTATCGATTTTTCGGTCCGGCTTGTGCTCGCGGAGCAGCCGGAGCGCCGTGGATTCAACGCTCCGGGCAAGGTCATAAAGGCGCCGGTCACCGTCTTTCGAATAGAAGCGCTGCGCAGCTTGGGCCAGGACGTCCGCCCGCGGATCGCGGACGCGATAAACTCGATGCCCGAACCCCATCAGCCGCTCACCCCGATCCAGCCTGGCGCGGATCACCGCTTCGGCGCGTCCGGGGTCGCCGATCTCGAAGACCATGTCGAGCGCCGGACCGGGAGCTCCGCCATGCAAGGGTCCCTTCAAAGCGCCCACCGCGCCGGTGATGGCGGAGAGAACATCGGACCGCGTGGACACGATGACCCTGGCCGCGAACGTGGAGGCGTTCAATCCATGATCGGAGACCGTGTTCAGATAGGTCTCGAGCCCGCGGGCCCGTTCAGGAGCCGGTACGGCGCCGGATAACTGATGCAGAAAGTGGGCGGCGTGCGGGAGATCGGCCCGTACGGAAACAGGCGCCTCCCCGTTGCGAAACCTCCAATAGCTGCCCACGATCGCCGGGAAAGCTGCGATTGCCGTGAGAGCGTGCTCCCGCGGCTCTTCCGCGAGGCCGAGGCTGAGAATCGGAGCAGCCATCCGCAGCGCGTCCATGGGCGGCGCCTGAGCGGCGGCAGCCTCGCGGAGAATCTCGATCGCCGCGCGGGGAAGCGTTCGCCGCTCCGCCAATTCGCCGGAGAATTTGGCCAGTTCCGAAGACGCAGGCAGGCGGCCATGCAGGAAGAGATAGGCGACTTCCTCAAAGCTCGCCCGCGGCCCCAGATCCTCCACCGCATATCCGGCCAGGATCAGCTTCCCTGCCTCTCCATCCACATGACTCAGCCGCGTTACGGCGGCCACGATGCCTTCCAAACCGTGTGTCACATCTCCATATTCGTCAGGCTTGCGCATTTTGTCAATATTGATTCTATAATCAACATATATGCTTCCCGTGGAACGATACATGACAGCGCGGCAGGCCGCGGACGCGCTGGGAGTGACGCCGGCGACCCTGTATGCCTACATCAGCCGCGGCCGCCTGCATTCCGAGCCGGCCCCCGGCCGGCCGAGGGAGCGCCGGTATTACCGGGAAGATATCGAGCGGCTTCGGGAGCGCAGGGAGACGCGGCGGGATCCGGCCAAAGCCGCCGCGCGGGGACTGCATTGGGGCAGCCCGGCGCTGCCGTCCGGGATCACACTGATACACGAGGGCAAGCTGTATTATCGCGGCCGGGAGGTGTCCGAACTCGCGCGGAAAGCGGCCGTGGAGGAGGTCGCCGAGCTGTTGTGGGACGCGGATCCGGCGCAGCGGGGCCGTCTGTTCTCGCAGCCGTGCCCGTTGTCCCCGGGTCAGTTGGCGCGTCTCCGCGATCTGTCCCGGGATCCGGTGACGCGAATGCAAGCGGCCCTTCCGCTCGCGGGAGCCGCGGATCTGGCGGCTTATGATCTTCGTCCAGCGGCGGTCCGGCTGGCGGGTGCGAGAATTTTTCGATTGTTAACGTCGATACTCGCGGGACGCGATTCCCGGATGCCTGCTCACCTGGCACTGCAAGCCGCCTGGGCGCCGAGGAGAGCGGCGGCCGGCGATGTGATCCGGACCGTTCTGGCCGTCTGCGCGGACCACGAGCTGAACGCATCCACCTTTACCGCCCGCTGCGCAGCCTCGGCCCGCGCGTCACCCTATGATGTAGTGGCGGCGGCGATGGCGGCTCTGAAAGGGCAGAGGCACGGAGGTGAAACCAATCGCGTCGCCGCGCTGTTCGCGGAGACAGGTACGCCGAAAAAGGCGAGAGCCGTGGTGGCGAACAGGCTGCGCCGCGGAGAGAGCATCCCCGGATTCGGTCATCCGCTCTACCCGGCCGGAGATCCGCGGGCCGCGCTGCTCATGGACCTGGCCGGGAAGAGCGGAAATGACCCGGCATGGCGGCTCGTCCAGGCTCTCCGCGGGGCCGGATCCAACCTCCTGCACGATCTTCCGAACCTGGATTTCGGCTTGGCGGCAATCGCCCTGACTTACAGACTGCCCAGCTACGCGCCGCTTGCCCTGTTCGCCCTGGGCAGAACCGTCGGCTGGATTGCGCACGCGATCGAGCAATATTCCAGCAGTGAGTTGATCCGGCCACGTGCTCTCTATACGGGCCCGCTTCCGCCGGCCGATACCGCAGAGCCGGCTATCAAGCCTTCAGCAGCAGCTTCACGGCATCCGCGCAGAGCGCCGCGGCGTGCTTCGATTCCGCGCTCAAACCTCCGACCAACTCCTCCACCAGCGCCGGCTTGAACCCGCCGAGATCCTCCTTCGACTTACCTGCCAGCCATTCGGTCAGAGCCGAGCCGGCCGCGATCGAAGCGGCGCAGCCCCGCGTCTTGTAGCGCGCTTCGGCCACCAGCGGGCCCTCGAAGCGGACCGAGATCCGCAAGATGTCGCCGCAAACCGGATTGCTCGCTTCCACCGTTTTCGCCGGCGGCGGCAGTTCCCCGACGTTCCGCGGATTCTGAAAATGATCGAGGAGCCGTTCGCTGTACATCCGTGCTTCAATAGTCTATCCAAATCATGATTGTCGTCGCTGCCGTTATCGAGAAGGACGGCCGAATTCTCATCTGTCAACGAGGCGCGGGTCAGAGCCACGCCGGCAAGTGGGAGTTTCCCGGAGGAAAAGTGGAGCAGGAGGAGGAATTCACAGCAGCTTTGGCGCGGGAGCTACGGGAAGAGCTGTCCATTACCGCGTCGATCGGCCCGGAGATCACACGTTTCGAATATTCGTATCCCGGACGGCCGCCGCTGTTGTTGGTCTTCTATCGCGTGACGGAATTCGAGGGAGAGCCGGTCAACGTCATCTTCGAACAGGTTCGTTGGGAGAGACCCGAGAACCTGCCGTCCTTCGATTTTCTGGAAGCCGATGTGGAATTCGCCGGCCGGCTCAGCCGTCAAGGCTCTCATCCCTGCGGGAAACATTGACGAGATCGGGCAGGACTTCTCCGGCGAGTCCACGCAGGGAAGCGTCGGCATGGGCGGAAAGCGGCGTTCCTTCCGGATTGATCTCGATCAGACGGGCGCCGGCGGCTTTGGCGATCGGCGCGAGGCTGGCGGCGGGATAAACCAGCGACGAGGTGCCGACGATCAGAAATACTTCAGCCGTGCGGGCCGCGTGCTCCGCCTCGGCCCAGACTTCTCCCAGCGGCTCTCCGAACCAGACCACGCCGGGCCGCGCGATCGCGCCGCATCCGCAGCGGGGCGGAAGTTTGGGCAGCGGCGCGCGCCGGTCCGGCCAGTCGCGGCCGCACTGCCGGCATTCGAGCCGCCAGATGTCGCCATGCAGCTTGAGTGGACGGCGGCTTCCGGCGCGGTCGTGCAAGCCGTCCACGTTCTGCGTGATCAACGTGAAGCCGGGCTTGGCCGCTTCGAGCTGAACCAGCGCGCGATGACCGGAGTTGGGCTCGACCTGGGCGAGCAGCGTGCGCCGCCAGTCGTACCACTCCCAAACCAGGCGCGGATCCCTGGCAAAAGCCTCCGGGGTGGCGAGATCTTCAGGTTTGAAATTCTTCCACAGTCCGCCCTGGCCGCGAAAGGTCGGAACACCGCTCTCGGCCGAGATTCCCGCTCCCGTCAGAGCGACAACGGATGAGGCGGCGCCGATCCATTGCCGGCAGGTTGGAATCATACTTGCACCACACTCCTTCCATGAAATTACTGGCGACCTGGATTATTACACTTCTGGCCGCCCCGGCCGGCTATTCGCAGGTCTGTGAGGGGACATGGCAGGAGCTGGCGCCCATGCCCTCCCGGCGGCAGGAAGTCTCGACGGCCGCGCTGGACGGCAAAATCTTCGTGATCGGCGGATTCGACACAAACGGAGTCTCTACCGACACGGTTGAAGTCTACGATCCGGAAACCGATTCCTGGAATCGCGCGGCGTCCCTGCCCATCGCGACCAATCATAATGCAGCGGCGGTGGCGAACGGCAAGTTGTACGCGTTTGGCGGGACGTCCACGCGGGCATTTGTTTACCATCCCGAATCCGACACCTGGTCCGATGTGACACCGTCGAATTTCCCGCATGGCGACACGCCCGCTGTGGCCGTCATCAACGACCTGATCTACGTCGCCGGGGGCAGCGGAGCCTCGGGACGGGAAGCGGAGGTGTACGATCCTGCGCTGGACCAATGGACGATTCTGGAGCCGGTCATTGTCCCGCGCAACCACACCGCTGGAGGCGCGATCGACGGCAAGTTCTACGTAGTGGGAGGACGCCCGGGGCCCAATCCAGCCGCGTCGCTCGAGGTTTACGATCCTCAGACCGGCCGGTGGTCGCCGCTGGCTCCGATGCCCACCGGCCGGTCAGGGATCGCCGCCGGCGTAGTCGACAAGAAGCTCTACGTCTTCGGCGGCGAAGACCCGCGTCTGTTCAATGAGGTGGAGCGATTTGATCCCGCAACCGGTTTGTGGGACCGGCTGGCGCCGATGCGCACACCGAGGCACGGCATCTTCGCCGCAGTGATGGAGAACAAGATTTATCTGCCCGGCGGGGCGACCCAACAGGGCCTCGGCGCGACGGACGTCCATGAAGTCTATCTCATTCCGGAAGACTGCCGCCGGTGATTTTGGGCGACAGTCCGCCAGAATGCTTCCGGCGCCCGGGCTGTGCAAACGTACACAGTAATTAGACGGTCCACGAGCCACCCCCCAACCGGCGCTCGACCACCGAAATTCGTATTCTGCGGCAAATAGCAGGGCACGCTCCGGATTCCCTCAACCTTCTGCTTGCCCCACCGGATGTCGTCGCTCTCCTCTTGCCAAAACGAGCGCTGACGCTACCCGGAGTTCAGGATAACAGCGCCAGTCGAGCGCCGCCCCGTTTTCAAGTCGCGCACCCACCGGGCCGGGCCGCCGTTTCCCGGGGCGCGCAGGCTACATTTGGTATTTTGAAGAGCATACCAATGACATCGGCGAACCCATTTCAGGATCCCGGACGCTTCGAGCGGAGAGTGCCGGAGTGCACCGTCGTCATCTTCGGAGCCAACGGCGATCTCACCAAGCGCAAGCTGCTGCCCGCGCTCTATCGCCTGATGTACGAACGCCGGCTTTCGCCCGGTTTCGCCGTCGTCGGCATTTCGCGGACGCCGATGTCCGACGAGCAGTTTCGCGACAAAATGCGCGAATCCGTACGGAAGTACCTGGAGGATTCGCCATTCGACGACGACGTCTGGGCCAGCTTCTCCCAAGGTCTGTATTACATGGCGGGCGACATCAGCGATGGCCAGATGTACAAGCGCCTGGCGGACCGGCTGGCGGAGATCGAACAGGCGCGGCGGACAGGCGGAAACGTCCTGTTCTACCTCTCGACCCAGCCCAGCCAGTACGGCGCAGCCGCCAAGGGATTGGGCGCGGCCGGGCTCTCGCGCGGAAATGGATGGCGGCGCCTGGTGGTCGAAAAGCCCTTCGGACACGATCTGGCGAGCGCGCGCGCGTTGAGCCAGGAGTTGCAGGAGGTCTTCCCCGAATCGGAGGTATACCGCATCGACCACTACCTGGGAAAGGAGACGGTGCAGAATATTCTCGCTTTCCGTTGGGGCAACGGGATCTTCGAGCCGCTCTGGAACCGCCGGTATGTCAACCACGTGCAGATTACGGCGGCCGAGTCCATCGGCGTGGAAGGGCGCGGAGCGTACTATCAGGAAGCCGGGGCGTTGCGGGACATGATTCAGAACCACCTGCTGCAGGTGATGGCGACGATCGCCATGGAGCCCAGCGGCGTCTTCGAGCCGACTGCCGTGCGGGACGAGCGCGCCAAGCTGCTGCGGTCCATCCGCGTGATGAAGCATGAGGAGGTGCCCGGCAACTCCGTACCCGGGCAGTACGGCCCCTCGCGCATCGGCGGCGTGGACGTCAAAGGGTTCCGTGAGGAAGAAGGCGTCGCTCCGGACTCGCAGACCGATACGTACGCGGCCGCAACCTTCCTGGTGGATAACTGGCGCTGGGCGGGAGTGCCCTTTTATATCCGGACCGGGAAGCACCTGCCGAAGCGGGTGAGCGAGATCGCCATTCAGTTCAATCCCGCGCCGCACTCCGTCTTCGGACGCAACGGCTACGGCGCGACGCCGAATCTGCTGATCCTGCGAATCCAGCCGGAGGAGGGCATTTCGCTGAAATTCGTGTCGAAGCAGCCCGGCGCGGGGATGAAGCTGCGTCCGGTCTCCATGGATTTCAATTACGGAGCCAGCTTCGGAGAACGATCTCCGTCGGCGTATGAGACGCTGCTCCTCGACGCCATCCTCGGCGACGCGACGCTGTACTCGCGGCAGGATATGGTGGAGGCGAGCTGGAGCGTGGTCAAACCGATAATGGAAGTGTGGAGCGGGACGCGCTTCGATTTCCCGAATTACCCGGCCGGGACCTGGGGTCCGAAAGAGGCTGACGAAATGCTGCGCCGGCGCGGCCATGTGTGGAGAAAACCCTGATGGGCGCGACCATCCAGCCCGATCGCCTGCTGCACGAACTGAGCGAGCTGTGGGTTTCGCTCGGAAAACAGAACGGAGGCGAGTCCACCGGCGTGCTGCGCGCCTGCGCGATGACGCTGGTCGTGGTGGCGGAAGCGCAGGAGGATGCGGCCGAAGTGGGCGAGACACTGGCGCTGCTGATGCGCGACCACCCCAGCCGCGCGATTGTGATCCGGGTGAGCGACCTCGAAGCGCCCGATCTCGACGCCCGGGTTTTCGCTCAGTGCTGGATGCCCTACGGCCAGCGCCGCCAGATCTGCTGCGAGCAGATCGAGATCTCGACCACAAACGCTTCGCTGGCCGAAGTCCCTGCCGTGATTCTGCCTCTGGTGGTGGCCGATCTCCCGGTAATCCTGTGGTTCCGTCCCACGCGGCTGCTGACCAGCCCGGCTTTGCTCGAGCTGGCCCGGATCGCCACCAAGACGGTCATCGACAGCTCGGCTTTCCCGGATCCGGCGGCGGCGTTGCAGCGGCTTTCCCGCGCGTCCGGCGGCGGCTTCCGTATCGGCGACCTGGCCTGGACGAGGCTCACACGGTGGCGCGAGCTGATCGCCCAGATCTTCCAGAATCCTGCCTATTTCGCTCAACTGCCCGCTATTACCGAGGTCGCCATCAGCCACCCGCCGGGTCCTGCCCCTACGGGCGTTCGATACATGGCCGCCTGGCTGCGGCTGTGTCTGAAACAGGCCGGAAGCGAGGCCCGGGTTCGCTGGATCGAAGCCGCTGAAGCGGGCGACGGCGGGGTGAGCCGGGTGGAGTTTTCCTCCGCCGATCCGGCCGTCCTGCACGTGTCCCTGCGCAAAGTGGACGCTTCGGCCGCCGAGGTGCGGGTAAACGAGCTGGCCAACCGGACCGTGTTCCCGGAGGCGTCCGACTACGTTCTGCTGCGCGAGGAGCTGTCCATCCCGGGGCGCGACCCGATCTACGAAAAGTCGCTGGACTCGGCGGCCGAGTTCGAGGAGGCTTGAGTATGCACTGGTATTCCTACCCCGACCCCCGGGCGGCGGCGGCGGCAGCCGCCCGGAACATCCTGATGCAGCTCGACAACACCCTGGCAGGCAAGGATTCGGCGACGCTCGCTCTCTCCGGAGGCAGCACTCCCAAGCTGCTGTTCGAGGAGCTGGTGAAGGCAAACTATGGGTGGCAGCGGGTCCACCTGTTCTGGGTGGACGAGCGGGCCGTGCCCCCCACCGATCCCATGAGCAACTACCGGCTCGCGGAACAGTACCTGATTACGCCCGCCCACATCCCGCGCAGAAACATCCACCGCATCCCGGCCGAACTGCCCCCGGAGCGCGCCGCGGAGCATTACATCGAGGACCTACGCGATTTCTTCCAGGTCGAAGAGGGACAGCTTCCCCACTTCGACATCGTGCAGCGCGGCATGGGTCCGGACGCCCACACCGCGAGCCTGTTCCCGGGTGAACCGCTGATCCAGGACCGCGAAGGAATCGCCGCCGCGGTGTTCGTCGAAAAGCTGAACCAGCGCCGGATCACGCTGCTCCCGGGCGTACTGCTGGCGGCCAAGCACACGGTCTGCCTGGTCACCGGCGAAGACAAAGCGGAAGCTGTCCGAGCGGTGTTTACCGAAGAGTACGACCCGATGCGCTACCCCTCGCAGATCGTTTCCCATCACGGGCGCGGCGTCGTGTGGTTCTTCGACGACGCGGCCAGCCGCTTTCTGAAGGAGGCCTCGTGAAGCTCCTCCCGATTTGGCTGCTGCTGGTTGCGCTGTGCCGCGCGCAACAGCCTGTTCCGATCATCTTCGACACCGACATCGGCGACGATATCGACGACGCTCTGGCGCTGGCCTTGGCGCTGCAATCGCCGGAGCTTGACGTGCGGGCGATCACCACCGTGGTCGACGATACCGAGTCGCGTACGCGGCTGGCGTGGAAGCAGCTCGGTTTTTACGGCCGCCGCGAGATTCCGCTGGGGACGGGCGCGTCCGAGCCGCTGCTCGATCCGGCGCGGACGCTTCGCGCGCCCCAGTTCGAAGTGCTCACGGCGCAGGACCAGCCGCCGCCGGCAGCCCGCCGCAGGGCCGCCGATCTCATCATCGAAACCCTGCTGGCGTCGCCCGCGAAGCTCACGCTCGTGCCCGTCGGCCCGCTGACCAATGTCGCGCTGGCGCTCAAGACCGAGCCGCGCATCCGGGACAAGATCGAACGCATCGTGCTCATGGGGGGCGCCTTCGAGATGCTGACCCCGGAATACAATATCCGGCGCGATCGCGTGGCGGCCGAGATCGTGTTCCGGTCCGGCGTCCCGATTACGGCGGTCGGCCTGGATGTGACCACGAAGTGCAAGTTGACGGCCGCCGACATCGGCCGGCTGCGGGCGGCCGGAAATCCGGCCTCGGCGTTCCTGGTGCGGCTGATCGAGCTTTGGCAGCGCGGCCGGGCGGGACAGTATCCGACGCTGCACGATCCGCTGGCAGTGGCGGTGGCGTTCCTGCCGTCGCTGGTCGAGACGCGGCTGGGCTCGGTGCAGGTGGAGACGGGCAGTCCGCTGACGAATGGGGTGACCATGTTCACACCTGCCGACAGGCTGCCGAAGGGCCAGACCCCGACGACGCAGGTTGCCCGGCAGGTGGACGTCCGCCGGTTTGTGGACCTGTTCCTGGACCGGTTGTCGTCCCCGCCGCGAAAATAGCCGTGGGAACTACGCCTCCGCCCATGCCCGGCCGGACCGGCGCTCCGGCGGTTGAATCGGCGGCGATTCTGCCTCCCTCCCCCGGATTTGGAAGAGCAGTCTGTGGTTCCATGGAATAACGGTCTGGAGGACCGCCCCTATGACCCCTCGCCGCGGATTTCTGGCAGCCCTTCCGGGCCTGGCCGCCGTTTCGGTCCGGGCCGCCGAATGGAAGGACCCCTTCGCCCGCACCTGGCGCGACAGTTTTCTCAAAAACTGGCGCATCACCACGGACTACACCCTTGCTTTCGCCGATGCCATGCCGGCCGAGCATTACGGATACAAGCCGGTCGACGTACAGCGCAGTTATGGAGAGCAGTTGCAGCATCTGGCTTCGGCCAATGCCGCCTACATGACCGCGTTCAAGCTGAAAGCGGCTCCGCCGGTCGAGAAGTCGACGGACAAGGCGGCCGTCAAGGCGTACCTGATGGCCACCTTCGATTACGTTACGGCCGTGCTGCAGCAGATGGATGAGAAGGATCTGACGCGTAACGATCTGCAGTTCAATACCCGGGCCAAGCCGCACTCGGGCATGGATCTTTTCATGCGAGCCTACATGCATACGGCCCATCACCGGGGCCAGCTCGTGGGGTACCTGCGGATGAAGGGGATTACGCCGCCGACCTGGGCGTTCGAGCCGACAGCCTAGCGCGGATTGGGCGCGGCGCATCCGGGGCGGATGTTAGAATAAGAAAGCCGGACTTGATTCCTCGAATAACAACTGGTTCTCCCCTCCGGAGGCTTGTGCCACTGGCCATTATTGCCGCTTCCGCCGCCAGCGGCTACTCGTTCGACGAGGGGCAGGCTTTCCTGAAGAAGTATTGCCAAAGCTGCCATCAGGCCGGGTCCGGGGCCGGCGGATTTCATCTCAGGGCCGTCGACTCGACTGCCAGCCTGCTCGGCGAACCGCAAAAGTGGCACTCCCTGGCGAACCGCGTCAGGAACGGCGAGATGCCTCCCAAAGGCGCTCCGGCGCCTGACCTGGACGAGCGGGAACACTTCACCAAATGGGTGAGCGACACCCTGCGGACCAAAGCCTGCGCGTCCGCACCGGCTGCCGGGCCGTCGCGGATCCGGCGCCTGAACCGTGACGAGTACACTGCCACCATCCGGGACCTGCTCGATATCCATATGGACATCGGACAGGCGCTTCCGCTTGACGGGGCCGGCGGCGAAGGATTCGACAACGCAGCCGAAACGCTGTTCCTCTCGCCGCTTCATTCCGAGAAGTACATGGAGATGGCCAAATTTGCCGTGGATTTCGCCGCCAAGGAGTTCAAGTCCCGCGCCAAGGTCATGGTGGCGAGGCCCGGACCCAGCAAGACACCGGACCAGGCTGCCCGCGAAATCCTGGCCAACTTCCTGCCGCGGGCCTTTCGGCGTCCGGTCGCCGATAGCGAGATCTCGCCGTATCTCGCGCTGTTCCAGACGGCGCGGAAACAGGGCCAGCCCTTCGAGCAGGCCGTCTGGTTCGCTATCCGGGGGGCCCTGGTGTCGCCCCTGTTCCTGTTCCGCGCGGAGCCGCCGAACAACACTCCCGAAGCGCGCCCGCTAGACCAGTTCGCACTGGCTTCCCGGCTCTCCTATTTCCTCTGGGGCAGCATGCCGGACGAGCTGCTCACCGATATCGCCTCCGAGGGCCGGCTGCAGAATCCGGAAGTGCTCAGGCGCCTGGCAGCCATCATGCTTCGGAACGACAAGTCCCTCGAGTTCGCCGAGCGGTTCGTCGAGCAGTGGCTGCACACGCGGGAGCTGACCGGCGATAAGGCGCCGGATCCCAAGCTGTTCCCCACCTATGCCGGGGACGAGGAGCTGCGCAGCGACATCCGCTTCCAGCCGATCCTGTTCTTCCGCGAGCTGCTGCTGCGGAACATGTCGCTGCTCAACCTGCTCGATTCGAGGTACACGATCGGGACCAGCAACTTGTCCAAGCACTTCGGGATGAAGCTGGCGTTGAAGCAGACAGGCACGAAGCAGCCGCAGTGGGTCGAGCTTCCGGAAGGCTCGCATCGCGGCGGTCTGCTCGGCATGCCGGCCATCATGGCTGTGTCGTCGTATCCATACCGCACCAGCCCGGTGCTGCGCGGCGCATTTATTCTGGACGCCATTCTGGGGACTCCACCACCACCGCCTCCCCCGAACGTGCCGGCGCTCGAGGAAACCAAGGACGGCGCGCCGCCGAAATCCACGCGGGAGCGGCTGGCGCAGCACCGGGCGGCCGCGGCTTGCGCCGGCTGCCACAGCCGCATCGATCCGCTGGGCTTCGCGCTGGAGAACTATGACGTCATCGGAAGGTGGCGCGACCAGGAAGGCGGCAAGCCCGTCGACAACTCGGGCGAGCTCATCGACGGCACGAAGTTCCAGGGTCCGGACGAGCTGAAAAAGGCGCTCCTCGACCGCAAGGACCTGTTCATCCGGAACCTGACCAGCAAGATGCTGGGCTACGCCCTGGGCCGGGGCCTGACACTTCAGGACTCCTGCGCCGTGGACCAAATCGCGGCCCAATTGAGAGACAATGATTACAGCGCGCAGACGCTGATCGAGGGAATTGTTCTAAGCGCGCCTTTTCGCAACCAGGCGGGCGCAGCGCCGGCGGCGATTCACAGCCGGAAGGAGCAACAGAAACAGTGAGCATTCGGAAATGGCCGATTTCACGCAGAACCCTGCTTCGCGGCGCGGGAGTCACCCTCGGTTTGCCGTGGCTGGAAGCCATGGCGCCGGTCCGCGGGCTGGCCTCCTCCACACTTCCGAAAAGCCCTGTCCGCATGGCGATGCTGTACATGCCGAACGGCGTGAATACGGCTGCCTGGGCTCCGGAGGGCGTGGGGCGCGACTTCAAGCTCTCGCCCACGCTCGAGCCGCTCGAAAGCGTCAAAGACCGGATCGTGGTGTTGAGCAATCTTTGGAACGAAGCGTCCAAGGGCGGCGACGGCCACTACGTGAAGGAAGCCGCTATCCTGACTTGCGCCACCATCAGGAAGACGCCGGGCGCGGATCTGGGGAATGGCGTCTCGATGGATCAGGTGGCGGCGCAGCGCACCGGCGCGCAGACTCCGCTCCCCTCGCTCGAGCTGGGTGTTACGCCGGTGGCGGTGGGGGTGGATTCGGTGGTCGGCTACACCCGCGTCTACGGGTCGCACATCGCCTGGAGCAGCCCGACCACGCCGCTGGCGCGTGAGATCAATCCGAAATCGGTTTATGAGCGGCTGTTCCGAGCTTCCACCGCGCCGAAGGACAACGCGGCCAAAATGGACACGCTGCTGCTTGACCGCGTGCTGGGCGACGCGAAGAAGCTGCGCGGGCAGGTGGGCGCCGATGACCGGGTGCGGATCGACGAATACCTGTCGCTGATGCGGTCGCTCGAAGAGCGCGTGCAGCGGGCCGGCAGTGCCGCCCGGAGAGCCTGGCGGCCGCGCACCGCCATCGATCCGAACGCGGCTCCCACCGACAGGCCGGGTGATCATGCGGAACACGTGCGGCTGATGCTCGACATGATCGCTATCGCGTTCCAGAGCGACACCACGCGCATCGCCACCTTCATGTTCGGCAACGCGGTGAGCAACGTCAGTTTCCGCTTCCTCGAAGGCGTCAGCGCCGGTCATCACGACGTCTCGCATCACCAGAAGGACGCCGACAAGCTGCGCCAGTACCAGCTCGTCAACCGCTGGCACATCGCGCAGTACGCATACCTGCTGAACAAGCTGCGAAGCATGAAGGAGGGCGATTCGAACCTCCTCGACAATTCGATGATCCTGTTCGGCTCGGCGCTGAGCGACGGCAACAGCCACAATCCGCACAAGCTGCCACTGGTTCTGGGCGGCGGCGGGGGAGGCCGGATCGACACTTGCCAGCATCTCGTCTATGGGGACGACAGTCCGCTGGCGAATCTCTACGTGTCCATGCTGGAGGCTTTCGGCGCACCCGTGGAGCGCTTCGCGGACAGTACCGGTCCGCTGGCCGGGTTGCTGCATGCGTAAGCTGCTGGTTTTGGCGATGGCCGCCTGCAGCCTGCAGGCAGCAGACCTCAGCGGAATCTGGGTCGGACAGATTCCGGGCCGCACGGGCGAGATGCAGGATATCGCCTTCAAGTTCACGCAGTCCGGAGAAACGCTCGGGGGAAAGCTCTACGGCGACTACCAGAGTACGCCGCTCAGCGAGGGAAAGATCATCGGCGACAGCGTGACCTTCCTGGTGGTGGCGCCGGAGCAGGCCGGCAATCAGATCAACCGCACCAAGCTGCGGTTCAAGGGCACGCTGAAAGACGGCGAGCTGGAACTGGTCCGCGAGCGCGAAGGCTCGACCAACGCGGGTAACGGCGGCGGCGTCCAGTTCAAAGGCAGCACTACCCAGATCTTTCGCTTGAAGCGCCTGGTTTAACCGCGCCGGAGTGTGGACGGCCGTCGCCGGTTGGGATTACGGACGGCCCTGCACTTCCACCTTCGGCATCGCGACCGGCTTCACCGGCTCGAACAAGCCGAACGAGAAGATCGCGGTCGATGAAGCGATGGCCACGTACTGTTTTCCGTCCACCGCATAAGTGATCGGCGACGCGGTCAGGCCTTCGCCCATCTGGAAATGCCACAAGTGTTTTCCGTTGCGCGCGTCAACGCCCACCAGGTGGCCGTCGTCGTCGCCGAAGAAGACCACGCCTCCCGCCGTCGACACCGTGCCTGCCCAGGATTCGGCGGGGCCCGTCATCGGGTACTCCCACTTTTTCTGGCCCGTCTTGGGATCGAAAGCGCGCAGAAAGAACTGGCCCAGGTCGGCAGGTTTCGGTCCCGCGCCGCCGCCTGAGAAGTTCTTTTTCGGCTCCGGCTCTTTCGATGAGCTGGTGAAAATGTCGCACTGCTCGAGGGTGATCACGTAAAGCAGGCCGGTCACCGGATTGAAGGAAGGCGACATCCAGTTGGTGGCGCCGCGGACGCCGGGGCAGGCGCGGTTGCCGTTGGGAGTCGGATCCTTTCCAGGGATCACCATCGGACGGCCCTTGGCGTCGATGCCCGAGGCCCAGTCCAGCTTTTCCACCAGGCGCGTCGCATTGAGGTACTCGCCGGTAACGCGGTCGAGTACGTAAAAGAAGCCGTTGCGATTCGAATGGAGCACCAGCTTGCGCATCGTCCCCTTATAAGGCAGATCGACCAGCACCGGCCAGGACTGCGCGTCCCAGTCATGCGTATCGTGCGGCGTGAACTGGAAGTACCATTTCATCTTGCCGGTGTCGGCGTCGAGCGCCAGCAGCGACGAGGCGTACAGATTGTCGCCTTTGCGATTCTCGCCGTAGAAGTCCGGCCAGGCGTTCCCGGTGCACCAGTAGAGCAGGTTCAGATCGGGATCGTAGGTTCCGGACAGCCAGGTGCCGCCTCCGCCATACTCGACGTAATCGCCCCAGGTTTCCGAGCCCGGCTCGCCTTTGGCGGGGATGGTGTAGGTGCGCCAAAGCTCGTCCCCGGTGGCGGCGGACAGGGCGGCGACGTAGCCGCGCATGCCGGTATCGCCGCCGGCTACCCCCACCAGCAGCCGGTCCTTCACCGCCAGCGGCGCGGCGGACGCGTAGAGGCCGTCCTCGATGTTGCCGTATTTTTTCTGCCACAGCACGGCGCCCGTCCGGCGGTCGAGCGCCACCAGGTAGACATCGGCCGTGCAGAAGAAGACGCGGTCGCCGAGGATGGCCGCGCCGCGGTTGACGGAGTCCTTCTTCGAGCGCGCTTCCTTGAACTGCCAGATGAGGCGTCCGGTACGGGCGTCGAGGGCGCGGATCTCGTTCGGCGCGGTGAAGTACAGAATGCCGTCATAGACGATCGGGTTGGTGCGCAGTCCGCTGGCCTTGGGCACGTGGTGCACCCACTTGGGGGTAAGGGAGCCGGCGTTCTCGACCGTGATCTGCTTCAGGGCGCTATGCCGGTGGCCCCTGTAATCGCCGGCGACGGTGAGCCAGTTGTCGGCCGGTCCTCGCAGGATATCCTCGTATTTCACCTGGGCCGCGCAGGTAGCGGCGCCGATCAACCCCAGGGCGAAGGCAATGCTCGAGCGGGAAGTTCGCACTTATTTCACCTTTCCTTTCGGTTCCGCGGGACGGAGGCTCTGCCGGCTGAGGTAGGCCACAAGGTTGTCGATAGCCGGCCCGTCGAAGCGCTGGCCCAGGTTCCGCGGCATGATGGAGCCTTTTGTCAGCGTGATCTTGCTGACGTCGTTCATCGAGAGGAGGCGCAGGTTTCCGTCCTTGTCCTGGAGCTGTAGCGAATAGTTGGTCCGGTTGCGGGCCACCCCGCGGAGGGTGGTTCCGTTCTTCAAGGTCACCGATACGCTTTCGTAGCCGGCGGTGATCTCGGAATCCGGATCGAGAATCGAGTCACGCAATTGCGGCAGCGCGCGCATCGCCCCGACATTGGTCAGGTCCGGCCCGAGGCTGCCTCCCCTGCCCTGGATCCGGTGGCAGCCGCCGCAGCCCGCCTTGCCCCAGAACAACTCTTCGCCGGCTTTGGCGTCGCCCGGCACATTGTTCTCGAAGGCGGGGGAAGTCAGCGACCGCACGAACGCCACCACCTGCCAATTCTGCTCTTCGGGCAGGTTCGCCGGAGGCATCCCGCCGGCAATCCCTTTTTCGATCGCCTTGTACAGCGTTTCGTCGTCCACCGGATGCCAGAAGACGCGCTCGCGCAGATTCGGTCCGCGCCCGCCGTGGCCGTCCGCCCCGTGACAGGCGGCGCAGCCGTTGGCGAAAAGCACGCGGCCGGCTTCAATGGCCTTGAGATCGCCGATGAATTTGGTCTTGTCGACCTGCTTCTCGTGCTGCGCGGCCAGGGGCAGACCCGCCGCCAGACAGAAAGCCAGATAGATTCGCATAGCTCAACGATATTATGTGCCAACGCGAGCGCGGTTGCACGGAGGGCCGGCGAGGAGTTTCCGCCGTCCATTCACGGCGGCGTCAGGACTTTTGTTGCGCCTGCCCCTGCTGCGATCCGAAGCTCTTTGAAAACGCCGCACGGAGTTCCGGGTTTCCGCTACGTTCGACAGCCGTCTCGATCTGCGGATGGAGCGACGGCGGCAGGCCGGCTGCGGCCAATGCGCCGACGGCGGACGCGGCGCCTCCGTCATCCGCCGAGATCAGGCCGAGCAGAAAATCGATTGCGGGCTGTTGACGGGAGAGAGCGAGAGCGGAGAGCAAGGTGTCGGCGAAATCCGCGCGGCGTTCGCGCCGCCAACGTTCCAGCAGGACCTGGACCGCCTCCGGGTCGCGCATGAGTCCCAGCGCGAGGGCGGCTTCGGAAGCATCGTCCCCCCTGGAATCGAGAAAACGGCTGACAAAGCCGATGGCGGATTGCCCCTCCACCGCAAGCAGCGCGGCGAAGCAGGCGCCGAGCGCTTCGGGCTCAGGATCGCCGCCGAGGATCCGGAGCCGCAGGAGGAGTCCGGCTTCGGGCCGGTTCAGGCGGCCGATGGCGCGAGCCGCTTCGATTCGGACCTTCGTATTCGGATCGACCAGGACTTCCAGCAGGTGCGACAGCAAGGCATGGTCGCCGATATCACGGCACTCGACCAGGGCCGCGGCGCACGCGCCTCGCAAGCCGGCGGCGGTATCCTCCTGGCCTCCCCACACCGGCTCCATCTGAACGTGCCCCAATCCGCGCAGGAACGGCACGGACTCCTGATAGCCGAGTCCAGACAGCGCGGCGGCCAGGGCCATCTTGGCCCAGCATTGCGGATCGGTCTTGACCGGATCCACATAGAAGCGCTGGAGCGCCGAAAGCAGATCGGGGATCAGCGCGGAGAGCCTGAATTCAGCCGCCAGCCGGGCGGCCTTGCCGGCCAGAAAATTATTCCGGTTGGCCAGCGCTCTTCGAAGGGCTTCGAGCGTAGCGGGCGAGGATGCGTTCTCGCGCAGCGCGTCGAGCGCTGCAAGCTGCTGCTCGAACCTGGCGCGCGCCGTCATACATTCACGGTAGCAGCCGTCCGCGCGCTTCGGACGTCCGGTAACTACCAGCTATTCCCGGCGGGCATTAGGTAAGGGAGCACTCGATGGCGTGATCTTGAAGGGGCGTTGGCGGCAATGTTGTCGAGCTGCTCCATCACGTAATCGCGGGCGCGCGGGGGCAACAGGGCGGTGATTTCACCGGCGCTGCCGGGCAGGGGCTGGCTGCCCACGCGGAACCCGGCCAGGTCGGCTATGCGCCACGCGGCGTAAACCACGGAGTGAAGGTCGCCTGCTTCCGGCTCCGGCTTGCAATGGTGGCGCTCGACCACGCGCCGCAGTTTGGCGGGAAATTCCCAGTGCTCGAGAATCCAGGCGCCGGCTCGTACTTGTCGGGACGGGCGCGAATCAGCGCCAGCCGGCCGATATCATGCAGCAGGCCCGCGGTGTAGCAGATGTCTCCATCGAGGAGGAGGAAGCGGGCAAGCCTCTCGGCCAGGATGGCGGTGGCAAGGTTATGCCTCCAGCAGTCGCGCAGCGTGCCGTTCAGAATTCCGCCCTCGAGAAAAGCCCGGAGCGAGAAAGTGGCCGCGAGATCTTTGATGCGCTCGAGGCCCAACATCATGACTGCCTGCAGCACGCTGCTGATCCGGCCGCGGCAGGCGTTGAGCGGTGAGTTCCCCAGTTTCAGCACTTCAGCGGAAAAGGCCGCGTCAGTACGGAGTACCTGGTACGGCCAGATGGACGTCGTCCTTGGCGGTGAGCTGAATGAGCTTCCGCGCGACGGGGTGGTAAGGAGGCAGGCTTTCGAGGGCCCAGAGCCGCTTTGGTCATTGAAAATGCCGGGTTCGGCGTTGAATTGCATCCCAAGTCTTCATCGGCCCGAATCGGAAGGGCTGTAATCGCCGGGGAGAATCTACCGGCCCGGCCGGTCTTTTCTATACGGGGCGGAAACGCGGGCGCGGGGCCTGTCGCTTTCGCATGATTCCATGAGGTTTCCATTTGGCTGGCTATTTGCAGCCTCACGGTCATGCGAAACCGACTCAACGGGTTCGGACGGATTCTGCTGACCGGAGCGCTGCTGACCGCAAGCGCGGCCATGGCTCCGGCGCAGAATACTCCCAAGCCCGATAATTCCAAAACCAATAAACAAGAGGCCGTGCCACCCACGGCCGATCAGCAAAAGAACAACAAATCCGACCGGGAAATCACGAGAGAAATCCGGAAATCCATAATGGATGACAAGACACTCTCGAGTAACGCTCACAACGTGAAAGTAATCACACAACACGGGATGGTGACGCTGAAGGGTCCGGTCAGGTCCGACGAGGAAAAGAAGACCGTCGAAGAGAAAGCGACGTCAGTCGCGGGCGCGGCGAACGTGAAGAACGAGATCACGGTCATGTCCGCCGACAGCAGCAAGACAACCAAGACAACGAAGTAAGGATCCAAATTCAGCACGCTGACACAAGGAGCTACTATGGCAGGAAAGAACACCGCAGTTTTCGGCATTTATCGCGATCGTGCGCACGCGGAGCAGGGAGTCGACGCTCTGCGCGTAGCCGGTTTTAGGAACAGCGACGTATCCGCGCTGCTCCCTGACAACGCCGGGACGAAGGATTTCGCCCACGAAAAGGGGAGCAAGGCGCCGGAAGGCGCGACCACAGGCGGCGCGTCGGGCGCGGTTCTGGGTGGGGCGCTGGGCTGGCTGGCGGGCATCGGCGCGCTGGCGATTCCCGGGGTAGGCCCGCTGATTGCTGCCGGTCCGATCATGGGAGCGCTGGCTGGAGCCGGTATTGGCGGCGCGACCGGTGGTGTCATCGGCGCCTTGGTCGGCATGGGAATCCCCGAGTACGAGGCGAAACGGTATGAGGGGCGCGTGCGCGAGGGTGGCGTGCTGCTCTCCGTTCACTGCGACAATTCAGACTGGGTGAAGCGCGCCAAAGACGTACTGAAGAGCACGGGCGCGCAGGATGTCTCGTCGAGCGGGGAAGCCAGCGCGGATTACGCCAAGACGGACAAGCCTCTGCCGCGAACCCGAACGAGCGGCGAAGAAATTCGCTGATGAGATCGCGCGGATTCGGATCTCCGGCTGTAACACTGGTCCCTTACCGATGACGCGCGAGTAACGCCCGAGGGTGGCGCTTTGCTTCCGAGTGGTTAAAATCAAAGAAAGCGGACAGCCACCCAAGGGCGCGTACCTCAGTTGGTTAGAGGGCCTGCTTCACACAGCCTCTCTAGATTGGTTCGTAAATGGGTTTGATTCGGGCTCGGGCAGTTTGCCAAGTGATTGATAGAGCGCGAGTTCGAGGCAGCGAAAGGTGCGGAAACCGGAGGACGGAGGACTTTCTCATGGTTACTTTGACTTTGTTGTTCAGTCCCTCGATGACTCCGCTGGAGAGCAGCTTCTGAGCGGAAATAGTTGAGGATCAGTTCGCGGTGCTCCCGCATTAAACGGGCGATTTCTAGAGCCATTACCTGACGGCGCTATTGTAGGAATTTCTCCGCCCAGGATCCCTGAAAAGATTCGATCGTTCTTTCTTTTCTGACCCAAAGCAGGCGTGTAACGCCGAGGCCGATCTGGTAAACCAGCGTCAGGTACTTGTGGCGTTGGCGTACTGGATCTCATCGACTCCGATGGCGTCAATCTGGGTACCGGAACGCTGATGGTCCCAGCGGCTGTGATTGTCTCGGACCCGGACGCCGCGACGATAATCGCCGAGTTGTTCGGACGATTCGTCACAGGCCGGTTTTCGGTAAAGGCGCTCGTGAAGGAAGCCGACGTTGAAGGTCTCAAACTGCTTGATCGCAAGCTCCACAGCAGTGTCGTTCACCAAATCCTGAGGAAGCGATCGTACAGCGGCGATTTCGATTGGGACGG
>DATJFH010000349.1:0-19986 GCA_035495815.1 Bryobacteraceae bacterium
GATCGTATAGCTGATCAGCGCTCTCAAATTGAACAACCCGTCATTCGTCCGAGGGCCGTTCGGCTGCCTTCGAACGGACAGCGGCGTATAGAATGCATCCACCGTGAGCGCAACCCGATCCGTAAACAGGTAACTGATACCCGCGGTGCCGGAGAACGTCTTTCCGTGTGTCCACATCCGCGTGCGGTCAAACCGGGTCTGCAGCGGCGCATTTACCTGGAAAGCGCCGTCGATAAAGTTGATCCCGCCCGCCAGGTGGGGAATGACCTTCGGCATTTTCGGAATCCGGTAGGAGTATCCCACCTCCGTGCCGGCATAACGCAAATAGGCGATGTCCGAGGATTCGCCGATGCAACCGGAGGGATTGTTCGGAGACCCAGCCGGGAAGCCGAGGACATGCTTGGGACAGGTGAACGAGCTTTTCGCCGAGCCCACCTGGCCGTAGCCCCTCCACGACAGGGTCCATTGTCTCCGCTCCAGAATCGGCCTTTCCAGGCCGAACGCAAAAAGCCGCGGAGTAACGCCAAACACGCGAACAGGCGGCGGACCGGCCGCCAGCAGCGAGAGCTTCCACGGCAGCCCCACTCTCAGAACCGGCCTCGCCAGCAGCGGCGCCTTGCTCACGTCCTCCATTTTCCTGCCGCTGAAGCCGACGCGGGCGCGTTCGGAATTGAGCTCGGGAATCAAGCCCAACTCGAGTCCGATGTTTATGGAACCGGTCCGCCTCTCCTCGTCCACCCCCTCCGGCGGACGCAGTCCGCTCAACAGAGTCGAAGACGTGAAATACTTCAGCGCCCATGCTTCAGGACTATCGAAGCGCAGGTGCTGCGCGGACGAACCGGCGCTTTGAGCGAGTGCGCTGCCCGCGCCGAAGCCGGCCAGGACCAGGCAGCAGCATAATCTTGCAGCCATATGGAATCGGATCATTTCAATCACCTCAAAGATGTGAATCAGTAATAGATGGAATCAGCGCGTCAACTGAATATCGAACTCGATGCGGACCTCGTCTTTCACCCGTACCGTGCCTCCCGCGACGCTGACCGGCTTGATCCCGAAGTCCCTCTGCTTGAGGAGTGTGTTTCCCACGAAATGCCCGTCCCGCTCGGTCACCTGCAGGGTGACCGGACGGGTCTGTCCGTGCAGAGTCACCTCCCCACGCACCTTCCAGACGTTCGAGCCCGCCGGCTCGACCGTTGTCGATTTGAAGACGATTTCCGGATTGCGTTCGGCGTCGAGAACTTCAGGCCCCACCATCGTCTTCTGAATTTCGTTGTGGTCTTTCTCCGAACCTTTCGAATCGCGCACCCGCAGCGCCGCGGCCTGCACGCGCAGCTCGACTCGGCGGGCTGCCGTGTCCACGAACCCGCCGGCGACCGGCGCCGCGATTTCGTGATCATGTCCACCGAAAGCCGAGAAGACTCCGGATTTGTACACGCGCACAGTCATGACTGACTTTGCGGTGTCGATCGCCTGCTGCCCGGCGTGAGCGGGAGGAATCCATGCCAGGCTCGCTAATGTCAGCCACAGTGCCGAAAAGTTACGTGCTCTCATAGAGGACCTGCTGTCCGGTCGTTCCGGGGCGCTACTGATCCAGGTGCAACCCGGGCGCCAGGCAGAATCGTAACATTCGGATTTTGTTTAACAAATGTTTATTCTGTTAGTCGCGCAAATTCGCTGCGCGACTCAGCGAGGCAAGCGAAATGTTCGTCTTACTCGCCGGCCGAGGCGCCTGGCAAAAGTCTGGCGACGCCGGATCCGCGCACTGAACGGGCGCCGGATTTTACAAGTGTTCTCGCCTGTGGTCGCCGTGAACCGCGAGCCGCCGGCCCCATCGCCTGCGTGGAGGTAACTTTTACAGATTTCAGCGGACCACGCTGCCTTGGGTATCTCAATTCACGCGGCACAAGCGAACGCGGGTCCGGAAGATGAGCGCTACTGTACCGCGATTGTCACCGGCTGGCTGGAGCGCGGCGGAGCGGTTTGCACGGTCACGGTAAGCGGCGCGGGGCCCGCGGGAATCGCTGCCGGAACGGTCGCCTGCACCCGGTACACGCCGATCATCCCGGGCAGCAGGCCGGCGGATCGCACGGGAGCGTTGGCGTCTCCGATGGTCACGGTCACAGGATTCGAAGTGACCGCGGCGGGCGTCCCGAACGAGCCGGCCGGAATCGGAATCGCCACCTCGCCCAGGCCGGAGCAGAGGATCGAGATCGAGTCTCCCGATCGGGCCGCGTTGCCGGCGGCGATGGGGTTCCCGTTGGAGTCCAGCACGCCTTTCTCGAAGATGTACGGCTGCGCCGCCGCGACCACCACCTCCACCGGGCGGCTATACGTGAGCCCGCGCTGGACCAGCACCTGGTGTGTGGCGTTGGCTTCGATCCCGTATGGCACGATGGCGTTGATCTGCTGCGGATCCGCCATCAGCAGCGGCATGAGCCGGTCGCCGATCAGCACGGTGGTTCCGGCC
This sequence comes from Bryobacteraceae bacterium, assembly GCA_035495815.1. GTDB lineage: Bacteria > Acidobacteriota > Terriglobia > Bryobacterales > Bryobacteraceae > DATJFH01. The sequence continues at coordinate 2,468 of DATJFH010000349.1, forward strand.
AATTGCGTGTCCAGAGGGACGGTGGAGTAAGTCGATTGCCCCTCCGACAGCTGGTCCCCCAGAATGCTGATGATGGACCCGGGCGCGACCGGCTGCTGCGGCGCCGGGTTGGCCGTGTTGACCACTCCCCCAGGCGCGATTACCGGCGGAAGCTGATTCGCCCCTAATCCCCCGGCGACCTGCTTGACGCCGCTGATGTTCCCCTGCCGGCTACGGGCTTTGACGGTGATGGTCACTCCGGAGCCCTGCCCGCCGCGGGTCTGCCAGGTAGCGTCCCAGCGTCCGTTGGTGATCGGCTTCAGGCTCAAGGGCGGGTCTCCGCTAGAGAACTCCGCGACTACCGATCCGTCTTCGAGAGGGGTCCCGCAATTGTCCCGGACATCCACCTGCAGCGCCATGGGCCATCCGGCGGGAACGCTGAATCCGCCGCCGAGAGAGGAGATGGCCGGCAGCAGCGCGGAGGGCGAGCATCCGGCGTCGGCGGACGCTCCGCCTTTCCGGGCTGAAACGCCTGTGCCGGGCGGCGTCACCAGGAGTGTGATGCCCAGCGTTCGGACACGGCCGTCGGAGAACTGCAGCGTGAGCGATCCGCGATGCGTTCCCGGCTGCAGATTGGTGCCGAGGCCGATCACCCCCAGGTTGGGCTGTACCAGGATCCGCGCCGGGGTGTCCGGCTGGATGACGCCGTCGCCGGGTATTGTGCGGAAAAACAACGGATCGCCGCCGGAGACGGAGGGCACGGAGAGAAAACTCTTCGCGCTGCCGGTCAGGTTATAGATCAGCACCTCCTGCGCGCTCGGCCCGGACTCTCCCGCCGGCGCGGTGAAAACCAGTTCGCCGGGGCGAATCACGGCGGCCAGATCGGTATCGCTGGCCTGCACGTCGAGAAAGGTAGTCAGGACCTGCGGCGTATTTGCTGCATCGCGGGCGCGTGTGCGGATCAGCCCGTAGTATCTCCCGGGAGCCAGCCCTTGCTGATTCACGTTCACCGTGACCAGCGGCGCCGTTCCGCCTCCGCCCTCGAGCGTTCCCGACGCCGGCGACAGGCTGAGCCAGTTTCCGCCGCTCAGGGATGACGCTTCCACCGTGAAAGGCGAAGCGCCGGCCCCCACGCTCAGCACTCCGAACGATTGCGGCGGCACGACTCCGCCGCCCGCCACCGCGGTGAACGACAGGCCCGATTGCGAGAGCAGAATCGACAGGGGCTTCGTACTGACGGTCAGGCTTACAGGGATCGTGACCGTGGACGGCGGTAAGGTGGACGTGACTACGATGCGGCCGCCGTAGGTTCCCGCGGCCAGTCCTTCGGCGTTTGCCGTCGCCGAGAGCGCGATGGGCGTGGAGGGCGTGGCCACGCCCGAAGCCTGGCCCAGCGTGAGCCAGTTTCGAGGACCGCCGGAATCGAGTGTTACCGCCGCCGTGAAGGCGAGGGCGCCTCCTCCCTGATTCAGCACCGCCACCGATTGGGTTCGCGTGAAAGCGCCCTGCGGAAAGGCGAACGACAGATGATCCTGATCCAGCATCAGACGCGCGGGCAGCGCCGGGCCCACGGTGAAGGCCACGTTGATCCTGAACTGTCCGGGCAGGGCATTGGCTGCCGTCACGGTTATGATTCCCTGGTAGCTGCCCGGAGCCAGCTTGGACGGGTCGGCGGTAACGTCCACCAGGAGCGGGGTGAGCCCGCCCGGGGCCGAGACGGACAGCCAGTCACCGCCATCGGCCGTCGCGGCGCTCAGCGCCAGGCCGATGAGCGGGATCGATCCGACCACGTTGAATTGCTGCGCCGGCGCGGGGGCTCCGGTGGCGTTAGCGGCGAAGACCAGTGACGAAACATCCGACCGAACGGAGGGAGGCGCCGCCAGCACCTTGCGGATGCGCCGGTTGCCGCCATCGGCGATATACAGGTTGCCCTGAGCATCGGCGGCCACTCCGCCGGACAGTATGGTGATGTTGAGCGTCGCGTCAACGGCCGGTCCGCCGTCGCCGGTGTTCCCCTTTTTCCCGTTCCCCGCGGCCACCGTGAGAGCCCCGCCCGGCGCAAGGTGGAATACCTGCTGCCCGGAAGTGACGAACAGATTCCCGGCGCGATCCACGGTCACGGCCGTGGCTTCCTTGAGATCCGCGACGGTCGTGATCGTTCCGGCGGGCGTGATCTTGCGCACCCCGAATCCGGCGTCGGCGACGTAGAGGTTGCCGCCGGCGTCCAGCGCCAGACCCATCGGCTGAGTCAGGTCCCGGGCAACAGTCGAGATCGTCCCATCCGGCGTGACCTTGCGGATGCGCTTGTTGATGGTCTCGGCAATGTAGACGGTTCCGGAGGGGGCTACAGCCATGCCGAGCACGCCGAGCGGAGAACCCAGATCGGCTTCGAGCGCCGGTCCCGTGTCGCCTGAGAACTGGTCGCCCAATTTGCCGGCGAATCCCCCGCCGTTGCCCGCGAAGGTGCGGATGATCCCGTCCGGCGTGACCCGGCGTACACGGCTGAGCGCGTCGAGAATGTAGATCGATCCCGTGGCGTCCAATCCCGCCGCCAGGGGCGAGTACAGCGCGGCTTCGAGCGCCGGACCTCCGTCGCCGGCAAAACCCGGCGACCCGCTGCCGGCCACGGTGCTTACCAGGCCGTCCGGCGCGATCTTGCGGACCCGGTTGCCTCCGGCGTCGACCACGTACATCGCGCCGGCGGCATCGAACGTAACGTTGGACGGAAGAGTAAACGTCGCCTGCACCGCCGGTCCCCCATCGCCCGAGTATCCGTACTGGCCGTTGCCCGACACGGTACGGATGATTCCGTCTGATGAGATCTTCCGGATTCGAAAGTTATCGAGATCGGCGATGTACAGGTTTCCTTCGGAGTCGAAGGCCAGACCCGCGAGAACGAAGATGGCCAGGGCAAGTTGAGCTTCGGTAGCCGGTCCGCCGTCGCCGGAGAAGCCCGCCTTGCCGGCGCCGGCGACGACCGTGAGGTCGCCCACCAGCGGGATCCGGAGAATCTGCTCATCCGCCCAGTCCGCCAGGTAGATGTCGCCCTTGCGGTCAATGGCGATGCCGGTAAATGCGTTGGGAAGCGCGCCGCCGGTGATCGTACCGTCGGGATTCACGCGGCTGATCCTGCCGCTCTGTAGAACCCACAGGCCGCCGGCGGGATCGAAAGCGGCGTCGATGGGCAGATTCAGGGAAGCCTCGGTCGCCGGACTGCCGTCTTCCCCTCCGGCGTCCGTCCCATTGCCCGCGAAAGTCGAGATGATGCCGGCCGGAGACACTTTGCGGATGCGATTGCCGGCGTAATCGATGATGTAGAGATTTCCCGCCGCGTCGAATTTCACACTGGTAGGCGTGGCCAGCAACGCTTCCACCGCGGGACCGCCATCGCCCCCGTAACAGCCCGTCGCCGGGGCCGCGTCGGCGCAGGTACGCGAGCCCACCACGGTGGAGATGGTTCCGTCCGGCGAAATCTTACGGATACGGGAATTGTATGTGTCGGCCAGATAGACAGCGCCCGCGCGGTCCACGGCGAGGCCGCCGACAGAGTCGATGGAAGCGATGGTGGCCGGTCCGCCGTCGCCCGAAAATCCGGCGAATCCGTTGCCAGCCAGCACATGCAGCGTGCCGTCCGCCGTCACTTTCATCACCATCTGATTATTGATATCGACGAAGTAGATGTTGCCCGCCGCATCCAGCGTAAGACCGGCTATCTGGCCGGTCGGAGCCTTGAGGGCGGGCAGTCCGTCACCGCGGAAGACGAAGTCGGTTCCGGCGACAGTGGTAATCAGCGGTTGCGCGGCCGCGGAAGACAAAACGGAAAGAAGAAGGATCGCCCTGGTCATAACTGCGAGTCGATCTTTCTATCCTACAGCCAGATGAGCGAATGCTGGGAACCGGCTCCGCGCCTGCTTTCGCGCTCGGGCCGGAACGGTCTCAGGGTTCCAATTCCGCCCAGAAGCTGATTTGGATACACGCGTCCAGGGGCATGTCCGGAATGCCCAGCGCGATCCGGACGTGCTTCCCGCGCTCGCCGAACACGTCCAGCATCAGGTCGGACGCTCCGTCGAGCACCTTGGGATGATCACGAAATCCAGGCGCGCAGTGCACGTAGCCTTCGAGCCGCAGGATGCGGTGTATCTTCTCCAGATCGCCGCCCGCGGCGGCTTTCAACTGAGCGATCCCGTTGAGGCCCGACTGCCGCGCGGCCTTGTAGCCGTCTTCGAGCGAAACCTGCTCGCCCAGGCGTCCGGGCCACAGCATCTTCTTGTGACTCCAGGGAAGCTGCCCGGAAGTGACGACCAGATTCCCCGTCCGCGCCCAGGTCACGTAAGCGCCCACCGGCGCCGGCGGCTCAGGCAGTTCGATGCCCAGCTTCCGCAGGTTCTCCTCTGCCGTCATCGCCGTCAGAAGCTGTACTTCAGCGCGAACTGCAACTGCCGCATGCTGCTTCGCGTGCTCGTGATCACCCCAAAGCTGCTGCCCGAGGCGATGTTCGCGTTCGGACTGTTCCAGTTCGGGTGGTTGGGAAAGTTGAACGCCTCGAACCGGAACTGCAGCCGATGCCGCTCCGTGAAGGCAAAATCCTTGTGCATCGAGAAATCCAGCCCTATGATGCCCGGCGAGGTCAGCGTGTTCCGGCCGGTATTGCCGTGCGTGCCTGCCGGGGCAAAGCTGTATACCCTGGTGTCGAAGAAGCGCTGCGGATCCTGCTCGCCCCGGGGCAAGGAGGGGTCCTTCCCGTTCCAGTCCGGCCGGTCGAACAGCGCCCCCGTGTTCGAGGTGTCGAGTCCGTTCGTCACGGTAATCGGGAAGCCCGTTTGCAGGGTCAGGATCGAGCCGATCTGCCAGCCGCCGAGCACGACGTTCGCCAGCGGGTTCCGAAGATCCGCCTTCCGGCCTTTGCCGACCGGCAGATCCCAAAACGCGCTGGCCGCGAAGCGGTGCCGGACGTCGTGGCTCGACCGGCCCTTCTCGCAGGACCGGCAGTAGCTGTTCTGTGGAAAGAGCGTGTCTCCCCCCAGCGTTCGAATGGCGGTTGAAGTGTCCAGCGACTTCGCGTAGGTGTGGCTCGCCAGGTACGTCAGGCCATTCGAGTACCGCCGGGTCACCTTCACGGTGAGCCCGTTGTAGCTGCCGTTGTTCCCGTTATCGACCAGTTGAATGCGCCCGAAATTCGGGAACGGCGAGCGCTGCGGCACCGTCAGCCCCGCCAGCGGATCGTTCTCGCACCCCGGGCGAGCGTTCCGGCTGGGACAGGCCGGAATCGCCTCGTTCACCGCCCGCAGCGACTCCAGATGGCGGCTCACGCTGCCGATGTAGCTCGCTTCGAGCACCATCTCTTTCGGAAGCTCCCGCTGCACGTTGAACAGATACTGGACCGTGTAGGGCGTGCGCCGGTCATACGGATTGGCAAAGGTGTAGGGCTGCGGCACGTTGGCCAGTCCTCCCGAAATCGAGGCCAGGGAGTTGTTCCAGTTCAGGTCGGGTGTCTGGGTGTTGGAGTTAAAGCGCAGCCGTCCCGCCAGGTTGCGCGCCATATCGAATCGCGGGTTGCCGGTGTCCTGGGAATAGAAGTAGCCCCCGCCCACTCGGATCACCCATTTGTTGCTGGGCGACCAGGTGATGCCTAGCCGCGGCGCGAAGTCGTTCTTGTCGATGCCCACCAGCCGGTTGCCCAGGGAGCCGTCCTGCCGCACCTCGATATCCGGCCAGCGGATCACGACGCCGGCGTAAGGGTCATTGCTTGCCGGGCCCTGCCGCATGAAGAACGGATAGAGACTGCGGTCACGCACGTTGACGGCCCGCACGTCCTGCCGCACGATGCCGTTGAACAGGCGTCCGGTCTGGTCTTCCCAGGGCGGCGTCAGCTCGTACCGCAGTCCCGCGTTGATGGTCACGCGCGGGCTGATCTTCCAGGTCTCGTCGAAATACAGCGCGAAGGAGGTCGCCCGATAGTTCGCGGTGGCGATCGAGACCGCCGCCTCGGCCTGAAATGTTTCACCCAGAAGGTAGTCCGCGAAGGGATCTCCGGTGACGCCGCTCTGCGCCAGGTTCTGCGTGGCGTTGCGCGTGAAAGTGAACTGGCCGCGCGCGAACTGATTTCCGATCTGGTTGTATGCGTCGCGCCGAATCTCGCCGCCCCACTTCAGCGTGTGCTTGCCGCGTACCAGGGACGTATTGTTGAGGAACTGCAGGGAACTGTTGTTGTTCTCGTACGGTCCTTCGGAATCGTTGCCGAAACCGTCGTAAACACCCTGCAGCGAGACGTTCGGAATACCCCATTGAACGGGTGGACCTGGCGCCAGACCGGGGATATTCAGCTCCCCGACCACGTTCCGGCTGAATGCGAGCTGCGGCCCGGTCGTGTTGTAGAACTGCGTAAAGCCGAAGCGCGTCTCGGTGACCATCGCCGCCGAAAGCACCCGCGTGTTCGAGCCCACGTATTGGTTGAAATTGGTGATGATGGTGGCGCCGTTCAACTTGAGCGCCTCGGTCGTCTGGTTCTCGTCCCCCCAGCTGTAACGGCCGAACCACTGCGACTTGGACGACTCCACGAAATCCATGCGCTGCACGTACTGGTCGCGATTGACCGGCCGGCCCTGCGCCTCCACGAAGTTGCGGCTCAGGTTCGTGCTGGCCAGATTCGGTATCGGATAAAACTCCAGCAGCTTCACGGAAGTAGGGTGGAACCGCGACTTGGGGATGATGTTCCCCGGGAACGCCTGGGAGACGATCGTCCCGCCCTGGTTCACGCGGGTTCTGGGATCGAAGACGCCCTGCGTGCCCTTCGGCAATTCCGAGAAATTGCCGTCCTGCATGGCGGCTGACGGCAGGCTGAAAACGGCCTGTACCTGACGCCGCTGCCGGAACCATTCGTAGTTCGCCATGAAAAACAGCCGGTTCTTGCCGTTGAACAGTTTCGGAATGGTGACGGGTCCACTGACGGTGAACCCGAATTGATTCCATTTGAACGGATCCTTGGGCGGACGCGCCGAAGTGAAGGCGTAATTCTTCGCGTCCAGCTTGTCATTGCGAATGAAATAAAACAGCGTGCCGTGATAGTCATTGCCGCCGGACTTGGTTAGCACGTTGATCTGCGATGCCTGGCGGCCGAACTCCGCCGGATAAACTCCGGTCTGCACCTTGAACTCCTGCAGCGCGTCAATCGAGGGAAGCACGACGAACGTGTTGAAATTCGGATCGGTATTCTCGACGCCGTCCAGGGTGTAGTGATTGAAGTTGGCGCGCTGGCCGGCGATGCTGATGCTCTGGTCGGAGCGAATGCCGCCCTGCCTCGACCCCGCCTGCCCGGCGCTGGGAAAGCCGAAGCTGACGTTCGGGGCAAGCGCCACCAGTTGCAGGTAGTTGCGGCCGTTCAACGGCAGCTCGGCGATTACCTTGTTGTCGATGACGGTGCCCACAGTGGCGTTCTCGCTCGAAAGCAACGCGGCGGTCGCGCTGACTTCCACCGTCTCGGTTACCTGGCCGACGGGCAGCTCGAAATCGAGCCGCGCGCTCTGCTGGACGTCCAGCCGGACGTTGGTCCGCGTAACAAGCTTGAACCCGGGCTTCTCCACCCTCACGTTGTAAACGCCGGGCGGCAGCGACGGAAAGCTGTAAACGCCCGCTTCATTGCTCACCGCCTGGCGGTTGGCGTTCGTATCTACGTTGGTGACGGATATTCTGGCGCCGGGAATGGCTCCGCCCGAGGAGTCCATCACCTGGCCGGTAATCTCGCCGAACGTCTGGGAAAAAACAGGCGTAACCGCCAACAAGGCGGCGAAAAAAACATTTTGAATGCTGCGCATCACTACACCCTCCGAAAAAATCTCAATGCCTGAGTTGTTCGGATACCCGATTTCTGACGCGACGTCAGTTGTTAACGGGAATTTCCTGCTCCCGATGGCCATCGATTATACACCGAATGGAACCAGGTCAAGCTTCTTTGCCGGGGTGGCTTGTTAAATATAGGTTTACTCGATGGCCGCTTCCCAGTGGCGGTCCTGCGAGAGAATCCACACCGCTACAGCTATTCTTTGAAGGTTGACGCCGAACATTCCCACCTGAAGGTCGGCTGCGTCAATCCCGCTTTGCAGGATGCCCGACAGCGGCGACGGGACGCTGTCCATATCGATGCGTACCGTGCGCCCGCTGCGCCTCGTAATGTGCCCATCGAAGGCGATCCGGTACTCGTCCAGCTCTCCGCGAACCAGGATATGACTGTCGCCGACTTCGATCCGGTCCCCGCCCGGGAGATGTTTGAACACCTTCTTGAGGAGGACCGCCGGCGCCAGGGGATTCGCCGGCTGCGTGCTGGCCCCGGCGCGAGCCTGCCTTTGTGGGCGATTGAGCCGCCGGCACAGATCGAGGTACGTTTCATGCTCGCGGCTCCGCTCCTCGATCACGCTGCCGGCGACCAGGCTGTCGAGCGTCTCCCAAGCCATGTCCGGATTCCGCTCGACGAGCAGATCGCACAGGGGCGCCAGCGTCTTCAATACACGGTCCCGCGCCTTGTTGTTCTTCCATTTGGCTTTGCCGATCCAGGAGTACGCCTCATCCGTCCGCGGCTCGGCCGGCATCAGGGCGTAATCCCAAATCAGACACCGCAGCAGGTCCGTGCCGGCGGTGGATGCGTTCAAGGGCTTCTCCCCCCTGAACACGGAAAACCAGGCGCGGATTCGCGAATGGAATTCGTCCGCGCCGAGCGCGTCCAGAGCCTTCTTCGCCGGCTTGGCCCATTTCGCTGGAGCTTTGCCGCCGATGGCGAACGTCATGTTCGAGAGGACCGCCAGCCAGGCTTTCTTCTTTTCCGCCGGCATCGTCCGCAAGTCGCGGCGGATGACGCTGCTGAAGCATTCACCGTCGTCAATCGGAGCGCAGTCTTCAAGCCATAACCACCAACTCACATGCCGCCGCATGGTCTGGTCGGCAATCGAGCCATACAGCGTTTTCTCGAATTTCCTGACCCCATTCACGATTTCGAGATGATACCCGTGCTCTTTCGTGAAAGCCGCCGCGCGCTCAAAGGCGGCGAAGCCCCCTTGTCCCAGCAGTTCCACGATGGAAGAAATGTCCAGCGGTACACCGGCCCGTATCAGGTGAGCATGAATGCGGTTCACCTGTGTCCTCCGTTGGAAGACCTCTGCCCACTCCATCGAGGGTTGGCCGTTCTTGTCGAACTGGGGAGGCATGTGGGCGTCCAGCCACTCGATGCGCTGGCGCAGGGCCAGCTCGATCTGAGTCTCCAGCCCGCCATCCGGCTGCAGATGCCGTAACGCGGCTTCGACGTCCACATCGAAGCTGGTCCGGCCGCGGTTGTCGCTGATATTCTTGAGCAACTGGTCGATCCGCCGCTCGATGGCTTCCATGCCCGGCGTCTCGTTCGCCCCCTGCCCGGCCGGCGGGAGGGACTGCAGGGCCTGGGCGATCTCGGGGACCCTGGCCGCGTAGGGCTGCGCTGCCATCGCGGAAATTGCGCCCCGCGCGCTGGGGGTGGAGACGAGCTGCGAAAGATACCGGGGCAGCAGCCGCAACCAGAACTCCAGGCTGCGTTCGGAAGCCCATGTGGCGGAGGCCGGCCAAGTCGCCGCTTCGACCAACGAGGCGGACCGGTGCAGGGCGGAGAGTTCCAGCAGCAGTCTCAGCAGTGTCTGCCCGGAAAATTCCATCGTCACCGCCTCCGGCTGGCGGAAGCGCTCCAGCCACTCGGTAGTCCGGCCGATGACCTCGTCCTGCCCGATCGAATCGACTGCCTTACGAACCTTTGCCGCCCATTTCTCGTTCACCTCATGCGGCAATCCGAAGGGAGCCAGTTGCATCAACCGCATCCACTTCTTATGAACGGTCGGTTTCAACGACCGGAGCTCACGGCGGACGGCCGCGCTCCAGCACGGTTCGCCATCCCCGGAGTCTTCCGGTTCGAGGAACAGCGTCCACGCGAAGCGGGCATTGTGCGGAACCGCGGTCGGGGAGTCGGGCGCGATGACGCGCAGCGCACGGCGCATCGCCTGGCAAACCCGCGGTGTCAGACTGGAGTAGCCGATCACCTTATAAAAATCGGAACACCCGCCCCGCCGCAGCAGTTCTTCTCCCTCGATCAGCCCGGCCAGATCCACGATGGTCTGCTCGTCCAGGGGAGTTGCCCGCATGTTGAGCCGGTTCAGCCCAATGCTGATTCTTCCGTAGAGCATCGTCCGCCAGCGAAGCGATTGTGGCAGCAAGGCCTGGTTGCGCAGAATCCAGTCCAGCCTTTGCGCCAGGGCACTCAACCACTTGGGCAGCTCGCCCGGATCCTGCAGATCCATCGCGGGCGGCGTGCTATTGGGATTATCCCGTTCCAGCCAGCTGTTCAACTCGCGCTGGTAGTAGAATCCCGGGGCGGATGGATCCAGGGGAAAGCCGTCGATGCCGATTTCCAGGTCCTGCGTCATGTATTCGGTAAAAATCGGCAATCACCGGCGGGATCATTAGTGAGGACCGGCGAATCCGATCAGCCTGGATCGACGGCGTCCCGGTAATCTATTGAGCACAGGTCGTATTTCACAGCCGCACGGTCACGGGCAGGCTGCAGCACGTCGACTACGACGTCCACCCCTAACGCCCGGCCAGCAGCCGATCCGCCAGCAGCTTGATCGACACGCCGCCTACGACCGAGCGCGCCTGGAATCCCCGCTGCTTGCCGTCGGTGGTCCAATACCAGTCGGTCATCGGAACCCGCGACGGCGACTCGTTCAGGAAACGCCAGACCGGGTCGGTCAATGCTGCGAAATCCTCCTGCTTCTCGGCCAGCGTAGCTGTCCAGTAGATCCAGTCGAGTTTGGTATACGCCTGCCTGCTGTCGAGCGGAAGTCCGAAAACATTCTGCTTGGATTTATAGAACGCCACCTCCTTCCGGGCCACCTCGGGGGGAAACAGGTTTAAGCCCAGCAGGCGATCCCAGACAAGATTGTATTTCTGGCTCCATGTCGCGGGCTGGTCGAAAGCCAGCCGGTAGTGGTCGCCGTCTTCGGCCCGCTTCAACCATTCAGCTGCCATCCGCCGCGCGTCATTGAGATATGCGGCGGCCATCTCACTCTTGCCGAGCGCCGCGGCAAGCTGCGAGAACGCTCCCAAGGCGACGATCGCCTTGACCGAGAGGTTGGCGTTATGGGCGGAGTGTCCCGCGAAGTCATCCGTGTTGAGCTGGTTCTCCGGGTCCAGGCCCTTGGCGCGCAGGTAGTCGGCCCATTTCGTCAGCAGCGGGAAGTACTTGCGGGCGTAATCGGCGCGTTCCTCGACCCGCGCCAGCGCGGCCGTGAGGATGATCATGTTCCCGCTCTCCTCGACGGGCATCTGCCGCTCTTCCGTCTTCTCGCCGCCGCCGTATACCTGGCCGTTGGCCAGCGGATAGGTTCCGAGATCGTGCGGCGCGTAAGGCCAGGGCCAGCGTGGCAGCGAAGCGTAGTCGAAGATCGGCGTCAGCATCGCCTCGAGCAGCGCCGGGCTGAACGCCAGGAAAAACGGCGCGGACGGATAGGTCACGTCCACCGTAGCGATGCACCCGTTGCTGAAGTTCTCCTTGGAGAACAGCAGCGGCGTGTTATCGATGTCGGCCGCCAGCTTGTGCGCCGCCAGCGTCTGTCGATGAGCCAGAATGGCGACGTCGGCGTACTTGCGCCCGCCGGCCTTGACCAGCGCTGCGGTCAGCTCCTGATCGAACCGCCGGCAGCGCTCCGACAGGGACGGGAAGTCGCGGGCGCCATCGGCAAGCAGTTCGCCCGCCCCGGCCCCTTTGCGGCGCCACCACGGCCTCAGATTGCGCTGGAAATACTGGATCGAAAACAGGTCGTCATAGGCGACCATCAGAAACCGCGACACCGGCGTCGAGCCCACCGCGCCCAGTTCGAACCGGGCGGCGATGATAGCCTGGTTGCGCGAGGTCTGAGCGGGCGGCTCCAATTCGTCGTTGCGGGGCCATTCGCCGGAGGTGGTGAACATCTGGCGCGCGCCGAGATTGGCGGCCAGAGTCGCAGCGCCGGGCTGTGGCGGCACGGCCAGATAAAGGTAGCCCCAGTCGATGCGGAGGTTGTCCCCGGAAGCGCCCAGAATCCGCTGGTCGACCGAACCCATCCGCAGCACCGACAGCTCGTCGATCTTCAGCCGAGACCAGCCGGCGCGCTGCTCGATGCCGTTCAAAGCCAGTTGCGCGCCGCAGTCAAAATGCAGCGAGACCTGGTGCGGACGTCCGTCGGTGGCTTTGGCTTCGAACTGCACATAAGTCAGCGGGCGGGAGAGGACTTCGAGATCGTCCGGAAGAGCGGGCGTCAGAAATGTAAGCTGCAACTCCACGCCGGACTTGGCGAACCGGTAGATGGTGCGGGTCGGAGTCACCTCGCGGGCTATCTGCGGCATCGGCGGGCCGGACCGCTGCCACGAGCCCAGGAATCGCCATGCCGCGCCGTCGATGCGGGCGATGCCGGCCATCTGCTGCTCCGCGCCCGTCCAGTGTTTGGTGGGCTCGTCGGTGAGCCGGTCCGCCATGGACCACACGCTGAAGTAGGGATCGTGCGTAATCAGCGGCACAGCCGGTGGCCGCAGCTGCGCCAACGCGGACGCGGCCAAAAGCCAGAACGCGAAAAACGTGCCGCGCATCATCAGCTCTCCAGCATCGCGGCGATCTTGTCCGCGTCGTTTGGAACCACGATCGGCTTGTTGCCGAAGGTAGGCTCTATCCTCGCGCCGCCCGGCGCCTCGAGCTGGCCGGTGTGGTAGCGGTAGATGTAGTCGGGATCTTTGAGCACGTTCCCGGTCAGCACGGCGATGACGTCCGCATCCGGCGCCATCGCTCCCGACGCCGTCAGTCTGCGGATGCCCGCCAGCGTTGCGGCCGAGGCCGGCTCGCAGCCGATTCCGCACAACCCGATAATCGCCTTGGCGTCGGCAATCTCCTGCTCGGTCACCTTTTCGACCACGCCGCCGGAGCTGGCCACCTCGTGCAGCGCCTTCGGCCAGGAGACCGGGTCCCCTATTTTGATGGCTGTCGCCAGCGTCTCGGGATGATCCACGGCATGCAGCTGCGAGCGGTCGGAGCTCTGCATCAGGTCGTAGAACGGCGCCGAGCCCTCCGCCTGAATAACGGCAAGGCGGGGTATCTTGCCGATCAGCCCCCATTCGCACATCTCGCGCAGGGCTTTGCCGAAAGCCGACGTATTCCCCAGGTTGCCGCCCGGCAGCACGATCCAGTCCGGCGGATTCCAGTCGCGCTGGTCCATCATTTCGATGAGGATGGTCTTCTGGCCCTCGATGCGGAACGGGTTCACGGAGTTGAGCAGATAAATTCCCAGCTTGTCGGCCAGCGCACGCACCAGGGCGAGGATCTGGTCGAAATTGGCTTCCACTTGAAAAGTCTTCGCGCCGTATTCGAGCGCCTGCGCCAGCTTGCCGTAGGAAATGTTGCCGTGCGGAATGAAAATGATGGGCTGGAGTCCGGCGGCGCTGGAGTAGGCGGCCATCGACGCCGAGGTGTTGCCGGTGGAGACGCAGGCCACCCGCTTCATGCCGAGCCGCGCTGCTTGTGAGGCGCCGCACGTCATCCCGTTGTCCTTGAAGGACCCGGTCGGGTTGAATCCCTGGTGCTTGAAGGTCAGAAAATCGAGACCGCCGTACTGCGCCGCTTTCACGGCGGGCAGCAGCGGAGTATTGCCCTCCCTCAGCGTGACGACCGCGGCGTAGTCTTCGAGAAACGGAATCATCTCCCGGTACCGCCAGACCCCGCTCTGGTCGAGCGGCGCGTTGCTGGTGCGCCGTCCCCGCCACAGCGTTTTGAGCAGGGGAGCCGGGGTGCGCGGCCCGCTGTAGCGCGCCTCGAGCAGAGAGCCGCAGCGTGGACAGTTGTAGATCGGTTCGGTAACGGGAAACGTAGCGCGGCAGCGCTCGGAAAAGCAGACCAGTTCGGCTGACATGAATTCTTGATTATACCGACGCGCCCGATGGGGCAGCTCACCGGATTTGCCGGCGCGGGAGATGGTGGTGGCCCGACTCCAGGCAGATAGGGCCCGATGCGCATATATACTGAGGGCACATGCTCTCGGTCCACCTCGAAAACGGCCGCGTGGAAGTTCGGGACGTCCCCATACCCTCTCGTCCGCCCGGCTTCGCTCTGATTCGGCTGCTTTCCGCTGGCATTTGCAACACCGATCTGGAATTGCAGCGCGGCTATTACGGCTTTGCGGGAGCGCCGGGTCACGAATTCGCCGGGGAAGTGGTGGCCGCCGACACGCCGTCGCTGCTCGGCAGGAGGGTGGCGGGGGAAATCAATCTGGCCTGCGGCGGCTGCGAATGGTGCGCCCGGAACATGGGACGGCACTGCCCGCGGCGAACGGTCCTCGGGATTGTGAAACACCCCGGCGCGTTCCAGGAATTCTTTACTCTGCCCGAGCGCAACCTGCATCTTTTACCCGATTCGATTTCAAATGAGCAGGCCGTCTTCATCGAGCCGCTGGCGGCGGCTTGCGAGATTCTGGACCAGGTGCAAATCCCGTGCGCGTCGAAAGTGGCCGTGCTCGGTGACGGCAAGCTGGGCCTGCTAATTGCTCAGGCCCTCAACGCGCACGGTTACCCTGTCGATCAGTTCGGCCGGCATCCGGAGAAACTCGACATCGCGCGCAGGGCCGGCGTCCATGCGGAGATTGCAACCACCCTGCCCGCGGCGGCGTATAACTGGGTCGTCGACGCGACCGGGTCGCCCGAAGGTTTGCAGGCCGCCGTCCGGATGGTAAGGCCGAGGGGAACCGTGATCTTGAAATCGACTCAGCACGGGCTGGTGAGCCTGGATACTGCGCCGGTGATCGTCAATGAAATCGCGCTGGTCGGATCGCGCTGCGGCCGGTTCGAGCCCGCTATCGAGCTTCTGAGCCGCGGGCTGATCAACGTTCACGACATGATTTCGGCGCGGGACAAGCTGGCCGACGCGCCCCTCGCTTTCGAACGGGCGGCGCGCAAGGGGATGATGAAGGTTCTGCTGTCGTAAAGCCTGCGCAAGCGAAGTGTTTCGGCCAGCGGATTCCCTCACTGAGGCTCGAAACGGAACACCTCGAAAATCGGCCTGCCGTTTCGGTCCGGAATCTCCGCCAGGTTGACACGGCGGTAGCCTCCTTCCCGTGCCAGATCCCTCAACTTCCCGTTCACACCGGTGAATTGCTCGGCAGCGTCGGTGTGGCTGACGAAAATGACTTCGGGCTCGGCCAGCCGCGCCTGCACCACCCGCCTGTCCTCGGCGTCGAGCTGCGGCTTCGAAAGGGGATCGCTGCCCACTCTCAGGGTCAGCTTCCCCCGGCTAAGCATTCGGACTGTATCAAAAATTCCCCAATCGTTGACGTAAATCGTCGTCCCGGGCTTGACATGCCGTAGATAATCGGAGAGGGGGGTTACGGCGTCGGTCCAGCTCTCGGTCGGCCCGTTTCGCACGAGGCGTGCGAAATACTCATTTGTTACCAGAGCGTTTGCTCCCGCCAGGAAAGCGGTAAAGGCCCCCAGAACCGGCAGGCCCCTCCGTCCCAGTTTGCGCGAAGCCTCCGCGAAAGCAACCGCCGCGAACAGGGCAGGGAAGGGCCACAGCAGAATCGCGTGGTGGACCGATCCGCCCGCGCCTTTGGCGAACAGCATCTGTACCCAGGCGATGGCGGTGGCAAGCAGCGAAAATACCATCGGCCGGCGCGCCGGGGTGCGCCACAGAAAAGGCAGTAGAAATAGGGCGCCGAGCAGCGCCCAGCCGAAGGGTCCGTCCTGCTGGTGGCTGGTGAAGTCGCTGAGTTTAATGGAAATGTTCTCTAGAACGCCTTGTGGCTGGCGGGGGTGGCCGGCGGCGTCATTGCGGGGGATGTACCCCAGCAGTCCCGACCCGCTGAAGGCGCTGAGCAACATGCGCGACTTGCCCGGAACGTCGTCGGCCGCGTAGGCTGCATTGGAGTGAAAGGTGTCCAGAGGATAACAAATGTTATAGTAGATCAGCGGCGCCGCGCCGGCGCAGAACGACCCCACGGCCACAAGTAAGTTCCGAAGATTCAGATGCTTGCGGATTTCCAGGAAAAGAACGGCCAGCCCGGCGATGGCGATCCCGCTAAAGATCCACGCAAAGAGCGCTTTATCCCAAAGAGCCAGGCCGAATAGGAAAAAGCCGCCTGGCAGGAATCCCCGCCGCTTTTCCACGTGGAAGCGGACCAGGCAAAGCGCTCCGGAAACGAGCAGCAGGTGCTGGAGAGCCACCGGACCCCAGTCGAAACAGCCGGTAATCAGGTACAGCGTATCGCTCGCCAGAAGGACAGCAGCCACCGCCGCCGCCCGTTCGCCGGCGATCCGGCGCGTCAGGCTCCAGAAAAGCCAGATGGTCAGACCGCCTATCAGGATGACCGGCAACCGTAAGGAAGCCGCCGATGGCTTCCATAGCCGAAAGATAGGCGCGTAGAGCCAGGCTTTTAGAGTCCCCAGGTAGCTCATCAGCATCAACGGGATTCGATGTCCGCCGATCTTGACAACTTGGGCCAGCCCGGATTGCTGGTAGATGCCTCCGGCGAACAGCGCCTCGTCGTTTTGAATCCCGGCCTGTGGAATAAACGAGATGCCCGCCAGGATAAAGGCGAGAGAAGAAAGTAGAGGCGGATAGTATCGAATAGCCTTGGGGCTCATCGCGGGAAACGACCCATCGTACCACCGAGTCATTTGGGCTCGGATGGGGTTGAGACATAATCAGATAGTACTATTGCCGAAAGTACTATCGGCTCGTACAATATCCGGACGACCCAAATTTTACACACCGGATTTCCACGGGTCACACCACCCCAAAGGGCTGTTACCGAAGCTGAAACCAAAGCGTCATAGTTTTCGTATTATAGAGTCTGGCACAGTAAGTGCTATGGAAAGTGAGTTCGGGAAGGACCGGGTAAGATTTTAGCTCACCGAACTCAGATTTTTTGAAACTTATCACTAAGAAGTTCGTCTATATTATTTCTTAACGCTATACGTAAAAAGGACGATAGGTAGGAGGACAAAGCAATGACGAAAGCTGAATTGAACAAATACAAAACACTGCTCGAAACGAAGCAGGCAGAACTGGCTGGGGGACTGAGGAATCGCGAAGGAATCGCTATCGAAAAGACGGCGGATGCGCTGGACGAAGTCCAACTTGCTGGTGAACGGGAACTTGCAATTCGCAACCTGGACCGCGAGTCCAATCTGTTGCGCAGCGTGCGAGGCGCTCTGAGCCGCATCGCCGACGGATCCTACGGGGTCTGTCTGCACTGCGAGGAGGATATCAGCCCCAAGCGACTGAATGCAGTGCCCTGGACCGCATACTGCATCAAGTGCCAGGAAGCGGCTGACCGCCACGAGTTCGAGACGGTCGACGCCTACGACGGTCTGCTGGCTGACGCCGCGTAAATCTCTGCCGGACCCAGGGCGCGAGCGAAATCTCGCGCCCTATTTGTCTCATAACGCAGATTTTACACTTATAACGGAATACATCCGTCCGGCTTGTTCGCGGTCTCTGCGGAAGGAATGGAAGT
>DATJFH010000350.1:0-63420 GCA_035495815.1 Bryobacteraceae bacterium
TCACCTGCCAGTTGACGGCGCTGTTCATACTGGCCATGTACCTGGGACAGGCGAAGGAGAAGCTCGATGAGAACACGTCGCGCTGCCTGGTGCAGGAGCTGTTGCGGATCCCGGGCAAGCTGGAGACGGTGCTGTCGCATGACGCGATGTACGAAGAGCTGGGCCGAAAGCTGTTCCGGGCCACCGACTTCCTTTTTCTGGGGCGGGGAGTCCATTTCCCGATCGCGCTCGAAGGGGCTCTCAAGCTCAAGGAGATTTCCTACATCCACGCCGAGGGATATCCGGCCGGTGAGATGAAGCACGGGCCGAACGCGCTGATCGACGAGAAGCTGCCGGTCGTGGTTCTGGCCGCCCACGATCCGGCGCGGGAAGAGAGCCGGATCCTCTATGAGAAGACTCTCTCCAATATTCAGGAAGTGAAAGCGCGCGAGGGTATCGTCATCGCGGTCGCGACCGAAGGCGACCGCGCCGTGCCGAAGCTGGCGGATTACGTCATCGAACTGCCGCCTTCGAGCGAGTTGCTGCTGCCCCTTCTCGAGGTGGTTCCGCTGCAGTTGCTGGCGTATCATATCGCTGTCCGGCGCGGCTGCGATGTGGACCAGCCGCGCAACCTGGCCAAGAGCGTCACGGTGGAATGAGGCAGGCGTCAACCCGGCTCGACGTTCCCACTCGCGGAAAAGGACTGTACGAAATCAGCAGCCAGGTGGTTGCCTGGGTGCGCGAAACAGGCATGCGTACGGGCCTGCTGACGGTGTTCATCCAGCACACGTCGGCGTCGCTGACGATTCAGGAGAACGCCGACCCGGACGTGATCGCCGACCTCAACGACCACTTCGGCCGCCTCGCTCCCGAGGACGACAAGCTGTACCGCCACACCGTAGAAGGGCCGGACGACATGCCGGCCCATATCCGCGCGGCGCTCACCGGGACGCAGCTCTCGATTCCGGTGATCAACGGCCGGCCGGCGCTCGGCACGTGGCAGGGCATCTACGTGTTCGAGCACAGGAAGGCGGCGCATCGCAGGAACGTGGTCCTGCATCTGGCGGGGGAATAAGAATTCGCGGTTAGAAACACGCAGCCGCCGCCGGCGATGGGCGAGGAGCGGCGAAAGCCACTTGCGAGCCGCAGGGCCCCGGTATTGTGCACGGGGAATCCACCCGCGTCACACTTTACTGCGCCGGCTGGAGAGTGAGCCTGATCTCCAGCCCGTGCGGCTTCCGGTTGGCTGCGGTGACAGCGCCTTCACACGCTTCGACGCAGCTTCTTGCGATCGCCAGCCCCAGACCCGTTCCTCCCGTTTTCCGGTCCCGCGCGGATTCCAGCCGGAAGAACGGCTCGAAGATTCGGCCCAGCGCCTCTTCCGGCACACCCGGACCGCAATCCGCCACGGTCACCAGCACGCGATCGGCTTCCCGCCGCGCGGAGATAGTGATCGGCCCCTGTCCTCCCGCATAACGGATGGCGTTGCGGACCAGGTTGGAAATGGCGCGGAACAGGCTCTTCTCGTCGCCGCGCACCCGCAATTTCGGGTCAATCTCGATCCGGATATCGCCCGCTCCGTCCGCCTCCACCTCCACGGCGCGGCAGACCAGGGGCCGCAGGTCGAGGGGCACGAGCTCGATCGTATCGGGGCGCATCTCGGCGCGGGCGAAGGCGAGCAGCTCGGTCGTCAGGCCGGACATGAGTTCCACTTCGTCGCGCAGGTCGCGCAGATAGCTGCGGTCCTCGTCCTTGACTCTCTCCTCGAGGATGCTCAGGACCACCTGCATGCGGCCGAGGGGAGAGCGCAGCTCGTGCGCCGCGTCGCCGAGGAAGCGCTTTTGCCCGTGGACGTACGATCGCAGCCGCTCGGCCATGCGATTGACAGACCGGCCCAGGCTGCCGAGCTCGTCCCGGCGGCGGGTATCCACCTGAACGTCGAACCGGCCCTCGGCGATGGCGGCTGTCGCGCTCATCATTTGGGTGATCGCGCGGGTCATTCCTCGAACCAGGGGCAGCCAGCAGAGGAAGGTTGCGATGAGCCCGATGGCCAGAATCGCCAGCCACGGCTCCACGTCGAAGAAAAACGGATTGCGCCAAAGTGTGGGCGAGACAAGCAGCAAGGTAGCGCGCTCCGGGAGCAGCATCCGGACACCGACCCAGTATCGTTCCGGGGAGCCGCCGACGATCAGGAACGGCGGCGGACCAAGACTCCCGGGCCGGGCGGGCCGCGGTGAAGCGGGATTGTACCGGCGCATGCGGCCGGCGACCTCTTCAGGCAACCGGGCCGGCGGACCGGCGATCTGCCGCCCGTCCGTTCCGAACAGAAGGAAGCGCACGCCGTAGGTATCCGAGTAGCGTTCCAGCAGGACGTCGTACTGATCGGGACTGGTTGCCGTGAGGTCGAGCGTCAGTTGCCGCGACACGGCGAGGATCTTCTCCCGCGCCGTAGCCATGAGGAAGGACTCGAACTCCTGGCGCAGTTGAAGACGAATGAACAGCAGCAACAACAAGCCGAGCACGGCGAGATTGGCTACCGCCAGAGCGATAAACTTGCCGCGGAGAGGGAAGCGCGGCTTCACGCGACCGGTTCCGAATCCGGACGGCGCATGCGGTACCCGGCCCCGCGCACGGTCTCGATAAAGCGCGGAGACCTGGAATCGTCGCCGAGCTTCTTGCGAAGGCTGGAAACATGGACGTCGATGGAGCGGTCGAAGGACTCGAAATCCCGCTCCGCGATCTCGAGCAGGAGCTGTTCGCGCGACTTGACGCGTCCGGCCGAGCGCGCCAGCGCCAGCAGCATATCGTATTCGACCGGCGTCAACGAAAGCGGCCGGTCGTCCAGCGTGGCGGTGTGGGTGGCCGGATCTATCCACAGGCCGCCGACGGAGACGGGCGCGGGCTGGGCGTCGCTGCGCTGCTTGGAGGTGACGAGGGAGCGGCGGATGACGGCGCGCAGCCGGGCGAGCAGCTCGCGCGTGGAAAATGTTTTCGGAAGGTAATCGTCCGCGCCGATTTCGAGCCCGGCGATGCGGTCCGGCTCGTCCCCGAGAGCGGTGAGCATGATGACCGGCGTTTGCGATTCGCGGCGAAGCTCGCGAAGCAGGTCCAGCCCGTTCAGCCCGGGAAGCATGATATCGAGGATGATGGCGGCGTAATCCCCGTCAAGAGCAGCGGCCAGGCCCTGCCGCCCGTCGTGAACCGCGTCCACCTGGTAGCCGAAGGGCTGCAGATAGTCGCGTAGCAGGCGGACCAGCTTCTCGTCGTCATCCACGATCAGCAGTTTCGTCCTGCCGGCCGGACTTTGATCTTTACCGGACATTTACATTTGAAGCTTTCCGTCCAAACGAGAGCTTAACACGGCCCTGCGAACCTAAAGATGGAAAGAAGGGGGGCAGCATGGAAACCGTGAAAGAGAACCACCTGGAAGACGAACAGATACCTGATTTTGCACTGCCGGAAGAGAGCGCGCCGGCGTCGGTGAAGCGTCCCCGGAAACGGCTGGTCTGGGCGCTGGCGTTCGCCGGCGCGGCGGCTGCTGGGACGCTTGCCTGGCAGTCGTTCTCGAAACCGGCTGCTTCGGGTTACACCGTGGTGACGGTCAGGCGGGGAAATATCGCCAACACCATCAACGCCACCGGTAAGGTGCAGGCGGTGACCACGGTGCAGGTAGGCACGCAGGTCTCCGGCACGGTTTCCGAGCTGCATGCCGATTTCAACGATCATGTGAAGGCCGGCCAGATCATCGCGAGGCTCGATCCGTCGCAGATCGAGGCGCAGCTGCAGCAGGCGAAGGCCAGCTATGCGGCCACCCAGGCGGCGGCGGCGACGGTCCGAAGCAACGGCGACAGCCAGGCGCAAGCGGTGCTGGCGGCCAAAGCGAACGTGGACCGGGCCGCCTCCGCGCTGCTGGAGGCGGATCGCGCGTATCGGAATACCGCGGCCCTGGTGGAAGCGGGCGTAACGCCGGCCCGCCAGCTCGAGACCTCCGAGGCGGCCAGGGCGCAGGCGGCGGCGCAGAAGGCCCAGGCCGACGCGCAGTATAACCAGGCAGTGGCCCAGGCGCAGGCCTCCAGGTCTCAACTGGACCAGGCAGTGGCCCAGGCGACGCAGTCGAAGGCGTCGGTCGACGTGGCGGCAGTAAATCTGGAGCGGACCATCATCCGGGCCCCGATCGACGGCGTGGTCGTGGCTCGAAACGTGGACGTGGGCCAGACCGTGGCGGCGAGCCTGCAGGCTCCAACGCTGTTCCTGATCGCTCAGGACCTGACGAAGATGCAGGTGCTGGCCGATATCGACGAAGCCGACGTCGGGCAGTTGAGCCCGGAGAGCAAAGTGACCTTCACGGTGGATGCTTTCCCCAGGGAGACATTCGAGGGCAAGATTTCGCAGATCCGTCTGTCGCCGAACGTGGTGCAGAACGTGGTCACCTACACAGCCGTCGTCTCCGTGGGTAATCCGAAGCTGATGTTGAAGCCCGGTATGACGGCCAACGTGACGGCCACCGTGGCCGAGAAGCAGAACGTCCTGATGGTCCCGAGCGCGGCGTTGCGGTTCCGGCCCGAGACGGCGCAGGCTCCGGCAGCCGCGGCGGCGAAGAGCGGCAGGAAGGGCGGCGGCGCCCGCGGCTCCGGCGCGATCTTGTACCAGGTGGATGGAACAGAGTTGAAGCCGGTCCGCGTGCAACTGGGCATGACGGATGGAATCTTCACAGAGCTGACGGGCGGCGGGCTGCCGGAAGGCGCCCGGGTGGCGGCGCCGGGTCAGCAACAGGCGGCATCGCAACCGCAGCAGCCGGCGCAGTCTTCGCCGTTCTCGGGCAGAGGGGCGGGCGCAGGCGCGGGCAGAAGGGGGAGATTCTGATGACCGCGTCAATGCAAACCGGCGGCCAACCGGTGATCCGGCTGATGAATATTCACAAGGTGTACGACGCGGGCGACGTCAGGGTGCGTGCCCTGCGCGGCGTCAGCCTCGAAATCGAAAAGGGTGGGTTTGTGGCCATCATGGGGACGTCGGGATCGGGCAAGTCGACCATGATGAACATTCTCGGCTGCCTGGACCGTCCTTCGAAGGGCCGCTATTTCCTGGACGGCGTGGACGTCTCCGGCTTCAGCAAGGACCAGCGGGCCGACATCCGGAATCGCAAGCTGGGCTTCGTGTTCCAGGGGTTCAACCTGCTGCGGCGCACGAGCGCCCTGGAAAACGTGGAGCTGCCGCTGATCTATTCGAACGTTCCGGCGGAGGAGCGGACGCGGCGCAGCCGGCTGGCGCTCGAGGCGGTCGGCCTGGGTCACAAGGCGGCCAGCCAGCCGAACCAGCTTTCGGGCGGCCAGCAGCAGCGCGTGGCGATTGCGCGGGCGCTGGTGAACCGGCCGTCGCTGTTGCTGGCGGACGAGCCGACGGGGAACCTGGACAGTCACACGTCGCTCGAGATCATGTCGGTCTTCCAGAAGCTCAACGACCAGGGGATTACGGTAGTGCTGGTGACCCACGAGCCTGATATCGCGCAGTACGCCAGGCGGATGGTGGCGATGAAAGACGGCCGGATGATTCTCGACCAGCCGGTGCGGAGGAGACGGAGCGCAAGCGTGGAACTGGCGGCGACGCCGCTCGAGGAGGTATTGCAATGATCGGCCCTATCGTGAAGATTGCTTTACGCGCATTGAAGCGAAACAAGGCGCGGTCGGCGTTGACGATGTTGGGAATCATCATCGGCGTGGCGTCGGTGATCGCCATGGTCAGCCTGGGCCAGGGGGCGCAGAAACAGGTGAAGGACCAGATTTCCAACATGGGCGCGAACCTGCTGATCGTGCAGGCGGGCAGCCAGAGGACCGGGGGCGTTCGCGGAGGCGCCGGCACCAGCACCACCCTCACCGAGGAAGATATGGCCGCCATTCTGCGCGAGGTCCCCAGCGTGGCGCTGGCTACTCCGAGCATCTCGGCGAGCGCGCCGCTGGTTGCCGGCAATCAGAACTGGAACACGCGGGCGGAAGGAGTCGACACCACTTATCCGGCGATCCGGCTGCGGGACGCGGCGCAGGGCCAGTTCTTCACGGACGCGGATGTACGATCGGCGGCGCGGGTGGCGGTAATCGGGCAGACGGTCGCCAACGTATTGTTCCCGGGCGCGGATCCGGTCGGGCAGTTGATGCGCCTGCGCAACCTGTCCTTCCGGGTCGTGGGAGTTCTCCAGGCGCGCGGGCAAAGCCAGCTGGGGCAGGATCAGGACGATACGGTGCTGGTTCCCTACACCACTGTGATGAAGAAGCTGCTGGCGACGAATTACATTTCGTCGATTCAGGTCTCGGCCGTAAGCGAGGAGGCGACGTCACAGGCGCAGGAGCAGATCACCACCCTGCTCCGCGGCAGGCACAATCTGCGGAGCGGCCAGGAGGACGATTTCACGGTGCGCAACCTTTCCGACGTGGCCGAGACAGCGGCAGAAACGTCGCGGGTGATGACGATGCTGCTCGGGGGCATCGCGGCGGTGTCACTGCTGGTGGGCGGCATCGGCATCATGAACATCATGCTGGTGTCGGTGACTGAGCGGACGCGTGAGATCGGGATCCGCATGGCGGTGGGCGCGCGGTCGAAGCATGTGCAGTATCAGTTCCTGATCGAATCGCTGATCCTGGGGCTGGCGGGCGGACTGGCGGGCATAGCCGCGGGGGCGGGAATCTCCTACGGGGTCTCGCATTTCCTGAACTGGCCGCAACTGCTGTCGCCGGCCGCCATGGCCGGTTCGGCGGTGTTTTCGATGCTGATTGGCGTGTTTTTCGGATACTACCCGGCCAGGAAAGCCGCCGCCCTCGATCCCATCGAGGCGCTGCGATTCGAGTAAGACCGCTGGTCGAGAGGGCAGGCGCAAACCGAACGCCTGCCCCGCCGGTGTTTCGGCGATTGTTTGTAAAATGGGACCTCATGTCTTCGTTCCGCGGAGTGGACTACCTTTTCATCGATTCCCAGTTCAGCGAGCAGGAGCTGTTGGTTCGGCAGAGCGCGCGGCAGTTCGTGGAGTCCGAAGTACTGCCGCTGATCCGGGATTGCTACCGTGAAGCGCGCTTCCCGAAAGAGCTGGTTCCCGAGATGGGGCGGCTGGGCTTCTTCGGCGCCAACCTCGAAGGCTACGGCTGCGCGGGCATGTCGAATGTGGAGTACGGGCTGCTCATGCAGGAGCTGGAGCGCGGCGATTCCGGGCTGCGCAGCTTCGCCTCCGTGCAGGGCGCTCTGGTGATGTACCCGATCCACACTTACGGATCCGAGGAGCAGAAGCAGCGCTGGCTTCCGAAACTGGTCACCGGCGAACTGCTCGGCTGCTTCGGGCTCACCGAGCCCGACTTCGGATCGAACCCCGCCGGCATGCGGACCACCGCGCGCAAGGACGGCGACCACTGGGTGCTCAACGGCGAGAAGACCTGGATCACCAACGGGACGCTGGCCGACGTCGCCGTGGTGTGGGCGCGCGCCGAGGATGGGATTCGCGGCTTTCTGGTCGAGCGCGGCACGCCCGGGTTTTCCACTTCCGACATTCACGGCAAATGGTCCATGCGGGCGTCGGTCACATCGAGCCTGTCGTTCTCCGACTGCCGCGTGCCGGCCGGCCGGATGCTGCCCGGCGCCCGGGGATTGAAGGGGCCGCTGGGCTGCCTGACGCAGGCGCGTTACGGCATCGGCTGGGGCACGATCGGGGCCGCCATGGACTGCTACGAAACGGCGCGCCAGTACAGCGTGGTCCGAAAACAGTTCGACGACAAGCCGATCGCCTCGCACCAGCTTGTCCAGGAGAAGCTGGCCGACATGATCACCGAGATCACCAAGGCCCAGCTTCTGGCGCTGCATTGCGGGCGTCTAAAGGACCAGGGGCGGCTCGAGCCGGCGCACGTCTCGATGTTGAAGCGGAACAACGCCGCCATGGCGCTCGACTGCGCGCGCGCGAGCCGGGATCTGCTCGGGGCCAACGGGATTACCGACGAATATCCGATCATGCGGCATCTGTGCAACCTGGAGACGGTGAAGACCTACGAGGGCACGGACCACATACACGCGCTGGTCATCGGCGAGCGCGTCACGGGCGTGGCGGCGTACAAGTAACGGCTGTTGGATTCGATCGGCCGCCGGCGGGCCTTACTGCGACGCGGCGGTTATCTTCCCGCGAAAATAGTCGATCGTTCGCCGCAATCCTTCTTCGAGCAACACCTCCGGCTCCCAGCCGAGGATCGTTTTCGCCTTGGCGATATCCGGCTGGCGCTGCCGCGGGTCGTCCTCCGGCAGCGGCATACGCACGATCTCGGACGCGGTTCCCGTCATGGCGCAAATCTGCTCGGCGAATTCCAGGATGGTCATCTCGCGCGGGTTCCCGAGATTCACGGGATACCGCTCGTCGGACTGCATGAGGCGATAGAGTCCCTCTACCAGGTCGCTGACGTAGCAGAAGCTGCGGGTCTGCGAGCCGTCGCCGAACACGGTCAGCGGCTGTCCCCGCAGGGCCTGGTCGAGGAAGGCGGGAACCACCCGGCCGTCATTCAATTGCATGCGCGGCCCATAGGTATTGAAGATCCGCGCGATATTGGTGCGCACGCCATGTTTGCGGTGGTAGGCCATCGTGATGGCCTCGGCGAAGCGCTTGCTTTCGTCGTAGCAGGAGCGGGGTCCGACCGGATTGACGTTCCCCCAGTACGTCTCCACCTGGGGGTGGACGAGCGGGTCTCCGTAGCACTCCGACGTCGAGGTCACCAGGTAACGCGCCCCGTGCGCCCTGGCCAGCTCCAGCATGTTACGGGAGCCGATGGACCCCACTTCGAGGGTCTCGACCGGGTACTCCAGGTAGTCCCGGGGGCTCGCCGCCGAGGCCATATGCAGCACCGCGTCGATCGCGCCATCCGCAACCGAGTGGCTCACCGGAGCGGTCACGTCGTGCTCGATGAACCGAAAGGCGGGATGCGACGCGAGATGGGCGAGATTATCCATGGAGCCCGTCAACAGATTGTCCAGCGCGACCACGGCGTGCCCTTCGAGAAGCAACCGGTCACACATATGAGACCCGATAAATCCGGCGGCGCCGGAAACGACGATGCGCAAGCAGAATCTCCTACGGGGGAAAGAAAGATACAGCGCGTTCTATCTTTAGCTTACCCGAGAAATGGTACATTCGGAGCAGACCGATCATGCTTCATCCGGCTCCCCTCGAGATCGTCATTTTTCTGGTTTTATTTTCCATTTCGCTGTATGGTTTCTGGCGGCGGTTTGGGCCGGTTTTGGAAACGATCCGGCGGTCGAAGCCGGATCCCGATTTTACTTACAAGCCCGTGGGTCCGCGGCTGCGGAAGTTCGTATGGGAAGTCCTGCTGCAGGGCAAGGTAATCCGGGAGCGGCCCTTGCCGGGACTGGCGCATGCCTTCGTATTCTGGGGATTCTGCGCCTTCGCCCTGATCACCCTCGCCCATTTCGCGGCGGGAGTGGGGCTGAACCTGATGCCGGCGGATTACGCGGCGGTCCGCGCCTACCGCTGCTTCGTGGCCCTGTTCGCGATCGCCGTGGCCGTCTCGATCGCGGGCCTGGCGTTCCGCAGGCTGGTCATTCGCCCGAAGTGGCTGGGCCCGAAAGTATCTGTCGAGTCCGGCTTCATCGCGCTGTTGATTTTTCTGCTGATGGCGACATACCTGGTGACGTTCGGCGTGGAAGAAGGAAGCACGGCCGGGCGGGTGAACTGGTGGGCGCACACGCTGACGCTGCTGATCTTCCTTCCGCTGATTCCGCACACCAAGCACCTGCACCTGGCGCTCAGTCCGGTGACGATCTTTTTCAAGCGGGACGGGTTCAGCAGGATACCCCCGCTTCGCGATGACGACGATTTCGGC
Organism: Bryobacteraceae bacterium; assembly: GCA_035495815.1. GTDB lineage: Bacteria > Acidobacteriota > Terriglobia > Bryobacterales > Bryobacteraceae > DATJFH01. The sequence continues at coordinate 9,837 of DATJFH010000350.1, forward strand.
CTGGATACCGGCAAGGACATCACGCAACTGGTCGCGCTGCAGGCTTACTCCTGCGTGGAGTGCGGCCGGTGCACGGAGCACTGCCCGGCTTACAATACGGGAAAAATCCTGGACCCGAAAAAAATCGCCCTGGGCGTCCGGAATTATCTCAACGATTACGGCGCCGGGGCGTCCGAGCCCCTCATGGCACGGCACATTTCCGAAGAGGCGGCATTTCAGTGCACGACGTGCGGCGCGTGCGAGGACCAGTGTCCGGTGGGAATCCAGCACGTGCCGATCATCATCGGGCTGCGGCGCGGAGCGGTCAACACGGGAAAGTGGGAAGACGAGTACGGCACCAAGCTCTTTCTGAACCTGGAGCGCAACGGCAATCCCATGGGCTTCGCTTCGGGCGAGCGGCAGAAATTTCTGGAGAAGAGCGAGCTTCCGGTCTACGACGGAACCCAGGAGTATTGCCTGTGGCTCGGCTGCATGGGGGCGTACGATCCGCAGGGGCGCGAGATCGTGCTGGCGCTGGCGGCGGTGCTGCGGCATCTGGGAGTGACGTTCGGGGTCCTGCGCAAAGAGCGCTGCAACGGCGATCCGGCGCGCCGGCTGGGCAACGACCTGCTGTTCTCGCAGCTTGCCGAGTCGAATATCGAGCACATCCGGCAGAGCCAGGTGAAGAAAATGCTGAGCATCTGTCCGCATTGCGTACGGACGATCAGCGAGGACTGGCGGGAGGCCGGCGCCGCCTTCGAGATCGAGCATCACAGCCGGTTTCTGGCGCGTGTTCAATCGCGGCTTCCGCGGACCGCGGCGCAGGGAAAGGTGGTTTTTCACGATCCGTGCTATCTCGGCCGCTACACGGGAGAATACGAGGAGCCGCGGCAGGTGGCCGGGATGGCCGGCGAGGTGATCGACCCGCCGCGGGCGCGCAACCGGTCGCGCTGCTGCGGCGCCGGAGGCGGACTGGCGTTCCTGGGCGAGGAGAAGGGCAAGCGCGTCAACGTGGACCGGGCGGAAGAGCTGGTGGCGACCGGCGCCGAGGTGGTTGGGGCGGCGTGTCCCTTCTGCCACACGATGTTTCGCGACGCACTGGCGCAGGTGTCGCAGACTCCGCCGAAACTGCTGGACATCGCGCAGATCGCGGCGGCGTCGCTGAACCGGTAGTCCAGGCGCCGGGCAACCGTTCCCGGCGGCCGGGAAACGTATGATCGGGCGGGCATGCGCTTCCGCGTCCCATGAGAAAATAGTTCGAGAGCATGTCTAAGCGGCCCCGGACCTGGAAGACCCGACGGATCGAGTGGTTGCGAAAGGCGCGTGAATTCGGACTGGCTGCCAAAGCTCTGGCCTCCACCAGCCACCCCATCGCCGCCCAGATCATTCCGATCCGCCGCTGTAACCTCTCCTGCCGGTACTGCAACGAATACGACGAGACGTCTCCGCCCGTGCCGGCCGCGGACATGATCCACCGCATCGACCGGCTGGCCGCGTTGGGGTTGAGTTCGCTCACTTTTAGCGGAGGCGAGCCGCTGCTGCACCCCGATCTGGACCGGCTGATCCGGCGGGTGCGCGAGCGGGGTATGCTGGCGGGCGTCATCACCAACGGGTTCCTTCTCAATCCGGACCGCATCGGGCGGTTCAACGCCGCCGGACTCGATTACCTGCAGATCAGCATCGATAACGTGGAGCCGGACGATATTTCGATGAAAAGCCTCAAGACTCTGGACGCGCGCCTGGTGATGCTGGCGCGGTACGCCGAGTTTCACGTCAACATCAACTCGGTGCTCGGGGCCGGCGTCCGCAATCCGGAGGACGCCGCCGCGGTGACGCAGCGCGCCCTGGACCTGGGGCTCACCACCACGGTGGGCATCATCCATGACGGAGACGGTCAATTGCGCGCCGTCAGCGAGCGGGAGCGAAGCATCTACGCGCGCATCCGGCGAGTGGCCAAGGGCTCCTACAGCCGTATCAACCAGCACAATCCCTACCAGGAGAACCTGCTTGCGGGCAAGCCGAATCACTGGTGGTGGTGCCGCGCCGGCGGACGCTATCTGTACGTCTGCGAGGACGGCCTGGTGCACTACTGCTCACAGCAGCGCGGGTATCCGGGCATCCCGCTCGAGCAGTACACCACCGCGGATATCCGCCGCGAGTACCTGACCAAGAAGTCCTGCGCGCCTTATTGCACCATCTCCTGCGTGCATCAGACTTCGATCGTCGACCGCTGGCGCGATCCGCAGGTGTTCGAATTCTCCTCCCCGCCGAAGAGCCTGGTCTCCATCGAGCCTCTGCCCCACGGCTCCGGTGGGGCATGAAGCTGCCCGAATGGGTGCTGGCGGGCTACTTTTCCTATGTGACCGCGCTTTCCTGGATCCTCCCCCGTTCGCCCGCGGTGCGCGTCCGGATGCTGGCCGTCAACGCTCTGCTGCTGGGTGTTTACGCTCTCCTTCTGGGCACGCCGCGGCTGCGTGAAAGCCTGGTTGTGCAGCACCTCCGGAACTGGATTCCGCTCGGGCTGATGCTGCTTGCGTACAAGGAGATGGGATGGCTTGCTCCGCCGGTCCATTACCACCGGCTGGAGCAAACCTGGATCGCATGGGATCGCGTGCTCCTGCGCCAGTGGAAGCTGCGCGACGCGATTGAGATGACCGGACCGGCGCTCCCCGGCCTGCTGGAGCTGTGCTACCTGCTGGTCTACGCCCTGCCGGTGTTCTGCATGAGCATGCTGTATGTCTACCGCAGGTCCAATTATGCGGGGATGCTGCTGTTCATTTATCTGCTGGGACTGTTCCTGAGCTACGTGCAGTTTCCGTATTGGCCCTCCGAGCCTCCCAGAGTGGTCTTCCCCGGCGAGGACGCGCCGTCGGCGGACACCCTGCTTCGACGCTTCAATCATTGGATTCTGGGCGGTTACGGAATCCACACCAGCGTCTTTCCAAGCGCGCATGTTTCGGGCGCATTCGCGGCTGCTTTCGCCATGACACGGATCTTCCGCGACAAGCCCTGGCTCTACCGGGGAGTTTTCGTTTACGCGGCGCTGGTGGCGACGGCCACCGTTTACGGCCGGTACCACTACGCCGTGGATGCGGCGGCGGGCGCGGCGGTCGGTGTCGCGGCGGCGGCGCTGGGGAGGGCCGTCTACGGGACTAAACTGGAATGATGCGGTTCGCGCTCTTCCTGCTGACGAGGCCGGCCCGGCCGCAAGCTAGGCGCGAACCGAAGACAGCTCTTTGACCATGCTGGTCAGCATCGCCTTGGCGTCGCCGAAGAGCATGAGCGTCTTATCCATGTAATACAGTTCGTTGTCGATCCCGGCGAATCCGGGGCTCATGCCGCGCTTGATCACCATCACGGTGCGGGCGTGGTCGACGTTCAGAATCGGCATGCCGTAGATCGGGCTGGACTGGTCATGGCGGGCCGCGGGATTCGTCACGTCGTTGGCGCCGATCACCAAAGCGACATCGGCCTGGGCGAATTCGGCATTGATGTCGTCCATCTCGAACAGCTTCTCGTACGGAATGTCGGCTTCCGCCAGCAGCACGTTCATGTGGCCCGGCATGCGCCCGGCCACGGGATGGATCGCGAAGCGCACGTCCACGCCGCGCCTGGTCAGCGAATCGTAGAGCTCGCGCAGCTTGTGCTGCGCCTGGGCCACTGCCAGGCCGTAGCCCGGAACCACGATCACCAGACGCGCCGATTCCAGCATCTCGGCGGCTTCTTCGGCGCCGGCCGATCGCACCGGGCGCTCCTCCACTTCGGCGGCGCGCTCCTGCGCCTGTCCGAAAGCGCCGAACAGGACGTTGGTGAAGGACCGGTTCATGGCGCGGCACATGATGACGGAGAGAATGAATCCGGAGGACCCGTCGAGCGCGCCGGCGATAATCAGCAGCTTGTTGTCCAGGGCGAAACCCATGGCGCTCGCCGACAGGCCCGCGTAGGAGTTGAGCAGCGCGATGACCGTAGGCATGTCCGCGCCGCCGATGGGGATGATGAGCAGCACGCCGAAGATCAGCGCCAGGGCGGCGAAGACCGGAAACATCCAGGTCTGCTCCGGACTGAGAATCAGCGCCACGCCAAACCCGGCGGCGGCGGCGAACAGTCCCAGATTGATGAAGTTCTGGCCGCGGTAAACGAGCGGGCGGCCCGGCAGGATCTCCTGGAGCTTGCCGAACGCCATCAGGCTACCGGTGAAGGTGAGAAAACCGAGCAGCATCTCGATCACCAGCGCCACCATGACGAAGCCGTGCGGCGTTTCCCGGTAATACTCGGCCGCGCCGATCAGCGCCGAGGCCAGCGCGCCGAACGCATGGGAGAGCGCGGTGCGCTGCGGAACCGCGGTCATCGGCATCAGGTACGCCAGCGGCGCGCCGATCGCGGAGCCCAGCAGGAACGCGATCATGATCCACTCGAAGTTCACCACTTCGTGGCGCAGCAGCGTCCCCACGATGGCGATCAGCATGCCGGCTTCACCGGCCAGCACGCCGCGCCGCGCCGAATCCGGCGAGCTCATCCACTTGAGCGAGAGGATGAACAGTCCGGCGGCGACCAGGTAGCTGATCTGGATAGCCGGTCCCATCAGCGTTTTCCGGACTCGCGCTTTTTGAACATTTTCAACATGCGGTCGGTAATCAGGAATCCGCTCACCAGGTTGATGGTGGAGGCGGTGACGGCCACGAACCCTAGCACGCTGCTGAGCGCGCTGGCGTCTTTCGCTCCGGCGATCAGGATGGCTCCCACCACCGCGATGGCGGAAATGGCGTTGGTCAGCGACATCAGCGGGGTATGCAGAAGCGGCGAGACCCGGCGCACGAGCTCGAATCCGAGGAAGGCCGCCAGCATGAACACGAACAGAAGCGATTCGTCGAAGGGCACGGCTCAGTCTCCTTGCACGATGGTGTCGGCCGGGAGCGCCGGCATTTCCTGGAGACGCGGATGGACCACCTGGCCGCCCCAGGTCACCAGCGTCTCGCGGATGATCGGATCGTCAAGCCGGATCGATATCGCGCCTTCCGGCGCCAGGTGCCGGACAAACATGGCTAAATTCCGCGAGTACATCTGGCTGGCGTGGTAGGGAACCGTGGACGGCAGATTCAAGGGGCCCAGAATCGTGACGCCGCTCTCGACCACGGTGCGTCCCGGCGCGGTCAACGCGCAGTTGCCGCCGCGCTCGGCCGCCAGATCCACCACCACCGAACCGGGGGCCATGCGAGCCACCATCTCCGCGGTGATCAGGACCGGCGCTTTTCTGCCCGGCACGGCGGCGGTGGCGATCACGACGTCCTGCTGCTCGACCACCCCGGTGAGCACTTCGCGCTGACGCCGGTAGAAATCCTCACCCAGTTCCCTGGCGTAGCCGCCGCGCTCTTCGGCCTGCACGGTTTCCATCCCGATGGAGACGAACCTGGCGCCGAGGCTCTCGATCTGCTCCCGCACGGCGGCCCGCACGTCATAAGCGGTGACCACGGCGCCAAGACGCCGCGCCGTGGCGATGGCTTGAAGCCCGGCGACGCCCGCGCCGAGGACGAACACACGGGCCGGCGTGATGGTGCCGGCCGCCGTCATCAGCATGGGGAACATGCGGGGCAGCCCGTCGGCGGCCAGCAGTGCCGCCTTGTAGCCGGCGACGGTCGCCATCGACGAGAGCGCATCCATGCTTTGGGCGCGCGTGATGCGGGGGATCAGTTCCATGGCGAAGCTGGTGACGCCGCGCGCGGCGTAAGCGGCGTATTCGGACGCCGAGCTCAGCGGCTCGCCGAATCCGATCACGACATGGCTCGAACGCAGCAGCGGAAGATCGTTGACGAGAGACCCGGGATCCGCCCCCGCCGTTCGCACTTGTAAAATGACTTCGGATTCGCCGAAAACGTCCGCGCGGCGGCGGGCGATGCGCGCGCCTTTCGACTCGTACTCGGAATCGGGAAAACCGGCGGCCGCCCCGGCTCCGGACTCCACCAGGCATGAGGCGTTGATTTTCGCGAGTGTTTCCAGGGCCCGCGGTGTCATCGCCACCCGCCGCTCGCCCGGAAAGGTCTCTGCAGGCACGCCGATAGTCACGTTCAGCTTAGCTCCCTATTCCAATCTAGCAGGACGCTCCGGGTTAGCTGAGCGTTACCTTCAGTGGAAATCGGTGAAACAGCGTTCTCTCGCGAAAATGAAGGGCGTCGGAGCGCTGTCCCTTAACGCGCTTTGATCGGCGGCGGGCCGCCGTATTCGATAAAGTAATGATGTTCGAACGGATGAGCGTGTTTTTGCTGGGCCGTCTACGGGAATCCACGCGAACGTCCGATAGTCCTGGAAGGGCGGACGTTCTGAATGTGATCGATTCGCAGTCGAAAAGGGAGAGCCTCGAGACCTGTATCCGGCTCATCCACGGGCAATCGGATTTGCCCGCGTTCTCTCACCATCTGGCCGAGATGCGGAAAGCCATGGGGGACGAGAGCAGCACGCTCAATCTGCTGACCAACCTGATTCTCAAAAACGTCAGCCTCACGGCGCGCGTGCTGCGGCTGGCCAACTCCATCCAATACAACCCGCGCGGCAAGCCGATCCTGAGTGTTTCCCGCGCGGTCACAATGATGGGATGGGACGCCATCAGCCACCTGGCGGCGGGCGTGCTGGTTTTCGAGCACTTTCGCCGGCAGTCGGACAAGTTGAAGGAGCTGGTGCTGTTGATGCTGCTCTCGGCGAACCACGCCCGGCAGATCGCCATACGCTCGGGCCTGCGCGGCGTGGAGGAAGCCTACCTGTGCGGGCTGTTCCGCAATCTGGGCGAGCTGGTGCTCGCCTGCTATCTTCCAGTCGACTATGCGCGCGTGGCGGAAGAGATCGGCGGGGGGGTGACCGAAGCCGAGGCCTGCGAACGGGTGTTCCATTTTCATTACGAAGATCTCGGCAAGGCGATGGCCCGGCGCTGGAATCTGCCGGAAACGGTCGGCAGCTGCATGGATCCGCCCGATTTCTCGGCGCCTCGATGCGAACTGGAGCGGCTGCGCACCATCACCTGCTTCAGCCACGCGCTGTCCACCGCGGTCTACCGAAAAGACCGTTCGGAAAGCGAAGCGGCCCTGAAAGCCCTGATCAAGAAATACGGTCAGGCGCTGCCCGTGAAGGAGAGTGAGATTCCGGCCATTCTCGAGTCGGCCGTGTTCGAGACGGAGGACACCTTCCGCGCCGCCAGCCTGCCGATGGACCGCGCCAGCCTGGGCAGGCGGATCCTGGCCGCCACCGGGCTTCAGAACGAACCCGCAGGCGGCGAGCGGGAAACCGCGCCGCAGACCTCCACCGCTTCGGACGTTCTGGCCAATCTGGTGGCCGAGTTGCGGGCCATGCTCAATTCCGGCGAGGACTTCGAGCTGAACGGGGCTTTGATGATGATCCTCGAAGCGATCTACCGCGGGACGGGCGTCGATCGCGTTCTGTTCTGCCTGGTGGATGCCGGGCGGTGCTGGATTCAGGCGCGGCTCGGAGTCGGCGCGGACGTGGAGCCGCTCATCGACAAGTTCCGGTTTCCCATTTCAATCCGCTCGGGCCCGATCGGCTCCGCGCTGCTTGGCAAGGAGGACGTGATCCTGGACGCGGGAGCCTGCGCGCGCTACCAGCGGTCGGCTTTCATGCGCGTAGCCGGCGCCACGTCGCTTGGAGTGCTGCCGCTGGTTGTCAACGACATTGCCATCGGGTGTCTGTATTTCGACAGCGCGTCGGAGAGCTTCGCGATCGACCCGCGCGCGCGCCGGGAGATTCTGGAGCTGCGCGACTTCGCCGTCCAGGCGATCGTCCGGAAGCGCCCGCCGTCGCGTTGAGTCGCGCGCGCCGTGGGGCAGATTCTTCCGGATCGCTTGAGCCTCTGGTCAGTGATGGTGATGTTCGTGCCTGGGGCGCCGCGCGTGGGCGTCCAGGATCTGCCTGCGCGGCGCGGCCATTTCCGCTTCGAGCCAGCGCAGCACCTCGGGCAGCCCGGCGCCCGTCTTCAGGTTCGTAAAAACGAAAGGGCGCTGGCCGCGCATGCGGCGGGCATCGCGCTCCATCACTTCGAGCGACGCGCCGACATGCGGCGCCAGGTCGATCTTGTTGATCAACAGCAGGTCCGACCGGGTGATGCCGGGACCGCCCTTGCGGGGGATCTTGTCGCCGCCGGCGACGTCGATCACGTAGATGGATACGTCCACCAGTTCGGGGCTGAACGAAGCGGCCAGGTTGTCGCCTCCGCTCTCCATGAAGACCAGCTCCAGTCCGGCATGGCTGCGCTCGAGATCGGCGATGGCGTCGAGGTTCATCGAGGCGTCTTCGCGGATGGCGGCGTGCGGGCATCCGCCGGTCTCGACGCCGCGCACCCGGCCCGCCGGCAGAGTTCCCTGGCGGACCAGAAATTCGGCGTCCTCCCGGGTGTAGATGTCGTTGGTGACCACGGCCAGGTTCAGTTTGGGCCACAGGCTGCGGCTGAGCGAGTCGACCAGCGCGGTTTTGCCGCTGCCGACCGGACCGGCCACGCCTACTCGAAATGCACGATGAAGGCTCATGTCAAAACAGAAAATACCGCTGCGCCATGGGCAAGGACTGCGCCGGCTCGCAGGTGAGCAGCTCGCCGTCGGCCCGGACCTCGTACGTTTCCGGATCCACTTCCAGTTTGGGCGTGGCGGAATTGTGTATCATGTCCGCCTTGCCTACCGTCCGGCAGCGCTCGACCGGACGCAGCGTCCGCGCCAGACGCAGCGGCTGCGAGATGTGCCGTTCGATGGCCGCTTTGGAAACGAACGTCAGAGCCGTCTCCTGCACGGCGCCCCCGAAGGATCCGAACATGGGCCGGTAGAGCGCCGGCTGCGGCGTGGGGATCGACGCGTTGGCGTCGCCCATCACGCTCCAGGCGATGAATCCGCCCTTGACCACCATCTCCGGCTTGACGCCGAAAAAGGCCGGCTTCCACAGGACCAGGTCCGCCAGCTTTCCCGGCTCGATCGAGCCGACATGAGCGGAGATGCCGTGCGTGATGGCCGGATTGATCGTATATTTGGCCACGTAGCGCTTGACCCGGAAGTTGTCGTTGCGGCTCGAATCCTCCGGCAGCGGGCCGCGCTGCGTTTTCATCTTGTGCGCGGTTTGCCAGGCGCGCAGGACCACTTCTCCGATCCGTCCCATGGCCTGCGAATCGCTGGAGAGCATGCTGAAGACGCCCAGGTCGTGCAGGATATCCTCGGCGGCGATCGTTTCGGGACGGATGCGGCTCTCGGCGAAAGCCACGTCCTCCGGCGTCTGCGGGTTGAGGTGGTGGCAGACCATGAGCATGTCCAGGTGCTCGGCAATGGTGTTCACCGTGAACGGCCGCGTCGGGTTGGTGGAAGACGGCAGCACGTTCGGCAGCGCGGCGATGCGAATGATGTCCGGCGCGTGGCCCCCGCCGGCGCCTTCGGTGTGATACGTGTGAATGGCCCGGCCGGCGATGGCGGCGATCGTGTCCTCCACGAAGCCGGCTTCGTTCAGCGTATCGGTGTGGATGGCCACCTGTACGTCGAAACGATCGGCCACTTTCAAACAGGCGTCGATGGCGGCGGGGGTGGTTCCCCAGTCTTCGTGCAGCTTCAATCCGCAGGCCCCGGCTTCGACCTGCTCGGCCAGCGGCTCGTCCGACGACGCGTTTCCCTTGCCCAGGAAGCCGAAGTTCATCGGCCAGGCTTCGGCCGCCTGCAGCATGCGTCCCAGGTTCCAGGCGCCGGGGGTGCAGGTGGTCGCGTTGGTTCCGGTGGCCGGACCGGTTCCGCCGCCAAGCATCGTAGTGGTTCCGTTCGACAGCGCTTCATAGATCTGCTGCGGGGAGATGAAGTGAATATGACTGTCGACGGCTCCAGCGGTGACGATGCAGTTCTCGCCGGCGATCACTTCCGTGGACGCGCCCACCACCAGCTCCGGATCCACTCCGGCCATCGTGTCGGGATTGCCCGCCTTGCCGACCTTGACGATGAGGCCGTTGCGGATTCCGATGTCGCCCTTGACGATGCCCCAGTGGTCGATAATCAGCGCGTTCGTGATTACCAGGTCCAGCGCGCCGGGCAGCGCCTCGCGCGTGGCGGTGGAGCTTTGTCCCATGCCGTCGCGGATTACCTTGCCGCCGCCGAAGGTAATTTCGTCGCCGTAGCTGGTGTAATCCTTTTCCACCTCGACGATCAGCTCGCTGTCGGCCAGCCGGACGCGGTCGCCGGCGGTGGGACCGTAGAGGTCCGCGTAGGTTCTCCGGGGCAGCTTCACGCTCAAGGCTTTTCTCCCAGCTCGCCATTCACGCGGGCGTTATGGCCGTGCACGATGCGCGCGCCGGCGTAATCGACCAGCAGCGCTTCTTTCTCCTCGCCGGGCTCGAAGCGCATGGCCGTGCCGGCGGCGATGTCCAGCCGCATTCCGTAGGCGGCGCGGCGATCGAAGCGCAAGGCCTTATTGGCCTCGTAAAAATGGAAGTGGCTGCCCACCTGGATCGGGCGATCGCCGGTGTTGGCGACCAGCACTCTTGCGGTCCGGCGGCCCGCGTTGATTTCGATTTCTTCTTCCGCGAGCAGGTATTCGCCGGGTTGGATCTTAGGAGATGGGGTCATGTACGGTCACCAGTTTCGTGCCATCGGGAAAAGTCGCCTCCACCTGCACTTCATGGATCATCTCGGCCACCCCCTCCATGACGTCCGCGCGCTTGAGAACAGCCGCCCCCAGGGTCATGATTTCGGCGACGCTCTTTCCGTCGCGGGCAGCCTCCAGGATCTCGGCGGTGAGCACGGCCATGGCCTCCGGATAGTTGAGCTTCAAGCCGCGCGCCTGGCGCTTTCGGGCCAATTCGGAAGCCGTGAAGATCAGGAGTTTTTCCTGCTCACGAGGGGTCAGATGCAAGGGGAAGAATCCTCCGTTCCGGTCAATTTATCTTACGTGGGATCACGGCGACGCGGCCGCATAAAGACCACTTGGCCGCAGTCCAGAAAACCGGCATTCCACGGGCTAACTGCCTGCCCTCCCGGGCGATGCCCCGTACCACCAGTCCGGATGCGGCGAGGGTGCTTACGCCCCATAATACATCACCGGGGCTGGAGAGTTCTTCCGCAATCGCGCCAAGCTGCGCTTCCAGTTCGAGCCACGCGGGACGGCCGAAGCCGGACCGGCAGACGTAGAGCGATGCGAAATATCGGAAGTTTCCGAGCCGCGCCGCGGAGGCGGGATGACGCCGCCGGGGTTCCAGAACGAACCGTTCGGCGGCAGCCGGTACTCCGTCAACGCGCAGGTCGAGCGAGGAGCTGAGAACGTCATACGCGAAGATCTCTCCGGCCGCCTCCCGGCCCGGCGCGACCAGGTCCCACCAGAACAGCGTCGCCTGGTCCAGGACCTCGATGGCGGTGGACTGCTCGAAGCGTGAACCGGCGTAGGGGATCAGGGCGTCGGGTACGTATTCGAGCAGCCCGCGCTCGCGGACGGTGACCACATTTTGCTGTCGCGCGGTTGCGCCCGCGGCGCGGCTGCGGTAGACACGCGTCGCACCGGCGGTGGTGATCTGAGCGCGCGCTTCCGGCCCGACGTCCACCTGCAGGCGCAGATCGTCGTTGGTCAGGACGCCGCCCGAGACGTTGTGCAGATGGATCAGGGCTTCACCGCAACTGTTCGGAAACGCCCGGACCACGCGCCAGGGCGGCTGCTGGCTGTCGAGCCGCAGCACCGTCCGCCCCTCGCGCGCTTCGAACCGCAGGGACAGAAGCGAATTCATCAGCTGATGAACAGCCGCGTGGCGAGCCTGGAATGGCGCATGGAGGCGACCTCCGGGCCCGGCATGAAGCACGGCGGTTCGGCCCCGCCGGCGGAATCGGCGATCGCGGATATCCGCGGTTTGAGCGACCACAGGATCGCGGCGGCCCGTGTCTGCCCGAGCGGGGCGAGTCTCTGCGCCGCGGAAAGCACGGCGGCCAGCGACTGATGCAGCCAGGCGGCGACGGCGCTGCGCTCGTCGACGCCGGCCAGAGCCGCGGTCAGGCCGAACGCGGCGCAGTGGTGGGAATCGCCCTCGACGGCGGCGGGAAGTCCCAGATCGAGCGCCAGCCGCAAGAACCGGCGCCCCAGGGCGAGGCTGGCCTCGCGGCTCTCCCGGGCGGGCCTGCGCGCGCTGAGGCGCCGGTTCAGGTCGAGCCAGGCCGCCGCGAGAGGCTCCGCCTGCTGCGCCAGCCGGTAGGCGGAGAGGCAATACGCGGCTTCGAGAGCCCCGTTCTCCTCGAGGTAATCCGCGCAGAAGGACTCCAGGCCGCCGGCGGCGAGCAATCCGTCCTCGATCAGGCTTTCCAGCCCGAACGAGTGCGCCGCCGCGCCCACCGGCAGCGCGCTGTCGGCCAGGTGCAGGAGCCGTAAGAGAGGCAGGGTATCGGCCTTGTGTTGCCGGAGCAAACCTTCACTCATGGTCGCCGCAGAAAACCTCGGTTCCACCCGGTTACTCGCGATTCGGGGCAGCCTTTCCGGGACGCCCCGCCACCTTCGATTGCTTTCTGCCGGCTGTCTTCCGGCTCGCCGTCCTTGGCACACGCGGCGGAGGAGCAAACAGGAGCGAGATCGAAGCCTGCAACTGCTGGAAGATCTCGTCCGCGGGCCGGGTGGCGTCGACGATTTCGATGTCGTAGCTGCGCGCCAGCCGGTCGAAGACATTGATGAGACGAGTCTGGTACCGGACGAAGCTCTCGTACATGTTCTTGCCGAAGCGCAGGTCCATTCCGCTTTCCCAGTAATCGAAGCGGCCGCGGCCCAGCACCACGCGCGACACCAGGTCCTTCACGCCCGCGCGCAAATAAAAAACCTTGTGCGGAACCAGCGCGAAGCCGATCACTTTCTCGATCCAGACCCGATCCTCGCCGCGGGCTATGGCGCGCGCCATGATGGAGAAAATGTACCGGTCGGTGAGCACCACGAAGCCGGCGCGAAGCGCGGGGACGATCTCGTTCAACAGCCGGTCCGCGAAGTCGGTGGTGTAGTACAGGGTCATGGTGAGCGGACCGAGCGTGTTCCCCTCCTTGGCTTCCTGAATTCCCTTTCCGGCCAGAGCGGACCGTGCCATGCCGGTATCGAGCACGGCGTGGCCGTGCTGTTCGAGCCACACCCGCAGCCGCGTGACCTGGGTGGTCCGTCCGACCGAGTCCGGTCCCTCGATCACGATCAGCTTGCCGTGCAGCTCGGAATAATCCACGTTGGGCAGAGGCGTGCCGTAGGGCTGCAGGGGCTGGGGTCTGCGGCTGTCGTCAGGCATGGGCCACCTCGAGGACGCCGCTCGGCAGCGCGTCCCCCAGCTCCTGGATGAAAATCCGCCGCATTTCTTTCTGCTGCTTCTCGATGGACTTGGTCGCGTCGATGACGTGGAATCCCATCTCCCCGGCCATGGCTTCGTATTCTTCGAGAATGCGGCCCTGAAAGATGCGGAAGCTCTCCTCGATGTCCCGGCTCAGTCCCAGATCCATTCCGGCCTCGTAATACTTGAGCGCGTCGCGGCCGCCCAGAATACGTCCCAGGGCCACATCCAGCGGAACACGGAAGTAAAACGCCAGGTTGGGCTTGATGGCGAAGCGGTAGAGGTTGCGGACCCAGCTGCTGCTGACGCCGCGCACCACGTCGCGCGCGAACGCCGTGTAGGCGTAGCGGTCGGCGCAAACGATGGCGCCGGCTTGCAGCAGCGGCTGGATGTACCCCTCCAGGCGGTCGGCGAAATCGGTGGCGTGAATCAGGCTGAAGGTGGTGGGGGTGAACATCTCCTTTTTCTTGCCGCGGCGGGTGGTCTGCTTCACCAGCGGAGAAGAGTTCCACTCGCTGAACGCGACGGCGTATCCGCGAGAGCGAAGCCATTGGCTCAAAAGGGCAAGCTGCGTGGACTTCCCGGAGCCATCGATGCCTTCGACGACAATCAATTTTCCCTGGTATCGATTCGGAACAAAGACGGACATAATTTTTTGCCGCGCTCTCGGCGGGGAGAAGGAAGCGCTCACTATAATTAAGAGAACAGTGTTTTATTATAGCGTCTACATCCCGTATGCCCCGTTACGCCGCCGTTGACATAGGGAGCAATTCGATCCGGATGCTGGCGGCGGAGCTGGTCCCCGGTTCGCCGCTGAAGACGCTGGCCTCGTCCCGCCAGGTGACCCGCCTCGGAGAGAGCGTATTCCGCACCGGCCGCATCAGCCAGGGCGCCATGGACCTGTGCAGCAACGTCCTAGCGCAGATGGCCGAGGAATACCGCAGCGTGGGCGTAGTGGGAGTGCGGGCGCTCGGCACCAGCGCGCTGCGGGACGCCGGCAATCAGGAGGAATTCCTGAAGCGCGCCTCGGACGCGCTGCAGACGACGGTCGAAGTCATCTCTGGCCAGGAAGAGGCGCGGCTGATTCACCTCGGCGTGCAAAGCCGCTGGCCGCATCCCGCTCAGCGGGTGCTGATCATCGACATCGGCGGCGGAAGCGCGGAGCTGATTCTGAGCGAGAACGGCCGGATGAGCCAGGCCTTTTCGAAGCCGCTCGGCGCGCTGCGGTTAAGAGAGGTCTTCCTCAAGAAGGATCCGCCGGACGGCAAGGATCTGCACCGGCTGGAAGAGTACATTCAGGAGCGCATCGTGGACGCGGTGCGCCGTTTCGGAGCCGCTCCCTACGACCGCGTGATTGCCACTTCGGCCACGGCGGCGGCGCTGATCTGCGCCGTGAACCGGGTCCCGCGGGCCAAGCGGGAGACGGCCGACCGGCTGCGGGCCTCGATTTCGCAGGTGCGGAAGTTTTACCAGGATATCTCCACGCGCGATCTCGATTTCAGGCGGAAGATCCCCGGAATCGGACCGAAGCGCGCGGAGATCATCGTACCGGGCGTGGCCATGCTCTGGATCGCCCTGCGCGAGTTCCGGCTTCGCAACCTGTACTACTCGGCCGCGGGGCTGCGCGACGGAATCATTGCCGACCTGGCCGCGCGGCGCGTGGGACGGGAGCTTTCGCAGCTCGACGCCGAACAGCGCCGCCTGATGTCCGAGATGGCGCGCAAATACGGTGTTCCTATGAGCCACGCGCGGAAGGTGGCCGCGATTGCGCATACGTTGTTCGATTCGCTGCAATCGCTGCACGGCCTGGCTCCCGCTTACGGCAAATCGCTCGAAGCGGCATCCTACCTGCACGACAGCGGGCATTATGTCAGCGACACGCGCCACCACCGGCACTCCTATTACCTGGTGGCGAACTCCGACATGCCCGGATTTACGGAGCGCGAGCGGCACATGATCGCCAATCTGTGCCGGTATCACCGGAAGTCCACGCCGAACGCCGCTCACGCTCAATACCAGGCGCTCGACCCGGAGAGTAAGCGCGCGGTCGCGCTGCTCACACCGCTGCTGCGGCTTGCCGATGCCCTCGACCGGAGCAACGACCAGCGCGTGGAGTCGGTGGAATGCAGTCTCAAGAACGGCGACGTGGTAGTGCGGCTGCAGTCTCACTCCGATGTCGATCTCGAAGAGTGGGCCGGCGAGCGGGTGGCGGACATCTTCCGTGAAGCGTACGGCCATCAACTGGTAATCGCGAAGGCGCGCCGATGAAGGCGGACAAGCGGGCAGTCACGGCGGATCTCGACCAGTTCGTCCGGCTGCATGCCTCGAGGCTTCTGGGAAAGCTGGTTTTTCAGGTGAAGCGAGCATCGAAGCATCCCGACGAGGACGCGATTCACGACTTGCGAGTGGCCATTCGCCGCCTTTCGCAGTGCCTGCGCGAATTCCGCCCCCTGTTCCGCCGCCACCGGTCGGCGAAAATTCTCAAACAGCTGGAAAAGGTGATGGATCTGGCGGCGGAGACGCGCAATCGGGACGTCGCCCTGCAACTTTTACGCTCCGACCGGAGAAGATCGAACCGGGTCCTCGCAGCCGGCCTGCGTGAGGAACGGGAGCAGGCGCAGCTCAACTTGACCAGGGCCCTAGAGGATTGGAGGCGTCGTGACTTTTCGCGCAAGTGGCGGCCGTGGCTTGACCGCTGACACCGGTTGCCCGGCTCGACCCGGCAGGCGGATTCCGGCGGTGGGAGAAAGGTGGGGCAGGCGCTTCCGCCAGCCCCACGGCGACGGCGCCGGTCTCCATCCACAGGGGTAGGACATGCGGGCGAATTCCAAATCCAAGGCGCCAAAGAACGGTTTCCCGATCCGCTGGGAGGGCGGCAGGAGCGTGTCCGCCAACGCCAGCCAGCGGCTGCCGGAGCTGGCGCGCGGCTTCCTGGCGGCGGGAAACGAACTGGTGACCGCGAAGCTGTCGTTCAAAGCGCTTCACCGCTTCCGGCTCCTCACAAAGCGGCTGCGGTACACCTTGGAAATGTTCCGCCCGTGTTACGGCGCCGGACTCGAGCAACGGATCGAATCGCTGCGCCAGCTGCAACAGTATCTGGGCGACGTCAACGATTGCGCTACTACCCGGGACCTGCTGGCTTCGAGGGACAAGCTTCCGATGGCGGAACGGGAGCGGCTGGAGGGAATATTGAGCGAATTGGCAGACGCTCGGATCGCGACTTTGTACCGGTATTGGAAGGCCGATTTCGCTCCGGAGCGCCGTGAAAGATGGTGGATCGACTACCTGGCCCGCTTCGCGCGATCTCGACGATAATCAAGTTATGGGCCTACTGAGACTCTCAATCCAATTTAGGGGTGGCTATTCAGTTGCGGAAAGGTTATTCTGATCGCTCGAGACACCGGACGATAAAATATGAAATCGGTCTTCGTAGTTCACTACTGTTCGCCGAAGGAATCCATCAAGAACGTCTTTATCGCCTCGGACGAAGACACGGCGATCTCCTACTGCCTGCAGTGGACGAGCATCGAGAAATTCAGTAGCGAGCCCACCTGGCAGTTGCTGGTGTACGAGCGTGCCGTGGACGACATCCACGCCGACTGGCAGCACATCGTCACGGCTTTCGACCAGGACGGGTACACGGTGGATGTCCCGGAGATCGATATCACGCCGGTGTGCCGGGCCATCAAAAACCAACAGGAATAAGCCCACGCTGCTCGAAGCGTGCGGAGTAGCCAGGCCCGCAAAAGTTCGCCTCGTCGGCCGCAGTCTCCTGCCCTGGCGGAGGGCATGCTGTTTACGCAGTGGCGCCGCGGGGACCAGCCGGAGCCGTGCCGCAACTGCGAGGTTCGCACACAGCGCTATAAGCTCGTCGACGGGAAGGACCTTTACGGCATGAAGGCCGATCCCGGCGAGAAGCAGGATATCGCGGCGGCCCATCCCGAGGTGGTAGCCCGTCTGCGCGCCGGCTAGGATTGGCGGATGCCTCCCGAGCCCGGAGCGGCGACACCGCCCTGGTGGGAAGTGGATGTCAGGCGCTCTGCAAATGCGAGATTGCCCTGACCCTGGACCCGATTGATAAGGACACCAAAGCCTGTTTTGAGCTGACCCGCCACCAGCCGCAAGCTCCCGGTGGCTAAGGGAGGCGCGGAATGCCGCTTCACTTCCGTACCGCTGCCGGCCCGCCCGGGACAATTGAAAGCGTATGTAAAATCGGGCTCGACCGTGAAGGGCGCGAGGTTCGTGGAAGTCCGCGCCGAGCCGGGATAAGGCGCTTTCCGCCGCCTGGCCGGCTTGTCTCCTCCTCAAAAAATAACCTTCAAAACAAGCTGCGTCGTCCGGGCCGCTCCCGACGTCAGAATCGCCCCGGCATTCGGCGCCTGAATATTCAGCACGGGCTGTCCAAACGCAGGCGTGTTCGACGTATTGTAGAACTCGCCCCGAAACTGCAGCCGCATCCGATCGGACGAGGCAGTCAGATTGAAGTCCTTGAAAAGCGAAAAATCCCAGTTCACGAATCCCGGCCCGGTCAGCACATTTCTCGCGCTGCTCCCGAACGTAAACGCCGCCGGAACCTGAAACGCGGCCACGTCGAACCAGCGGGCAATGGTCGGATTCGGCAGCTTTCCACCGGCAATCCGGTTCGGACGCTGCGCCGAACCCGTGTTGGCCGGATTGGTTGAAATCGCCGGCGTGAAGGGAAGACCCGTCTGAGCGGTCACGATATTCGAAATGGACCACGCGCCCAGCAGATTCGACACCAGACCCCGCCGTCCCCTGAAGAATGGCAGCTCATAAGTCGAAGCCAGCGTCCACCGTTTTGCCACCTGGAAGCTCGAGACCGCCCATTCGGCTCGTACGTTGGCCGGGTCCTGCGCTCCGGAATTGCCGTCGGAGCTTTGATTGTCCAGAGACTTGCCCCAGGTGAACGAGCTGAGCAGGTAAAGTCCATGCCAGGACCGCACCTCCGCCACCGCCTGCAGAGCGTTGTAACTCGACGTTCCGGTGTCGTTCAGAAGATTGCCGCTGGCAAAGAATGGGTTCGGACGCCGGGCTTGAATGGCGCCCGGTCCCGGAGGCGGGATGTTGACCGGGAGTCCGAATTGCAGGTGCGTCCCCTTGCTGGCAACGTAGGAGGCTTGCAGGGAAATCGCGCGGCGGAGAACTTTCTGCAGCGAAAAATTCCATTGCTGAATGTAAGGATAGGGCGGGTTCGGATCGTACTGGGTGAACGTCAGGGGGGCCAGCGTCAGGTTCCCGGGACTGCTCGGGGGAAATAGGTTGGCCACCGTCCGGGTAGCCAGAGGCGTTGTGTTGTTTCTGGCCTCGCCGGCGAAAAAAGGCGGGTTCAGGATGGCCCCCGCTCCAGCGACATTGCCGTTCTTGAGCGGATAGAAGATGCCGTAGCCGCCTCTCACCACGAATCCGTAGCCGGGGTCGTAGGCCAGCCCGATCCTGGGAGCGATATTGTGTGGGTTGCCATGCACCAGCGCCGGCCCCAACCCCACTTGCGAAGTGGGTACGATCAGCGGCTGAAACAGCGGCAGGATGATGCGCGTCACCTGCTGAGCCGTCGTCGTGATCCGGCCCTGATCGTCGCTGGCGACCACAATCCGGTTGAGCGCCGGGTCCACCGAGGCGAAGACGTTGTGGAGCGGGATGCTCGGATGAATCAGGTCGTACCGAAGACCGCCGGTCAGCGTCAGGCGGCGCAGAACCTTCCACGTATCCTGCACGAAGGCGTCCTGGTTCGACTCGAACGTGCCGAAAAGATTGAGCGGATAGCTGCGAGATCCGTTGAAGGGGACGCCGTACAGGAAATCGGCGAAGGCGTTGCCGGTATACGTGCCGTTGAACGTGAAGTTGCCGCGCCCCTGTTGAGCGTTGATGTGGGTGGCTTCATACCAGCGGGCGTCGGCGCCGAACTCCACCGTGTGCTTCCCCTTGACCCAGGTCACCGTGTCTCCGATGTTCCAGTACCGGATCTTGTGACGGAAGGGTAGCAGCGGGCTGCCGTCAATTCCCGTAAAGCCCGAGATCGTCAATTGAGGAAACGCCGGGTATTCCTGGCTCGTCTCTTCAAAGCCGCCGATTCCGGCTTGACTCGTATAATTGGTGCCGAGCCCCTGCTGGGTGTTGGTTCCGAAGACGTGGCTGTAAGAGAGGCGCGCATGGCTCACGATCGAAGGACCGAAGGTGTGGGTCCACCCGGCCACGGCGAATTGAGGCCGGTCGGACCCGCTCACGGCGCCGTTTTCCGGGAACGCGCCCGGGATCAGGAAGCCCTGTTGGATGAAGCTGTAGGAGACGCTTAACGAGTCGGCCGGCCCCAGTTGCTGATCGACGCGGATATCGAATTGATCGGTCTCGTTGCTGGACGCCGCCGAGCGGATGAACGTGTTGGCCGCGGTATTCGGCAGCGGGATGAAGGGGAGAAAGAAAGCGGCCTGGGGAGAAATGCCGCCGACGGGAATCTGATTTCCCGGCAGCGCGGCGCCGGTAAACGGATCCTTCAACGCAGGGCCGCCGGCGAAATTACCGCTGCGCTGGGCGGCGGTGGGCACGTTGGCGTTGGTCGTGCGTCCCTGCCGCACGCGCGTGCCCTGGTAATCGACGAAGAAAAAGGTTTTGTCCCGGAGGACCGGGCCTCCGAGAGTTCCGCCGAACTGGTTCTGCCGCAGCTCCGGCTTCGTCAGGGCGAAGAAGTTGCGCGCGTCCATCAGATCGTTGCGGAAAAATTCGTAGACGCCTCCGTGAAAGGCGTTCGTCCCGGATTTCAGAACGGTGTTGACTACCGCGCCCGCTCCATACTTGGCCGACATATTGTTGGTTTCAACCTTGAACTCCTGAATCGCGTCCGGCGCGGGGGTAAACGCCGTTCCCATGAAATGCTGATTCGAGACGTCCGCTCCGTCGATCGAGTAGGAGGTTGCCGACTGGCGCATGCCATTCACCTGCACGCTGCTGACAGGGACGCCGGAGACATTGGCCCCCAGAACGCCCGCCGCCGTCACGCCCGGCGCGAGCGTCGCCAGCTGCAGAAAATTGCGCCCGGATAACGGCAGGTTGTTGACTCCGCTCTCCGCCACCACGGCCCCGAGCGAAGCGGTCTCGGTCTGCAGGAGCGCTCCCGCGCCGCTGACGGAAACCTGCTCGCTGATCTGCCCCACCTCCAGCGCCACGTCGATGCGCGCGATTTCGGCGACGTCGATTTTGACCCCGGTCATGCTGCTCGATTTGAATCCCTCCTTCGAGACCACAACCGTATAGGTCGCGGGCATCAGGGGAGTGACGGTGTAATTGCCATAGGCGGTGGTGGCCGCCGACTTGGAAATGGCCGTCCCCTCGTTGATCACTACGACCTTCGCGCCCGGCACGGAAGCTCCGCTGCTGTCGGTCACCACCCCGGTGATCTGACCGGTTTGTCCCTGACCGAAGGCAGTCAACAGCAGAAGCGAGCTGATCGTGAACAGCCGCAGTAATCGCCTGGCCGATTCCGGCAGGGTATTCTCCATTTCCACACCTCGGCAGAAGTATACTTCAGCAAAGGCGTCCAGGGGGGCGGCCGGCCGCGCGGGCGCCGGAGCGGGCATCGCGATTCTTGCCTCCGGCGTCGTGTTGCAGACCCGCGAAAACAGGGCGAAGGGCGCGGTTGCGCCGTCCTTCCCGGCCCCGCGGCTGCGCTAGAATCCGATTGATGCCTTTCCCCGTTCACCGCTCGCGCCGTTTGCGCGCGACCGAGTCCATGCGCCGGCTGGTGCGAGAAACGCGCCTGTCGCCGTCCCAGTTCATCCTGCCTCTGTTTGTCTGCCCCGGCGAAGGCGTCCGGCGCGAGATCGGCGCCATGCCCGGCAACTACCAGCTGTCGATCGACGAGCTGGTCCGCGAGTGCGCCGAAGTCCAATCCCTCGGAATCGGCGGGGTCATCCTTTTCGGACTCCCCGAATCCAAGGACGAGATCGCTTCCGGCGCCTACGCCGAGGACGGCATCGTGCAGCGCGCCATCCGCGCCCTGAAGCGCGAATTACCCTCCCTGCTGGTCGTCACGGACGTCTGCAACTGCGAGTACACCAGTCACGGGCACTGCGGCAAAATTGTCGACGGCGACGTCGACAACGACGCCACCCTCGAGTGGCTGGCGCGGTCGGCTGTTTCTCATGCTCGCGCGGGGGCGGACATCGTCGCGCCGTCCGACATGATGGACGGCCGCGTCGGCGCGATTCGGGCGGCCCTCGACCGGGACGGCTTTCAAAAAATTCCCATTCTCTCTTATGCCGCCAAATTCGCATCCGTCTTCTATGGCCCCTTCCGCGACGCCGCCGATTCCGCTCCGCAGTTCGGCGACCGGCGCAGCTACCAGATGGATCCGGCCAACGGACGCGAGGCCATGCGTGAAATCGAGCTGGATCTTGAGGAGGGCGCGGACATGATCATGATCAAGCCGGCGCTGCCATACCTCGATCTGATCTGCGAAGCCCGCCGCCGTTTCGACGTCCCCATCGCGGCCTACCAGGTTTCCGGTGAGTTCTCCATGATCATGGCGGCGGCGCGCAACGGCTGGATCGATCAGGATCGCGCCATGCTCGAAACCCTGACATCGATCCACCGCGCCGGCGCCGGCCTCATTCTGACCTATTTCGCCAAGAAGGCGGCCAGAATGCTCTGAGCGTTGTGCTCTGAATCCCAAAATCCAACGAAATAGTCCGAATTCCGGGAGGTAATCTGGGATTCCGAATCCTACTTTCCGCCACTTGGAGCGTGGCCCCGCACTTGCAAACTAGAGCTCTCGTGTCCGCAGCCATAACCAGCCCGTCGCGGTACCCAAGCGCTGTCGAGATACCGCGTGGAAAGCAATCCGCGACGCTGTCGCTGGGGCGCCGCACGGTCCACCTCACGAATTTGCAGAAACTGATCTGGCCGCGCCTCGGTCTGACCCGGCGGGACTTGCTGCAATACTACGCTGATATTGCCTCCGTTTTGTTTCCGCATGTCTGCGATCGCCCGATCGCGCTGCGATCCCGTCGAAAGTCCCGTCCGGGTTCCGATGTTTTTCCTGTCGAGCGCTCGCTAGGAAATGTAGTGGAATATCCGGTGATACAGGATCTGGCGTCGATGCTGGGGATCCTCAATCAGGGCTCCATCGCACTGCGCCCCTGGTCCGCCACCTGTGACGACGTGCACCGTCCCGACAGCCTGAGCTTCGCTCTCCAGCCGTCGCCCGGAGGGAGCTTCGACCAGGTTCGGGAGACCGCCCTGGCGGTGCGGCGTACTTTGGAAGATTTGGAAATTCCCTCCTATCCTAAAACCAACGGGGTGGATGGCATCCACATCTGTGTTCCCATCACGCGCGGGCCTCGGCACGAAGAGGTCTGGAAATTCGTGAGGTCGCTGGTCGTGGCGATGGAGGCGGAGCATCCGGAACTCCGGCAGGGAGCGAAACGCCGCGCCGTCATCCATTACAACCAGAATTCCTGGGGCAAGTCACAGCCGTCGGTTTATTCCGTCCTCCCAACGCCGCTGGCCACTGTTTCGACGCCGGTAACGTGGAAGGAAGTGGAACGCGGCGTGAACATTGAGGATTTCCGCCTCGATACGGCGCTGCAGCGGGTGCGCGCCGTGGGAGACCTGTGGAAGCCGATGCTGCAAAAGCACGGCCGGTTAAGCATCGAGCGCCTGATAGGGTAGGCTACGACCCTGGGAGGTCAGGAAGGATCCCGCTGCCGGGTTCTTACAACACCCATCAGGATGCCCACCCCGGCCAGAACCAGCGCTCCGACTGCGATCCACTGATTCGGGACGTGCGCCAGGTGAGCCCCGATCGCCAGCCCGATGATCATCACGATGAAGCCCAGCAGGTAAATACCGAATGACATGTTTGTCCCTCCTGGGAAACAGGTGAGCAATTGGGGCGCCAACGGCGCTATCCGGCCACGGCTTCCGGGATCCGGCCGAAGCGGCGTTCGCGGGAGTAGAATTCGGCCACGGCCTCCTCGAGGTCGGCGCGTCCAAAATCCGGCCACATGCGTCCGGTGAACAGCAGTTCGGCGTAAGCGCACTCCCAGAGCAGAAAGTCGCTCAGGCGCTGTTCGCCGCCGGTGCGGATCAGCAGGTCCACGTCGGGCGCGTCGCCGAGCTGGCGCGAGAGGTCATCGCGGGTCGCGCCCTTGCGTAGTTTGGAAGCCGCGCGCAGGATTTCATCGCGGGAGGAGTAGTCGATCGCGATGCGCACTTCGAGCGTGCCGCCGCCGGCGGTAGCGGTTTCGGCCGCAGCCACTGCCTTCTGGAGGGAAGGGGAGATGCGGTCGCGCCGCCCGATCATGCGGATGCGCACGCCGTTGGCTACACAGCGGCTGGTCTCGATGCGCAGGTAGGATTGGAACAGGCTCATCAGCGCCTTGACCTCGGCTGCCGGACGCTGCCAGTTGTCGGAGGAGAACGAGTAGAGGGTCAGCCGTCCGATACCCGCTCCCGGCGCCGATTCCACCACGCGGCGGACGGCGTCCGCACCGGCCCGATGGCCGGCGATCCGGGGCAGCCCCCGGGCCCGCGCCCAGCGTCCGTTTCCATCCATGATGATCGCTACGTGAAGAGAGCTTTGCATGTAGTCGTGGAGAAATAAAGGACCAATTTTTCAGCGCTCGCGCGTGGCGTGGATCAGGGCTTCCATGTGGTCCAGATATTTTTCAAGCGCGCGCCGGCCGGCCGCGGTGAGCCGGTACTCGGTCTTGGGCACGCGGCCCTCGAAGGACTTGACGCAGGCGATGTATTGGGCGTCTTCGAGCTTGCGCGCGTGAACGCTGATATTACCATCGGTCGTGTTGAGCAATTTCTTGAGATCGGTGAAGGTGAGCGACTCGTTGACGGCGAGCGCGCTGACGATCCCGAGGCGCATGCGCTCGTGAATCACACGGTCGAGGGTCGAGGCGCTGCCGGCCGGCCGGCGGTCGGCGACGCGCTGGGGACCCGGATTTTTTTGAACAGCGTTGGATCTAGCCACCGTGTCTCCTTGCGATCACCAGGCCGAATACGATATGCAGGGCCCCGAAACCGGCCGCCATCCAGTGGTTCGCCCAGGCCGCCGGAGTGAAGAGCGCGCAAGCGCCGCAGAGCATGAAGCAAAGTCCCATGGCGGGAACGATCTTCACCGAGAATGCGCCCGCATTGGTGACGGCGGCGCCATAGAGCAGCAGCCACGCTCCGGGCAGCATGCCGGTCAATCCCGCCTTGTAGAGCGCGATTGTCAGCAGCAGGCCGGCGATCATGGGCGGTGAAAAACTCAGGGCGAACTTCCGCCCGGGCTTTGAAAGCAGCGGAACGGCGGCGCGGCGTGCTTTGCGCACGACGGCCCAACCGGCGATGCAGACCGAGAGGACGGCTTCCGCCAGCCACACGGCGAGCCACTGGTCCGTTCCGGTCTGGCGCGAGGCCAGCGCGGCCGTGATCAGCGCGGTGACGCCCATGGCGACTCCGCCCCAGCCCGGTACGGCTGTAAACGCGGACGCGCCCTCCATGGTCTCGCGGATGTACCGCAGGTTGTCCATGGCGCGCGTATGAAGCGCCGGGGGCTCCTCCCGGGGTACCAGAATTGGCCGAACCGAACCCATGGCTTTGAGAATAACGGGTTCGAATGCTTGTGTCAAGTACTTTACTGAGTAAAGTCCCATGCCCGGGAGCTGGGGGAATCGGACCTGATTCGGGGACGCGCCCACCCGGCGCCCGCCGGCAGCGGCATTGCCGCCCGGCCTTCAGCGCGCTGCCTTGATTACCGTTGCGCGCTCGACTCCAATCCGCGGGTGTTTCGAATCACGAGTTCCATCGCGAAGGCTTCCTGAGGCCGGGAGCGATCTTTCCCGGCTCGGTATCCGGTCGCTCGACGGGCTTCGGCCGGAAAGGAATGAATGAAGGATGCGTTGGGTATTGAGGACTGCTATGCTACCGTGTTTTTCGTGCCCAAAATCGTGATTCCCGATGACGCGCCCCCGGTCCTGGCCCGCAGCCGGGCCTACCGCACGCTGCTCGACCGTATGCCGGCCGAGTACTTCGCTTCGCTGCCGGGCGGCGAAGCCGGTCTGATCGAACGGATCCGCGAAGCCGACATCGTGATCAACATCCGGTCATCGTCACGGTTTACGGAGAACGTGTTCGCGCAGTGCGAGCGGCTGAGGCTGCTTTCGCTATGGGGCACCGGCACCGACAACGTGGACCTGAAGGCGGCCGCCGGGCGCGGGGTCACCGTCACCAACACCCCGGGTGTCTCCGCCATCTCGATCGCCGAGCACTGCCTGGCGCTGACGCTGTCGGTCGCGCGGAGGATACCCCGCACCGATGCGGAAATCCGCCAGGGACGCTGGCCCCGCGGCGAGGGCTCGCAAATGAGCGGCAAGACGCTGGGCATCGTGGGTCTGGGAGCGATCGGCAGGCGCTTCGCGCAGTTGGGAGAGGCGATCGGAATGCGCGTCATCGCCTGGACGATGCACCCCGATCCGTCCCTCGGCTTCGCCATCGTTCCGCTGGAGCAGCTCTACCGCGAAAGCGACGTGATCAGCCTGCATCTGCGGCTCTCCGATGAGACTCGCGGCCTGATCGGGGAACGGGAATTCGCCATGATGAAGCCGTCGGCGATTCTGATCAACACCGCGCGCGGGCCGATCGTTCACGAGCCGGCGCTGATCGAGGCGCTGCGGAACGGCCGCATCGCCGGCTCCGGTATCGACGTTTTTGAAGTGGAGCCGCTGCCCGCCGGCCACGCCCTGACAACCCTGTCCAATACCGTGCTTACCGCGCACTCGGCCGGCGTCACTCCGGAAGCGCTGGAGGCCGGGCTGCAAATGGCGGTGGACAACGTATTCCACTTTCTGGCGGGAAATCCCACGCAGGTGGTGGTCTGAAGCGGCCCGCGGTCAGAAGACGAAGCGCGCGCTGACCTGCGCGCGGCGGGCGTTGGTTCCATCCGGGAAGCCGGTGGAGGCGCGGCCCACGCCCAGCCCCGGAGTCGGCGTCAGCACGCCCGCGCGCATGGTGAACGCCTGGAAGTTGAGGCTGGTGTCCACGATCGAGTTGGTCACGTTGAACGCTTCGAAGCTCAGGAACAGCTTCATCCTCTCATTGAATGGCAGGACCTTGCTGAGCCTGGCGTCCGCGCGGTAGACGGGCGGCGTGTAGAGAGCGCTCGTTGGCCAGAAGGGCGGCCGATTGTTTCCTCCGAATCCGTTCAGGGTGCTGTTGAAGGCGGCGCCGGCAAAGGGCGTGTTGTCGGAGATCTGGACCGAGGGAGTCACCGGACGCCCCGAGTGCAGGCTCACGATTCCCGAGAGCTGCCAGTTGTTGACTACGTATTTGTAAAAAGCGCCGTCGCGCCGCGTGAACCGCGGCTGCTCGACGAAATTCATCACCAGCCGGTGCCGCTGATCGAGCAGCCCGCTGCCCTTGTCCGCCTTGTAGTCGCCGTTGTAGGTGTTGGCGAAGGCGTCGATGGAGCTGTAGAAAAGCGCATCCAGCGCCGTGCCGGATTTGTAATCGATGGCATGGCCCCAGGTATAGGAGACCGCCGCCTGAAATCCCTTTGAGTAGCGCTTTCGCAACTGGACGGCCAGCCCGTTGTAATAGCTGTTCACGCCGTTCTCCACCTGCAGAATCCGCTGGTAGTTGCGGTCGACGCGGTTGGCCAGCAGATAGGTCGGCGTCGCGAACGCGCCCACGATAGTTCCGCCCGCATCGGCGATGCGGTAGTTCACCACCGGGCCGGGCGGGCCGACGTTCAGGTCCCGCACGCCGATGAGCTGGATGCCGCGTGTCCAGATGTAGGAGACGGTCAGCGCCACGTTTCCGGCCAGCTGCTTCTCGAGCGCCAGCGTGCCCTGCTCGGTGTAGGGCGTGCGCAGATCCGGCGCCGCGAACTGGACGGTCGAGCCGGCGCGGGCCGTGCTGCTCGACGCCAGAATGTTGGGATAAACCGGACCGTTCGCCAGGTCGGCAGCGTTGTTGCTGTTGTAACTGGCCGAGAGCTGGTAAACCGAGTTGTTGGTGAACAGGCTGTTCATGAGGGCGCCGGTGTAGCGCGCGTGGTACATTCCGAAGCCCGCGCGGAGAACCATCCTGGCCCTGGCAAACGAGTAGGCGGCTCCGAGCCGTGGCGCGAGATTGAAAGTGTCCGAAGGGATACGGCCGGTCTGCGGATAATCCCTGTTGACGATGACGGGCTGCGGCAGCGAAGCGTATTCGTAGCGCGCCCCGTAATTCAAGGTCAGCTTGGGCGTGACCCGGAACTGGTCCTGGGCGTAGAAACCGTAATCCTTGATGATGGTCACCGTCACCGGATTGCCGAACGCCTGCGAATAGGTCGACCAGCGCTTTCCGCCGGCCGTATTGCCCGAGAAGTCGAGCGCGAAATTGGTGACGTTGGCGTAGTTGTAGGCGCCGAACCGGTTGCTCAACACATCCGAGTAGTCGTCGCTGTGGGCGATATCGGCGCCGAATTTCAGGGAGTGCCTGCCCACCGTCCAGGACAGATTGTCGGCGAACTGAAAGCGCTGCTCGTTGGGCTGGAGCCGCGGCAGGTAATTGGTTCCGGCTCCGAGATTGGTCTGGCCGGCGACGGTCAGGGCGCCGAGACCGAGTCCCGGCGGCAGCAGCGTCTGGTTGAAGGTGTCCGCCTGCCGGTCGGTGAACCAGCCGAAGCGGAATTCGTTCACCATCGAGCTGCCGGGAATGGCGGTCCAGGCGAAGCGCCCGTTGCGGACCCGCACTGCATCGTCGCCGTTGCCGCCGACCGCGGCGCCGGTATTCAGAGCGGCGGCGGACTGTAGTCCGTTCGGCGCCTGAAAGCGCAGGAAATTGAAGCTGGCGCTGAACGTGTTGCGGTCGGTAGGCCGCCAGTCCAGTTTGCCGAACAGCAGCTCCTGGTTGTTTTCCCTTGGAATTTGCCCGTAATGCCGCGACAGAATGGTGTCGATGGCGGCGCACTGGGCGGGCGTCGCCGGCGCGCCGCATCCGAGGAAATGTCCGGAGGCTTCGATTACGCCGGGGCGGCTTAGGCTGGAGGCGATCGGGAAGTTCCGGCGGCTGATCTCCGTGTTGAAGAAGTAAAAGAGCTTGTCCTTCCTGATCGGGCCGCCGATGCTGAATCCAGCCTGATGGCGCACTTCCGGCGGATTGAAGGCCGCGTAGCGGTCACGCGCGTTGAGCGAGCGATTGCGGAAGAACCAGTACGCCGAGCCGTGCAGGTCGTTGCCGCCGCTGCGGGTCACCGTATTCACCACGCCCCCGTGCGCGCGCCCGTATTCGGCGGTGGGATTGGCGGAGACCACCTGAAACTCCTGAACCGCGTCCTGGGAAAGCTGGGATGCGATGCGGGTGCGTCCGGCGTTCTCGTTGTAGAACTGCTCGGTGGTGTCGTTGCCGTCCACCAGAAAAGAGTTCCCGCCGGCGACCCCCCGGAATGTCAGCAGGCCGAAGGTTCCGTCGTTGGTTACAGCCGGGGTCAGCAGCACGAAAGAATCGACGCGGCGGCCGTTGATCGGCAGGTCCTGGATCTGCTGCGTGCCGATGACCTGAGAGACGTCCGTCTTGGTGTCTTCAACCAGCGGCCCGGCCACCGTCACCTCCACCTGGGTGGCGCTGGCGGCCACCGTCAGGTTGACGTTCAGGTTCAGGTTCTGGCCCACCGGAAGCTCCAGGTCTTTGGCGTCGTAAGCGGCGAAGCCCGGGGCGGTTACGTTCACCGCGTAACCCGGCGCGGGGACCAGGGCCGGAGCGGTGAAGATCCCGGCGTCGTTGGTGGTCAGGTTGCGAGTCAGGCCTCTGTTGTCGTTGGTGACGGCTACTTTGGCGTTCGGCACAGCCGCGCCAGAAGCGTCGCGGACCACGCCCGAGATCGCGGCCATTCCGGCGGCGGTTTGCGCCGCTGCGGCGCCTCCGAATAGAGCAATACCGAGTGCGGCCGCGAGAACTGAGCGCATACGAGCCTCCTGACCCAGTGGATTCCTGCTGAAGATTGAACTTAGGATAACAGAAGTGTGTAGCTCCCGAACGCCGCGCCGGCTTATCTTATGGGTCCTGCTGACGGGCCTCTGCGCCTGGGTGGCGGCGTCCGTCTATCTGGGCGAGATCATGCTCCGCCTGCCTCGCAAAGCTTTGCCGGTCATCACGAAGTGGGAAGTGGCGGCCCCGGAGGACGCTGCCATCACCTCCGCGGACGGCGTCCCTATGGCCGCCTGGCTTTTCACCTCGCCCCGGTCCAGAGGCGCAGCCGTTATCGTGCTGCACGGCCAGACCGACAACCGCGCCGGAATGTTGGGCTACGCCAACCTGTTCCTGCGCAACGGCTACGACGTTCTTGCGCCGGACCTGCGCGGACACGGGGCGAGCGGCGGCGAACTTTCGACCTATGGGTTCCTCGAAGCCGATGATCTGCGCCGCTGGCTGGATTGGCTGGCCGCCCGCCGGCCCGGGGAGCGCGTCTTCGGCTTCGGTGAATCCATGGGCGCCGCCATCCTGATACAGTCGCTGGCCGTAGAATCCCGCTTCTGCGCGGTGGTGGCCGAGGCCCCCTACGCCAGCTTGCGGGAGATCGCCTATGACCGCCTGTCCCAGCGCTGGGGCGCCTCCACCTGGCCGGGGCGTTATCCGTTGCGGCCGATTCTCGAGTTAGCCATCGTTTACGACCGGGTTCGTTACGGCGTGGATCTTGACCGCGTGTCCCCGGAGACCGCCGTCCGCGCGAGCCATACGCCGGTGCTGCTGATTTACGGATCCGAAGACCGGAACACCCCTCCCCGGCATGCCCGCAGAATCCACCAGGGCAACCCCGCCCGGGTTTCGCTGTGGCAGATACCCACCTCCGCGCATGCGGGCGCCTGGGGCGCGCTGCCTCTGGAATTCGAGAAGCGGGTGCTGGCCTGGTTTTCTCCGGACCGCTAAACGTGATTTACAAATTTTGTTTTGCTTAATATCGGCATACAGTGGTAGTATTGTTACTCCCGGTTTCCTTACCACTGGAGTTAGGAAGATCGAATGGCAAAGAACGCGATTCTCCTCAGCTTCCTCTTTCTGAGTCTGGCTGCGCCCGCCGAATTCAGAGGCCTGCGGCCGCATGCAAGCCGTGCGGATTACTCGGTGACCTGTTTTACCGAATCGATCGGCGTCGGAGCGACGCTGGTCCGGTCCGACCAGGTTCGCAGCTTGTTCGGTCCCGAGATCGACCGCGGCTATATCGTGGTGGAAGTGGGCTTTTACTCCAAGACCCGCACCGCCTTCGATGTGCGGCACGCCGATTTCGCTTTGCGCTACAAGCCCTCGCGGAACCTGGTCAGGCCCGCGGACCCCAAAGCGATAGTAGCCGCGCTGTCCCATCCGCTGGCCTCCATGCTCGAAAAGACCCTGCCCGAAGTCTCGACCAGCCAAGCCGTTGCCGGCTACCTGTTTTTCCCCGTCACCGAAGCGACCGCTTCCTACGAACTCGATTATACCGGTCACGGCGCCTGGCTCACCCTGCCGCTGCGTCACTGATTGGCTGCACCTCTCACACGCTGCCCCTGGGCCCGCAAGCCGCTCGATATCGAATACCACGATCTCGAGTGGGGCGTTCCGGTCCATGACGACCGGTTGCTGCTGGAATTCCTGATCCTCGAAGGCGCTCAGGCAGGTCTGTCCTGGTCGACGATTCTGGCCAAGCGGGAAGGCTATCGACAGGCGTTTGCCCGGTTCGACGCCGCCCGGTTGGCCCGGTTCGACAGCCGGAAGATGGAGGCTCTTCTGACCAATCCGGAGATCGTGAGAAACCGCCTCAAGATCAGCTCCACGGTCGGTAACGCGAAGGCGTTCCTCGAAGTTCAACGTGAATTCGGCAGCTTCGACGCCTTCATCTGGCGGTTCGTCCAGGGACAGCCGAAGCAGAACGCCTGGACGGCGCAGGAGCAGGTTCCCGCCCGCACCCAGGAATCGGACGCCATGAGCAAGGAATTGCTTCGCCGCGGTTTCAAGTTCACCGGTTCTACGATCTGTTACGCCTTCATGCAGGCGGTCGGAATGGTGAACGACCACCTGGTGGACTGCTTCCGGCATCGGCAGTTGCTTCACCCCTAAACGATTCCCCACGCTCTCGAGTTTGGCCCCTAAATTGCGGTCTCCAGTGGGGACCTCATCCCGCCACTTCAAGTCTTTGGTTTGCAGGCTTCAAAAACAATGACAAACTACTCAAAAGAATATGTCCGGACATTGTTGGACCTTGCCGACCGCTCTGGCGGGAAGCAGTATCGACTCTTCGAGATGCTGCTCAAGCAGGGAAAGGCATATGAAAATTTTACCGAGCAACCGGTCGAATCGACGGACTGGGGCAACCCCTTCGACAACGCCTTTCATTATGCCCTCGATCACAACCTGAAATATTGCGAGGGCTATGCATGTAACGGTATGCCGAGGGAGCACGCCTGGTGCGTCCGCAGAGGCAAAATCGTTATCGACCCCACCTGGGGACTGGCGGGATCGGACTATTTCGGGTACGTGGTCGATCTGGACAGCGTGCGTAGACTCAGAATGGCCACCGGCGTCCCCGGCGTCTTCACGCAGCCGTGGGAGACGATCCAACAATACGTGAGTCTTGAAAAGCGCTGGGCGAAGCCTGTCCGGCCGAGTCCGATGCAGGTCCGGCGAGCCAGTTGAAAGCCGGTCTGCCGCCGTTTTCACGACCGCTGCCAGGCCATCCCATCCAGGGGACAATTCTGTTGCGCTGCTGGCGCGATCCTCCATGTGCTAAAAAGGTAAACGTCATCGTATGAAAGGTTTACTTTTAAAGCAGTACATGGAGCTCGAGGTGGCCGAACTGCCTCGTCCGGAGATCGGTCCGCAGGACGTGTTGGTGCGGGTGGGGGCTTGCGGTATCTGCGGCAGCGATGTGCACGGGCTGGACGGTTCGACTGGACGCCGCATTCCTCCGCTGGTGATGGGCCACGAAGCCGCTGGCGTGATCGCCGAAACCGGACGGAGCGTAACCGGCTGGAAGGCCGGAGACAGGGTTACTTTCGATTCCACCGTCTCCTGCGGCCAGTGTCATTTCTGCCGCCGCGGCGAGATCAACCTCTGCGACAACCGGCAGGTGCTCGGAGTCTCCTGCGGCGACTACCGGCGCAATGGCGCCTTCGCCGAATATGTGTCGGTGCCGCAGAATATTCTCTACCGTCTTCCCGACGGTCTGGCCTTCGAGCATGCCGCGATGATCGAGGCGGTGTCGATCGCCGTGCATGCGGTGAACCTCACGCCCCGCTCTCTGGGCGACACCGCCGTTGTCGTCGGCGCGGGCATGATCGGACAGCTCACCATCCAGGCCGCGAAAGCAGGCGGATTCGGGCGCGTGTTCGCGGTCGATATCGACGATGCCAAGCTGGCCATGGCCCGAACACTGGGCGCGGATGAAGCCTTCAACTCGAAGACCTGCGACGCGCCCGCCGAGATCGCCGCGCGCACCGGCGGCCACGGAGCGGACGCCGCCCTCGAAGCCGTCGGCTCCACCGACCCGATTCGCACGGCGATCGCTTCGGTCCGTAAAGGAGGCGCGGTCACCCTCATCGGAAACATCACCCCCAAGATCGAACTGCCGCTGCAATCGGTGGTAACGCGTCAGATCCGCCTGCAGGGATCCTGCGCGTCGTCGGGAGAATATCCAGCCTGCATCGCGCTGCTTTCAAGCGGGGCCATTCGCGTGGACAGCATGATCAGCGCCCGCACCGGACTCGACGACGCCCCCCGCTGGTTCGACCGGCTCTACAAGCACGAGCCGAATCTGATGAAAGTGATCGTGCAGCCGTGAGTTCGCCTTACTTCGATCTCAGCGGCCGGGTAGCCCTGGTCACCGGCGCAAGCCGGGGCCTCGGCCAGTACTTCGGACGCGCCCTCGCCCGCGCCGGCGCGGACCTCGTCGTCACCAGCCGCACGCTCGATTCCCTGCGGGATTTCCAAACGGAAATCGAGGCGCTCGGCCGCCGCGCCGTTCCGCTCGAGCTGGATGTCCGGGACCATGACAGCATTCAACGCATGGCCGAGGCAGCCGCCGGAGCCTATCCGAAAATCGACATCCTGGTGAACAACGCCGGCTGCAACGTGCGCAAACCGGCGCTCGACATCAGCTGGGACGATTGGAACCTGGTGCTCGAAACCAACCTCCGCGGAACGTTCTTCGTGGCCCAGGCCGTGGCCCGAAAAATGATCCCTCACGGCTACGGACGCATCATCAACATCGGTTCGGTGACCAGTGTCTTCGGTTATGCCGGCCTCTCCCCATACACCGCCAGCCGCGGCGGCGTAAAGCAGTTGACGATGAGCCTGGCCGACGATTGGGGCCCTCTCGGCATCACCGTCAACTGTCTTGCTCCCGGGTGGTTCCGGACCGAGCAGAACAAGGTTCTTTACGAAAACAAGGAATGGCTCGACTACATCTGCGACCGAATCCCGGTCCGGCGCCCGGGCCAGCCCCAAGATTTGGACGGCGCCGTAGTCTTCCTGGCATCCGAAGAAAGCCGTTATATCACGGGGCAGACACTGCTTGTCGACGGAGGAATTTCAACAGGCGCAACCCGGGCGACAGTGGCAAAAAAAGCCTGACCCCGGATTCCCTTCCTTTTGTTAACTCTTTGTAGTTAATGGTTCTGCAAGCTGGCATTGATCTTGCAAGTAACCCTTTCATGAAGATTGCACAGGTAGCGCCTCTCTACGAGAGCGTACCCCCCAAGTATTACGGAGGCACCGAGCGAGTGGTCTCCTACCTGACGGAGGAATTGGTGCGTCAAGGACACGATGTGACCTTGTTCGCCAGCGGCGATTCCGTGACTCGCGCCCATCTGGCGCCCGCTTGTCCCAGCGGGCTGCGTCTGAATAGGCATTGTATCGATCAGATGGCGCATCACATTGGCATGCTGGAGATGGTTTTCAGCCGCGCGGAGGAGTTCGACGTGGTTCACTTCCACATCGACTATATGCACTTCCCATTCAGCAAGAGGCAGTCGATAGCTTCCCTGACGACGCTGCATGGACGTCTCGATCTTCCCGACCTGGTTCCCCTGTACCGGCAGTTTCCCGACATACCCGTGGTCTCAATCTCCAATGCGCAGCGGAAGCCGCTGCCGTGGATCAACTGGCAATCCACTGTTTATCACGGCCTGCCGGATGTGTACGATCTCCAGCTCGGCGGCAAGTACCTTGCGTTTCTCGGCCGCATCTCGCCGGAAAAACGGCTGGACAGGGCGATCGAGATCGCCAGACGCGCGGGCCTGGAAATCAAGATCGCGGCCAAAGTCGCCAAGGCGGACCAGGAGTATTTCAAAGAGATCATCAAGCCGATGCTCAAGGATCCACGGGTCGACTATGTGGGAGAAATCGGCGAGCGTGAAAAGAACCAGTTTCTCGGAGGAGCGCTGGCGCTGCTGTTCCCGATCGATTGGCCCGAGCCCTTCGGGATGGTGATGATCGAGGCCATGGCGTGCGGAACGCCGGTGATCGCTTATCCCCACGGATCCACGCCGGAAG
Source organism: Bryobacteraceae bacterium (assembly GCA_035495815.1). GTDB lineage: Bacteria > Acidobacteriota > Terriglobia > Bryobacterales > Bryobacteraceae > DATJFH01. The sequence goes on from DATJFH010000350.1 coordinate 44,614, forward strand.
TCATCGATGACGGCGTCACCGGATTCCTGGTCAATCGGATCGACGACGCGGTGGCCGCCGTTGAGCGAGCTTCCACCCTGAGCCGGAGCCGTTGCCGCGAAGTTTTCGAGCAGCGCTTCAGCGCGGAACGCATGGCCCGCGATTATGTAACCGCGTACCGGCGCCTGCTGGTGGGCGTTGCAGAGCCTTCCCTTACGTCGGCGGCGTAACTCTCTCCGGGAGAAACAGTGGAATATATCGAGGTTGGCGATCAATACTACATCCTGGCGAAATCGCCTCTTGCCGATGACCGGACACTCGTTCTCAAAGAGGCGGATACGTTCGCGATTTTCGATCGTTACGGAGATATCCAGCCGGTCGGCTTGGGCGAACAGGGCATTTACCAGAACGGCTCGCGTTTTCTTTCGAGGCTGGTCTTGCATCTCGAGGGGAAGCGGCCGATGCTGCTCAGCTCCACCGTCCGCGAGGACAATGTGGTTCTCGCCGTGGACCTGACCAACCCCGATATATTCGGCGACAGCGAGATCACTCTGCCGCGCGGGTCGATCCATATTTATCGCTCGAAATTCCTCTATGAGCGGGTCTGCTACGAACAGTTCCAACTGCGCAATTATGGTCTGCACCCGGTGAACACGTCGCTGTCGCTCCGTTTTGAGAGCGACTTCGCCGACATCTTCGAAGTGCGGGGGCAGAGCAGGGAGCGGAAGGGACGCCTGCTCGAAGGCTCGGTGTCGCCGTCTTGCGCCGTGCTGGAATATGAAGGGCTCGACGGCGTCATTCGCCGCACCCGCATCGAATGCTCCCCCCCGCCGAAGGAGTTCACGCGAGCTTCCCTGGTTCTCGACTTGCGCCTCGAGCCGGGGGAAGAGACCAGCTTTCTGATCACCTTGAGTTTCGAAACGGGCAGCGACCGGCGGCAGCCATGCTCCTACGAGTGCGCCCTCTCGAACGCCAGCTGGATCAACCGCAAGGACTCCGTCAGCTGTTCCATCTATACCTCCAACGAGCAGTTCAACGACTGGCTGAACCGCTCCACCGCGGATCTGCGGATGATGATCACGACGACGCCTTTCGGTGAATACCCCTACGCCGGCGTGCCCTGGTTCAGTACGGTTTTCGGCCGCGACGGAATCATTACGGCGCTCGAATATCTGTGGATCGAGCCCAAACTCGCTCGAGGCGTGCTGGGCTTTCTGGCGGCGCATCAGGCTACCGAATCGCTGCCGTTGCAGGACGCCGAACCCGGCAAGATCCTGCATGAAACGCGCGACAGTGAAATGGCGATTCTCGGTGAAGTGCCGTTTCATCGTTATTACGGCAGCGTCGATTCCACGCCGCTTTTCGTCATGCTGGCCGCGGCTTATTACGAACGGACCGGAGACCTGGAGTTTCTCCGTTCGATCTGGAGCAACGTCGAGCTCGCCATAGATTGGATGGACCGCTACGGTGACATGGATGGAGACGGGTTCGTCGAATACTACCGGCATTCCTCGAAGGGGCTGGTCCAGCAGGGCTGGAAAGATTCGCAGGACTCGGTTTTTCACAGTGACGGGACGCTGGCGGAAGGTCCCATCGCGTTGTGCGAGGTCCAGGGTTACTGCTACGCCGCCAAACTCGGCGCGGCCGATGTAGCCGCGGCGTTGGGCCAGTTCGAAAAGGCCCTGGAACTGAGGCGGCAGGCCGCCCGGCTTCGAGAGCGGTTCGAAAAGACCTTCTGGTGTGATGATCTTTCCACTTATGCCATCGCCCTCGACGGCATGAAGAGCCCGTGCCGCGTGCGGACGTCGAACGCGGGACACTGTCTTTATACGGGAATCGCCTCGGAGGAGCACGCCGAGAGTGTGGCCCGGACCCTGTTCGACGGCGCAGGGTATTCGGGCTGGGGCATCCGCACCGTGGCCGGCTCCCAGGCACGCTATAATCCCATGTCCTACCACAACGGGTCCGTATGGCCGCACGATAACGCTCTGGTGGCCATGGGACTGGCGCGTTACGGCCGCAAGGACCTGGCAGTGAGGGTGCTCACCGGGATGTTCGACCTGTCCCTGTTCGTCAACCTGCACCGCATACCGGAGCTGTTCTGCGGCTTCCAGCGGCGGCCGGGTAAGGGTCCGACGCAGTACCCGGTGGCCTGCGCCCCGCAGTCCTGGGCGGCAGGCGCGGTGTTCCTTCTGCTGCAGGCTTGCCTCGGCCTCACCGTGCGCGCGCGGCGCAACCAGATCTCCCTCGACCATCCGCTGCTCCCCGAATCGCTGGAACGCGTGGATATTCGCTCCCTGCGATGCAAGGATTCGGTGGTCGACCTGAAACTCGAGCGGTACGGCGACATTGTCGGCGTCGATGTGAGGCGGCGCGAGGGTGACGTCGAGATCGTCTCCGTTGTCTGACCGCCCGTCGCCGGTCGTTACGCTATACTTGGAATTTCAATCCAGGTTATGCGCGACAAGGTTTGCAGCGACAGTGAAACCTTCGGCCGTTTGTTTGCGGAGGCGCAGCAGGGCAGCCGGCTCGCTGAGAACGTTTTTTACGGAATGACGTTCCGCCGCCTGCGCTCGATTGCGCTGACACTGTTGCGGAAAGAACGCGCCGGACATACGCTCCAGCCGACGGCTTTGGTCAGCGAGATGTTTCTGAAATTCCGCGCGCGCGGAACGCGGATTCTGGGAGAAGAGCATTTTTTCCGCGTCGCCGCTCGCGCCATGCAGCAGGTCCTCATCGACAGCGCGCGGGCCAAATTTGCGTTGAAGAGAATACCGCCGGAACTCGTCGCCGAGTTCCTGAGCAGCGCCGGTCCATCTGGTATCGACACGGAGCTTTGCCTCGCCGTGAGGATGGTCCTCGAGAAGCTTCGCCGGATCGATCCGGTGGCGGCGGAAACAGTTTGGCTCCGTTTCGTCGAAGGCCTGACGATCGAAGAAGTCAGCCGGTCCCAGGCCCGGGAATTCTGGCGGGTTCGCGCCGACTGCGATTTCGGGCTGCGCTGGATGGCAGAGCAGCTCGAACTGCCGCCTGCTCCCCGGCGCGCCAATCCCTGCGTCGCCGAATCATTATCTCTTTGAGATAGAGTGTCTTCCGCTCCCCAACCGCCCGCCGCTGATCCGTTTCCTTCCCATTTTGCGCTTCCTTTTTCAGGTGGAATGCATGACCCTTTCCCAGTCGCTTTTCTGTGCCGCGGCTCTGGCGTTTCGCATTGCCGGAGCCGAGCCTGTCATCGCCCCCCGGGGCGTCGCCGGCGCCGCTACACCGCACGGAACGCCGGTAGGGCCGATCGCCCGTGGATCGCTCTTCACGATATCCGGAGAGAACCTTGGACCCTCGATGCCCGAACAGGCGGGATTTCCGCTGCCCTCCTCCGGCGGACTGGCCGGAACGTCGGTTCAGATCTCGGTGGGGAATAATCGGCTGGACGCTCTCCTCGTCTCCACCTCCGCCACCGAGGTCCTCGCCCTCCTGCCTTCGAAGACGCCCTTGGGAGCAGCCTCAGTCACCGTCACTTACCAGGGCCGGAAGAGCGCGCCCGCGCCGTTCGAGGTGGTCGGCAGCCGGTTCGGAATCTTCACCGTGGATCAGAGCGGCAGTGGACAAGCCGCCGCCGGCAATCACGCTCCAGGCTGGCAGCGTCCCAATTCTTTTGACCAGCCGGCCCGGACCGGTCAGACGGTCGCTCTTTTCGGTACCGGACTTGGGCCTGTCCCATTCGACGAAGCCGTTCAAGCGTTGCAGGAAGATCTCAACCTCGATGTGGAGGTATCGGTTGCCGGCCGCAACGCATACGTTCTTTACAAGGGCCGCAACTCGTGTTGCGCCGGCGTCGACGAGATCGACATCATCATTCCCGATTTCGTGGCCGGATGCTCCGTCCCCGTGCTGGTGCGGGTGGGAGAAGCTGTCAGCAACGCCGCGACTCTCGCAATCGAGCCCGAAGGCAGGACGTGCGCCCATCCGGCCGGCGTTTCCGCGCTCGGAAGCAACGCCGCCGCACCGGGCGAGTGAGATCGGTGGTTAAGGCCGGCGTGTGCGGCGTCCACGCCGGATCGCAGGCCCCTATTTGAATCGCTTCTTATACAAAAAATCCAGGCCGAACAGGCCGTTTTCGTCCCTCAGGGCGATCGCCGACCAGTTCTTGTTCAGCGCCCACTCAATTCGCACGACCACCTGGTTGGTGCTGGCGATGTTGGTAATGTAAGTGAACGTCACGTCCTTGGTCACCTGCTGCTCCAGCGTCACCCGCGCCTGGGGGTTGTTTTCCACGCCGGTGATGCGCGGGTTGATCTTGAGGCTGCTGACCCCGAAGAATCTCTGCAGCCGGCTCGACACCGGGTTGGCGACCACCTGCCCGATCAGCGCGCTCGGTCCCAGGTGCGTGAACCCCTGCTGCGGCGCGTTCTGCCTGGCCGCCAGCGTCGGCTCCGACGACGGCGCGCTTCCCGTCGCCAGCAGCGCCAGCACGTCCGCGTAGGACATCGGCGGATCCGACCGCGGCGTGATGTTGAGCTTGTTGATCGGCCCGGAGATCGTCAGCGTCACGTCGATCCCCTGCACCCGCGTCTCCAGATCCACGTTCAGCACCGGATCGAGCTTCACCGGGTTGGCAAAGGTGACCGAGCCCTGGTCGATGGTGTACTTGGTGCCGAAGAAGTTGATCTCGCCCTGCGTTACGTTCAGCCGCCCCAGCAGCACTGGATTGTAGGGAGTGCCCTGCAGCCGCAGGTTTCCCTCCACCTGAATATCCTGCGCCAGCGAGCTGACGAAGCTGATGTCGGGCGCGGTCTCCACCCGGACGTCGAACTGCATTCCGCTCAGCGGCCCGGTGCGCGCCGAAGGAGTACGCACCGGTTCGGTGGCTTTTCCCAGAATCGATGAAAAATCCGTATGGGGCGCAAAACCGGTCCGCAGCACGGTCACCAGCCCTGAGAGCGTGCTGCGCTGCGTAGTCCCCAGCAGGCGAAGTTCGGCGTTGGCGGAGGTGCTGACGCCTTCCGGGTACCGCACCCGGACGTCCTTGGCGTTGACGTTCACCCGGTAGGTGAGCTGGCTTCCTGCAAAACCCACCACGCCGCTCAGCGATACCGATCCGCCTCCGACCAGGCCGGTGAAATCCTGCAACGTCGCCTGGTCCCCGCTGAACAGGATGGAGCCGTTGGCGTTGGAGAGCCCTGTGTTGATGTCCGCCAGGTGCACCGAGCCTCGCCGAACGTCGAGCCGGCCATTGATCGACGGCTGTTCGGGCGTCCCGCGAATCGAGGCGTTCATCGTCACCGCCCCGGCCGTTTCGATGTCCGGCGTCAGGTTGCGTAGAATCGCCAGGTTCACGCCGCCGTTCACGCGAAGATCCAGGTTGAACTTCGGATCGATCGCGGCCGTGCCGGTGACGTTGAAATCGGATGACGGCCCGGTGAAATGCGCCCTCGATACCGTGATGATGGATCGCGCCATGGTGAACTGAACCGGCCCCTCGTTGCGGAGGATAAACCGCTCCGCCGGCGCTTTCTCGGAGACCTGCTCCACCGGATAGACTTCCAGCGTCGACAGCGAGGCGGACGCCTTCCAGGCGGGCACGTCCAGCGCCGGTCCCGCTATGGTGACCGTCCCCTCCATGGAGCCGTCGAAAGCCGGCGCCTTCGATTCTCCGGCGGCTCCGAGCCACGCCCGCGCCTTGCCCAGGGAAATGCGTGAGAAGCGGGCAGTGCCTTCCCCGGGATACCCCGGCTCGAGCCGCCACTGGCCGGACGCCGTGATATTCGAATTCAGGAAATCCGAGTCCAGCTTGACTCGCAGCACGGAACCGTCGGTCTGCGCCGCCGCTTTCATCGCGCCGAACAGTCGCCCGTCCAGGCGCAGATCCCGCGCGGCCACATTGCCCTTGAGCGCCGTGAGCATCACCTCCGGAGGCTTGCCGGCCTGCGTGGCGCGAAGGTTGGCCGCGCCCTCGAAATCCACTCTCGCGAAACCCGTCAGGCCCGGCTGTCTCTGTTTCAATGTCTCGAATCGCTGCAGCGCCATCTCGTTGCCGGCGACGCTGAACTGCGCTCTTCCGTTGCGAAACTCCGGAGCGCCCTCGAAAGGCTTGGACGGCTCGAACGAAGCGCTCCCCGACAATTGCGCCGGCCCCGCGCTCATCGTGATCTGCGGAACGCGCACCGCGCGGGAGGAGTATTCCAGCTTCGCCTGTACGCGGTCGAACGGCTCGTCCCAGGCGACCCCCTTCGTCAGAGTCACGTCTCCCGCCGCCTTCGGATCGCCCAGCGTCCCGTCCACGCGGCCGGAAAGCGCCAGCCCGCCCTTGATCCGGATCTGCTTCTCGCCCGCCAGATCCAGCCATTCGGAAATCTCGGCGCCGCGCACCCTCACGGTCGCCGTAATCGGGCTCGACGGCCTGGTTCCCCAATCATCCATACCCAGCGACGCCGCAACCTGCGCCTGCTCCGCGCCGCGCGTGAGCGTCCCTTCCTTCACCACCACGGACGATTCATTTGCGCTCACCTGCCCCGTGAAACGGTCGAACTGGATTCCGGAGTATACGAAGCGCTCCACCGCCACCGCTCCGGCGGCGTCCGGAGACTTCAGATTTCCCGTTACCACCCCCTCGAAGCTGGCGCTCCCGGTCTTCAGCTCAATGGGAAACGATTTCAGCGGCGTGGTCAAAAGCGCGTTCACCGACGGCAGTATTTTCTGCAGGTCCGTCGAGGTGATCCGCACCTGCATCTTCTCGTTGAGCGTCCCGGAGGCATCGACAACCATGCCCGGCGCCTGGATGTGGGAATTGGCGAAAGTCAGCGTCTTGGGCGCCCCGTCGTAGCGCACGCTCGCCGTGCCTTCAATCGGGATCCCGCCGGGCGCGGGCGCGATCACTACATCGGCGGTCGCGAAACCGAAGGTTCCGGTGAGCGGGCTCTCGAGCGTCATCGGACCTGAAGCGGACCCGGTCCAGAGGGACCGCTCCACCGGCGTCAGCCCCGGGACCAGCGCCTCGAGCGCCCGCTCCGTCAGGATGTCCTGGACTACGCCCTGCATGGCGACGCGCTTGAGCCCGGGCAGACTGGCCCGGCCCGTGAAGCGGCCCCCCAGCGTCTGGATCGCCATGCTGTCCAGCTCCAGCCCGCGGTGATCGAGCCGCGCCAGCGTGGTTCCGCGGATATCCGAAATATGAATGTTGCTGTCCTGCACTTCAAGCCCGCGCAGGTTCGCGCCGGCCGTGACGTTGAAATCGGTGGGCCCCTTGTACTCGAACTTCCCCGCCAGGTCGATCATGCCCTGCCGCGCCGCCGGAATCTTCAGAATCTCGCCCGCCTCGTTCGCCGAGACGCGCGCCGAGAAACGAAACAGGGCCTTCGGTTCGGCCAGGTCATCGATCGAGCCCGAGGCGTCGATGCGCGACCGCTTCAGGTCCAGCCGCGCCCGGGAGACCGCGATCCGGTTCCTCTCGAGCGCCACCGCCGCGTCCAGGGCCAGGCGAATCGGACCGGTCTTGCCGGCCTTGAAATCCACCGGCTGCGCGATAACCGTGCCCTGGTAACGGGGACCGGAAAAATCGTAGGCCAGCCGCACGGCCAGGTTCTCCGCCTTGATGTCGATCAGGCTTTTCTGATCGGCGAACTGGAACAGCAGGTTGGACAGCGTCAACTGCCCGATCTTCAGATTGATCAGCGGCTGCAGCCCGGGTTCGCCCGGCGGGCCCGGAATCTTCGGCTTGGGGATGTTCGTGGAGCCGTCGGCGCGGATGATGAGGTTGACCTTCGGCTCGCGAACCGCAATGAATCGGACATTAATGTCCTTTTCGAGAAGCGAAATGATTTTGACCCCTAGCTGGATCGTCTTCGCCTCGAACAGAGGCGCGGCCTCCGCCGGCTCCGTCCCCCTCAGGACCAGGTCCCGGACCTCCGCGTTCAGCGTCCGCCAGTTGAGATAAAAGCCCCCCAGAGAAACGTCGCCGCCCGTGGCCCGCTCGATCTCCGAGATCATCCGGAGGCGGACCTTCTCGTAGAACCAGTGGCTCTTCACGACCAGTGCGCCGGCGACAAACAGAATCATCGCCAGCAGCGACAGCCCAACGGCCAGCCGCAGGAGATTGCGGGCGGCCCGTCTCATTTCTCCGCCTCCTGCGCCGCCGCTTCCGGCGCGAACGCCGCCGGACGGAACTCGATGCGCATGCGCGCCCGGGCCTCTTTCAGCCAGGCGCCCGCGGCCTTGTCCACGAATTCACCCGTCAGGGCCTGCTCCACCTGCGGGCGGTAGTCATCCAGGGAAAATACCATGTCCGGATGCGCTTTCTTCAACTCCGGCTCCAGCTTCCTGCTGAAGTAGCCGTTGATTTCATCTTCGCTGATCTGAATCCCCGGCCGGAAACGGAACTCCAGAAATCGAACAATTACCAGCTGCCGCTGTAGACGGGCTTTCAATTCGCCCTCGGTGATTCCCGCGCGCTGCAGCTCCTTCTCATACGCCGCCACGTCGGGGAATCTGGACCGCGCCTCTTTTAACGACTCCTCGACGCTTTCCGGCGACGGCTGCGGGTACCGGCTCGATTCGATCTCGGCGCCGATGAGCCGCTGTTCCACCAGCAGGTCCGCCGTCGAGCGCCGGGAAGCCGGCGTGAAATCCGGGGCAGTCCCATTCAGGAACGCGGTCAGCCGGATCTCGCGCAGGATTTCGCTCTCCGTAATCACGCGATTGCCCACCACCACCGCCACTCTGTCGATAATTTCTCCCCGGCAGGGACACAAAAAAAGGACGAGGCACAGCAGTACGTACATCAGAACGCCTGTCCGATCGAGAAGTGAAACTGGAACGGGTTGATGCGATCGTTCTTGCGCGGAAGCAGCGGCTGATTGTTCGCATCCACGCGACCGCAATCGAGCAGCTGGTCGCCCGTGTAGCCCGCGCATCCCGCGAAGTGCGTGGAATTGGGGCTGAACGCCAGGTCCAGCCGGATGGGACCTACCGGCGTGCGGTACCGGATCCCGAAGCCGACTGCATGCGCCATGTAGTTGAAGCCGAATACGTCCTCTGTGGTAACACCCTGGTCGGTCCTCACCTGCTGGGTGGTGTGCGGCTGCCGGTAGCGGATCGAGATGTCCCGAAGGCGCGTGTAGACATTGCCGGCGTCCCAGAACAGAACCCCGCCCACATTATCTCCGATCAACGGAAAGCGCAATTCGGCGTTCAGAAACAGGAGCGCCTGCCCCCCGACCGGAAATCCCGTGGCCGAATCGCGCGGGCCGGCCTGGTTCTCCGGGAAGCCACGGTGCGTATTTCCGCCGCCGGAAAAAAAACGCTCGGCGAGCGGAATATCCTCGAGCGCCACGCGGGAGAAGATATCTCCCGTGCTCTGAACAGGCGGCTGTTCGAGCTGCGTCCCGATGGGCAGCAGCCAGCCGAAGTTCGCCGACCGCGCCACTACCAGCCGCTTGCCTACCGGATGGTATGTCGTGTTGCGCCCCAAAAACCGCACGAAGCCCGATTGCGACCCGAAGTATTTCGACGAGAAGCCCAAGTCGGCCGTGTTGTACACGCCTTTGTGCGATTCGGTCGGATCGTCGCGGCGGTCCTGAATAAAGCTGCCCGCCAGAAGCCCGATGCGCACCGGCTGCGAGAGCAGCGGGACAAGCAGCGGATCGATGGTCAGGGAGCTCACGCTGGTGTGCCTGTAGGTAAACCGGTAGAGAGCCGTATTCGCCTTCGACAGCCGCTGCGACACCTGAACCGTCCCTTCCTCCCGCTTGGCGTCGAAGGTGCGGATGTTGCGCGTGTCGTCGTAAAGCGTGGTGAAAGTGAGCGTGAGATTCGGCGCCTGGCGGAAGCGGGGAATGGTGTAGCTCACCAGGCCGAGCTGCTCGACGTTCGAAAGCCGCGTACGGAGGCTCAGCGTCTGTCCGAGACCGCGGAAATTCAGCCGGCTCACATCGAATGAGACGCGCGGGCTGAAGCCCGCCGTTCCCGCCGGCGCCTCCAGGCTGTTGCCCCCGCCGATACGTCCGATCTGCGCGCCGAGACCGGTCGCGATCGAGAATCGATTCGCCTCGTCCATCTGGTACAGCACGAACTTGTTCTGCGTCTCCCCTTCCGGGTTCTGTATGGCGGTATTGACCGTCGAGAAGATGCCCAGATCGTAAAGCCGCCGCTGCGTCTCCACCATCTTCGGCTGCGAAAGCGGATCGCCCGGGCTCAAAAGGATGTTCCGGTTCACCAGTTGAGGCTGCGTCGTGTCCAGCCCGCTGGTGAGCACCTGCCTTACGAACCGACGCTCGCCTTCACGAATCACGAAACGCAGGTCGACGCGGTTCGGAGCCGCCGGCGGGATCGAGCTCCATTCGAACGCCGCGTTCGGAAACCCCTCGCTGAAATACTTCGTCAGGATCGAATCGCGGTCGATCGCCACGTTCAGCTCGCTGAACGGCTGGCCCGGACTCGAGCTCAACAGCGAGATCACTTCTTCGCGCGGAAGCTGCTCGATGCCCGCCACGTCGAGCTGCGAGATCAGCCACTGCGGTCCTTCCTCGACCCGGATTTCGACCGCGATCTGGCCGGTCTGACCCCGGTAGTCGTCCTGAACCGAGGACGAGACTTTCACGTCGCGAAAGCCGTTCTCCTTATAGAGGTCCCGTATCGCCTCCTCGTCGCGGCGCAGATAACTCTCGCTGTACCGCCCCTGCCGGAATTGCCAGGAGGCAGGCATCAGGTACATCCGTTCGTGGATCGTCTGTGCGTCGAAATAGCGGTTGCCGGAGATGTTCACCTTCACCAGCTTGTGGCGCTTGCCGAGGTTCACGATGTAATCGATATCCATGCTGTCGTTGATCACCCGTTGAGCCTTGTACTCCACCTCCGCGTCGAAGTATCCCCGGGATTGAAAGTAGTCCCGCAGATTGCGCTGCCCCTCGACCAGCAAGTCCCGGTCTACCGTGCGCTCCTCGAACACGGGCACATATCTTTGCAGTTTCCCCCGCGACACGTTCGCGCCGATCGTCTTGATCGCCACCTTGGGGCCGGCCCTGATTTGCAGCGTGGGGCTTACCGTTTGCGAGTCCTCGTTGAATTCCATCTTCTCCAGCGTCACTCGCGCCAGCAGCCGGTCCTGCTTCAGATACCGGTTGCGAACGTTGTCGAGCCCCTTCTGAGTCCGCGCCTCGGTCACTTTTTTCCACCCGAACCAGCCTTTCCACCGCGTGGCCGATATCACCTTCTCCTTGGGCATTTTGAGGTCGCCGTCGACATCGGGGGTGGAATAGCGGGCCCTGACGCCGCTGTCTACATCGAAGTTGATCCGGACCTGGTTGGTGGGCTGGTCGTAGCTGTAACGGGGCTGCACGCGCGACCGGTAAAAACCGTTGCTCTCGAAGAGCTGGCGCATGCCGCTGATGCCCTGCTGCACCTTTTCCTCGGTCTGGAGCGCGCCGAGCTCGAGCCTGCTGGCATTGACGAGCTGGCCCGGCGTCGGCGGCTGCTTGATCTTGCCGTCCGCGGAAACCCCTCCGATAAACCACGTGTTCTGAGTGATGAACCTGAGGATGACGGCGTTGCCCTGCAGTTCCGCGTCCACCTGAATATCGGCGTAGGTCCCGGTGGCGTAGAGCCGGTCGATCGCCGCCCGGATGCTTTCGAGGCGAAGCGGCGTATTCTCCTTGACCGGAAGGATCTTGTGCAGCTCCTCCGGCTCGAGCGGCTGCTCGCGCGGCACGAACACAATTCGCGCGACCCTCTTGCCTTCGTACACAGACGCTTCACCCAGTAGTGCGGGAGAAAAAATGACGAAGGAGCAGAGTACCAGTGTGGGGTAAAAGGCGTACCCGGCGCGGCCCATCACATTCTAGTGTAGTTGAGTCCCCGGAACATCTGAATAATTCCCGCGGTTCGGCTCGCCCACCCCGATTTTCATCTCGTTCGGCATCGTCGATGCCGCGTGCTTGTTTTCGGCCCGGGGACCGAAGAGCGTTACGCCTCCGCCGCGACCGGGTTCCGCAGCTCTCCCAATCCTTCCACCCGCACGATCACCTCGTCGCCCGCGGTCAGGAACCGTGGAGGTTTGCGGGCAAACCCGACTCCGGCCGGAGTGCCGGTCGAGATCACGTCGCCCGATTCCAGGGTGAACACCGACGAGAGATGCTCGATCAGGTCCGGGATTCGGAAGATCAGGTGCTTCGTGTTGGAATGCTGCAGCGTCTCGCCGTTGATGGTGAGGCTGATGTCCAGGTTGTGCGGATCCACGATCTCGTCGTCGCTGACGATGGCGGGGCCCATCGGGGCGAAGGTGTCGAAAGTCTTGCCGATCATCCATTGGGAGGTGGCCAGCTGGAAGTCGCGGGCGCTCACGTCGTTGAGATTGGTGTAGCCGAATACGTGCTGCCGCCAGTTCGCCGCCGGGATGTAGCGGCCGCCCTTGCCGATGATCACCGCCATCTCGGCTTCGTAGTCCGGCTGCTTCGAGAGGCGCGGCAGCAGAATGCTCTCGCCCGGCCCGATGACCGAAGTGGCGTACTTCGAGAACAGCGTCGGCGTCTTGGGAATCTCCATGTTGCTCTCGAGCGCGTGATCCCGGTAGTTCAGCCCCACGCAGATGATCTTGGGCGGGCGCGGAAGGGGCGCCGTCAGCCGGACTTGCTCGAGGCTGCATACGTCGCCGGCCGCCGGTTTCAGGACGTATTCGTCGATCCGGGCGCGAGCCGCCACGCCTCCGGAGATCACGTCCAGCATCGTCTTGAAACCGGCGCCGGAAAGTCCGACAACCTGGCCGTTCAGGATCACGCCCGGTACCGGCGCGCCGTTTTGTCTGAAGGTTACGAATTTCATAGGTGAGTTTTCGGAAAAGCGGATCTCGTATTGTATCATTACCTGTTTATGACTCCTTCCGAGCTGTTCTCCATCAAAGACAAAGTGGCCGTGGTTCTGGGCGGCACCAGCGGCATCGGCCAGGCCATCGCCCGTGGTTTCGCCGAGGCCGGCGCCATCACCATCGCCAGCAGCCGCGATCAGGCCAAAGTCGACGCCATGGCCGCCGAGTTCGAGAAGCTGGGAGCGAAGACCCTGCGGCTGACCAGCGACGTGCAGGACCGGGCCAGCCTGGAGAGGCTTTGCAATGAGGTGGTGCTGGCGTTCGGCCAGGTCGACATCCTGGTGGTGACCTCGGGCACTCTGAAAAAGGCCCCCACCGCCGAGCTTTCCGAAGAAGACTGGACGCGGGTGATCGACGTCAACCTCACCGGTTCCTTCCGCGCCAACCAGATTTTCGGACGGCAGATGATCCGGCAGCAGTCCGGCTGCATCATCAACACCTGCTCGCTGACCAGCTTCGTCAGCCTGCTGGAAGTCGCGCCGTACGCGGCCAGCAAGGCGGGCGTCCTGCTGCTCACCGAAAGCCTCGCCAACGAGTGGGCCAGGTACAACATCCGCGTCAACGCGATTGCGCCGGGATTTTTCCGCACGCCCCTCAACGCGCATGTGCTGGATCTGCCCGAGCGCAAAGCCGCCATCTCGGGCCGTACCCCGATGGGACGAGTGGGCAAAGTAGAGGAGTTGGTCGGAGCGGCGATCTTCCTGGCGTCTCCCGCCTCCAGCTTCGTGACCGGCGAGACCATCGTCGTGGACGGCGGATTCCTCAGCAGGGGAATTTAGCGCCCTTCCGCCCGCTGCACCCGGCAGCCCGGCAGCTCGACTCCCGAGCGCTGCACTAGACTGGTCCTATGGGCGCCTTACGGCTGTCGTGCTGCTTCTTCGCCGCGAACCTGCTTTACGCGGGCGCAGCTGCCGATCTCGCCCGTCAGATCTCCGAAGCCGGGCTCGATTCCGCGGAGTGCTATCGCGTCCATGACGTCACGCTCACCCGCGAAGACATCCGGCTGTACTTTACCGACGGCTTCTTCCTGTTCGGAAAGCCCGTCGCCGGAGCCCCGGTTTCGGCGGTCTTCGTGTCGAGCGTCCAGGCGGGCGACGGCGAAATGCTGCTCCTTCCCCCGACCCGCAGCGAGCGCGAATCGCTCTCGTCGTTCACCGGCTCCCCCAACCTCAACGAGCACTTCAAAGCCGCCGTCCTGCTGTTCACCGACGATACCTACCATGACCTGATGACGCAGATCGGCGCCGATCCGGCTAACAGGAAGAGTCCCGAGATGGGCCTCACGCTGGCGCCCGACTGGACCTCGGTGGTCCGCAACATTACCGGCAGCTTCGAGACCCGCCTCGTGCTCGACCTGCTCTCCGGGCGTCCCGTGGCGCGCCCTTTCCTGTTCGCCGCAATCGGCGGGAAGCAGCTTGGCAATTTCGATATCGTGTACGATCTGCGCTCCCAGCAGCAGATCACCGTCGGCAGGACTTCGCACCGGGACAACCGCTCGTTCTTCGACGTCTGGACCTGCTTCGAGTCCCGTTCGGTGCGCAACCGGCAGCGCCCGGGCCCGTCTCCCGAGTTCGAAGTGGACGACTTCCGCATCGAGGCCACGGTCGTACCGCCGGATTTGCGCCTGCAGGTCGTCACCCGCGTGAAGGTGCGGCCGGGCGGTCCCGCGCGAGCCGTGCCGTTCGAGCTTTCGCGCCGCATGCGCGTGACCTCGGCCCGTGTGGACGGAAGGCCGGCGGAAATTTTCGAGCGCGAATCCGTGCGCTCCAATCTGATTCACGACCGCGGAAACGATCTCTTCCTGCTGGTTCCGGCGCAGCCGCTCGAACCCGGACGGGAGTATGAATTCGAATTCCATCACGAGGGGGCCGTGATCAGCGACGCCGGCAATAAGGTGTACGCCGTCGGCTCGCGCGGGAACTGGTATCCCAATCGGGGCCTGCAATTCGCGCGTTTCAACGTGATCTTCCGCTATCCCCGGGATCTCGATCTGGTCTCCTCCGGCGAAGTCGTGTCGGACACCGAAGAGGGCGAATGGAAGGTCACCCGCCGCCGCGCCGCCACGCCCGTCCGGATGGTGGGCTTCAACCTCGGCTTTTATGAGCGGGCCAAAATCACCCGCGGCCGGGAGACCGTCGAGGTCTGCGCGAACCGCAACCTCGAGCGCGCTCTCGAGGCGAGGCCGCGGCAGCCGGTCATTCTCACGCCGCAGCCGCCGCCGGTCTGGGCGGGACGGCGGCGCGAGCAGCAGCCGCTCGCCTTTCCGGCTGAAGCCGCCCCCATTCCGTCGAGTCCCGCCGCCCGCTCGCGGGAGCTGGCCGGCTCGGTCGCCTCGGCGCTGGAATTCATGAGCGCCCGCTTCGGCCCTCCGCCCCTGCATACGCTGACGGTTTCGCCTGTGCCCGGCGCCTTCGGGCAAGGCTTCCCCGGCCTGATTTACCTGTCGACTCTCTCTTACCTCAGCCCCCACGAGCGGCCCGTCACCCATCTTCGCGGCAGCCAGCAGCTCTTTTTCTCGGAGCTGCTCTACGCGCATGAGGTCGCCCACCAGTGGTGGGGGAACGTGATCGCCACCTCCGGCTACCAGCATGACTGGCTGCTCGAAGCCCTCGCCAACTACAGCGCGCTGCTGTACGTGGAAAAGATCAAAGGCTCCCGCGCCCTGGAATCGGTATTGAACGAATACCGCGCGGATCTGCTGGCCAAGGGCGAAAGCGGGCGTACCGTGGAATCGTCCGGCCCGATCGCGCTCGGCCTGCGCCTCGAATCCTCGCAAACGCCTACCGCCTGGCACACCATCGTGTACGAAAAAGGCTCCTGGATCCTGCACATGCTTCGGCGCCGCATGGGCGACGAGCGGTTTCTCTCTTTCCTCGCCGAGCTGCGGCGAAGGTACCAATGGAAATCGGTCGATACCGAAAGTTTCCGATTGCTGGCCGCGGAGTTCCTGCCGGCCAAAGCGGCCGACAGGAAGCTGGAGTCCTTTTTCGATCAGTGGGTCTATTCGAGCGGCGTCCCCACCCTGCAAATGAAATACACGCTGGCTGGAAAAGCTCCGGCGCTCAAGCTGACGGTTACGCTGCAACAGAGCGGCGTGGCGGACGATTTCAGCGTGCCGGTCCCGGTCGAGATTCAGTTCGGACGCGGCGCGCCGCCCATCATCCGCGTGCTCCGAACCAGCGACCAGCCGGCGGTCTTCACGATCCCCGTGCGGCAGGCTCCAACCAAGGTATTGCTCGATCCCGGCAACAGCGTGCTGTCCGTCAAGAAGTAGACCGCCGTCCCCCGGGTTCGCGCAGCGCGCGTCGCCCGTGACGCCCCTGCGGCGGCTCACCGGCCCGCTCGGGAAACCGCGGCCCCAAATTCCCGGCTACTTGGGAAACGGCGCCGGGTCGATTCCCGGCAGGATCCTCAGCGCGTTCTTGTAATACAGCTTCTTGAGCACCTCGTCCGGCAGATCCAGCCCGTAGAGCTGCCAGAAGGCGTGATACTTGCGGTAGTAATCGAAATACTCGTCGGCCGTCTCGAGCACCCGGAAATAGTAATGGTATTCCGTCGGCGCCCAGATGTCCTTGCCGAACAGGACCCGGTCCTGGTGATCGATGAACCACTGCCGCGCAAAACGGGGCTGGCGGCCCAGTTCGTACAGCACCGCGCCGATCTCCGTGTACATGTTCGGCAGCCTGTCCATCAGCCGGCCCAGCTCCGCCAGGTTCGACCCCAGCCAGCCCAGGTGAGCGTTGATGAAAATGGTATTGGGGTGCCGGGCGAACAGCCGGTGCTGCTCTTCCATCAGCGTTTCCCAGCTCGGGAACCTGTCCGGCGGACGGGCGCGCGACTTGTGAAGTTTCAACTCCAGCCAGCGCTCGTTGTACTTGTCCTGCGGCTGGAAAAACATGGCCGGCTCGGCCGTGTGGATCAGCACCGGCATCTTCAGCTTGCCGCACAGCTCGAAAACCGCGTCGAAGCGCGGATCGTCCACGTGGATCCGCTGGCCTTTGCCGTCCTTCAGCTCCATGCCGAAATTTTTGAAAATCTTGAGCCCCTGCGCGCCGTTGTCGTGGTCCTTCCGCAGTTGCGAGGCGGCCCGGGCGGGGTAATCGGGGTTGTCCAGATCCGTGAAATCGATATTGGCGAATACGATCAGGCGATCCTTGCGCCGGCCCGTCTGCGCCTCCACCGCCTGTTTCAGCTTGTCGCCGTAGCCCCCGCTCAGATTCACCATCACCCGCAGATTCAGCGCGTCCATGTCGGACACCAGCTTGTCCACGCACTCCGGCTTCAGGCAGCGCGACTGATGGTTGTGAACGTCGATGAACGGGTACCTGGCGCGCTTGACCGGATGCTGCGGAACGACCAGCGTCGATTTCGGCTGGTACTCCTCGATCGACATGGTCTGCGCCAGGGCTGTGCCGCACGTCAGAACCGCGAGCAGGATTTTCATAGGACTTGCGATTATCTTACAACGGTGGCCCGGAAACGGTCAGCGGCAGTTTCCTGCCGGCCAGCCGCCCCTGCAGTCTTTGCTCCCGGCGCCGCAGGGGAGCGGTGTCTTCAATGGCCAGCGCCGCGCGCGTCATCTCGAGCGCCATGCCGTAGTTTCTTTCACGCCGCTCGTAGTATTTGGCCAGCTCTTCGAGCGCCGGCGCGCGATAGGGATTCTTCGCCGCCGCCAGGTCCGTGTAAACCGCCAGAGCCAGGGCGTATCGCTCCAGCTTTTTCTCCAGCCGCCCGATCTCCCACATGGTCTTGAACAGCAGCTCGTCGGGCAGCCCCAGATCCACCGCGCGGCGGAACAGGCGCACGGCCTCCTCGTGCCGGGCCGCCTGCGCCAGCCATCGCGCCAGCCCCACCAGGTCCGCGCCGTGACGAAGCGTGCTCTCCTCCGGAGACCGGAACGCGAACGGCACCACGGCCGTGAGGCAGGCCAGCGAGACGATGTCCATCACGTTGTGATGAAAAATGGGGACCAGCTGGAAAGCCTGCTGCGTTCGCAGGTATTGGAAGTAGTAATAGGGGATCATCTCCCCCGGCAGGTCCCCTTCCCGCTCCAGTCCCAGGATGCGGTTCTCCAGCTCCACCAGACGGCAGCTGTCGAGCCGCAGCTTCCACAGCCGCCGGGCCCCGTGCAGCAGATCGAGGTGAGCCATGCGCGCGAAGGGCGGCCGCGCCCGCGCCATCCGGTAGCGTGTCTCGAGCAGCGGCTGATCGTACGATTTCCCGTTGTAGGTGATCAGCACGTCGAAGCGCGACAAATAGTCCGCCAGCCCCCCCAGCAAAGACGCCTCGTCGGCGAAGTCGCGCATGAAGAACTGCCGCACCCGGAATCCCTCCTCGTCGATGCTCCCCACTCCTACCAGAAAAGCGTAGGTTCCCGCGCCCCCTGCCAGGCCCGTCGTCTCGGTGTCCAGAAACGCCCACCGCCGGGGATGCGAGCGCAGGATCGTTCCCCCCGAAAGGGAGTCCAGCAGATCCTCCGGCAGTTCGATCAGGCTGGATATATCCACGCTGCCGTGGCGCCTGTGGCTGGCGTACAGCTTTTCAGTCTCAAAATGCTCTCCGCCGGAGGTTTGCACCACGGTTCCGCTGATCAGCTCTTCGACGAAGTAGCGCGCCGGACGAAGCGCGCCCGGGCGCGGCGTGAAAGTTGCCGGCGTCGCCGTGGCGTACTTGCGGTCGATGCTGGCAATCTTTCGCCGCAGTTCCGCCAGCTGTTCCTGAACGTCCGTGTCCATTCGCCTTTTCTTTGCCTTCCATCCAATATAGTCGGGAGGTGATCAAAAGCGCAATCGTTCCCGTCGCCGGCCTGGGTACCCGGCTCCTGCCGGCCACCAAATCACAGCCCAAGGAAATGCTGCCGGTGGCACGAAAGCCCATCGTGCAATACGTGGTGGAGGAATTGGTGAAGAACGGCATCGAGCAGATCCTGTTCGTTACCGGCCGCAGTAAGACCTCGATCGAGAATCATTTCGATCACG